>CALFNG010000531.1 GCA_937902985.1 uncultured Myxococcales bacterium
TTGGGCTGACTTGGGCTGACTTGGGCTGACTTGGGCTGACTTGGGCTGACTTGGGTATGTCAACGACGGAAGGGGCGCCAGTGATCGTGCGGAAGTCTCTCTGGGCCGTCGGTGCCACGCTAACGCTTGGGGCAGCCAGCGCCGCCCTCGGGGCGTGTTCGTCGTCGTCCGCGCAGCCGGCTGCCGCGGACGCCTCGATCCCGATCCCCACGTCGTCGTGCAAGAACGGCGGCCTCACGGTCTCGTTCAGCCCGATGTACTCGGCGTTTGACGGAAAACACATGTTCCAGGTTCCCGCGGTCGTCCGGGGGTCGAACGGGAACGTCGTGTGGAGCGCGGACGCGACGATGGTCAAGATGCAGTCCGACCCCGAGCGCCCCAACGAAGTGCTCATCACGATGAGCAAGCCGGGCGCCGTGATCATCAATGTTCAGACGGTCGACGATCCCGACGCCGCCGTCCCGACGCCTCCCAAGTGCGGCTCGTCGCTCTTGACCATCACCCAGGCCGCCGAGTCCGACTGGGAGATCGGGAGCGCCCGATACAACAACGGCAAGTCGGTTCACCTCGCGGGGAGCACCACCGCGACTACCGGCAGCCCCCTCGAGCAGGGCAACGGCGGGCCGGCCTGCACGAACTGCCACGGCGAGGCGGCGACGAACAGCGTGTTCACCGACGTGTCGCATACCCCCGAGCAGACGGGCGGGTTCAGCGACGACGACCTCCTGGGCATCATCCTCCGCGGTACATTCCCCGACGGCGGCTTCTTCGATCCAACCATCGTGCCGTACGCCTCGTGGATGGGCTTCCACCGGTGGACCGACATCACGTCGGACCAGCAGAAGGGCATCATCGTCTACCTGCGCTCGCTCACGCCAGCGCCTCAGAAGGGCGAGCCCAACTTCGGCGCGTACGACAACATCGATTCGGGTCCCGACCAGACCCCGATGGACGCCACGGTCGACGGCGCGATGGACTCGCCGATGGACACAGGCCCGCTGGGCGACGAGAGCCCTGCCGACGCGGGCCCGCCGGACGTCACGGTCCCCGTCCCCGATGCCGGCCCCGACGCCGATAGCCTCGAAGCCGCCGCGGTCGTCGACGGGGGGGATTCGAGCTCGTCGGACTAGATGAGTTCGAGGGGAGCCGACGTCGCGAGCGGCGCGCGGGTGCCACGGATTGCCGCGGCCGACGCGGCGCGCGCCCATCCCGTCGACGTCGAGCCGCGCATCGCTGCGGCCGACTGGGCGTCACTGTCGCAAGAGCTCGACGCGCATGGAGCGGCGGTGCTCGAAGGCCTTCTCGAGCCCGCCGCGTGCGAAGCTCTCGTCGAGCTCTATGGACGCGACGCGATCTTTCGCAGTCGGGTCGTCATGGCACAGCATGGATTCGGTCGCGGAGAGTACAGATACTTCGCTTATCCGTTGCCGGAGCTCGTGGCCACGATGCGCGCCCGCCTCTATCCCCACCTCGTGCCCATCGCCAATCGGTGGAACGAGGCCATGGGAATCGAAGTGCGCTATCCCGACGACCATTCGGCGTTCGTCGAGCGATGCCACGCCGCGGGCCAGACCTTGCCGACACCGCTCTTGCTCCAGTACGGCGCCGGCGACTTCAATTGCCTCCATCAGGATCTCTACGGAGAGCACGTCTTTCCCCTTCAGGTCGCGGTGCTCCTGTCGGCCCCCGAGCGCGACTTCACGGGCGGCGAGTTCGTGATGACCGAGCAGCGCCCGCGGATGCAATCGCGACCGATGGTGCTGCCCTTGAGGCAGGGCGACAGCGCGATCTTCGCGGTCCAGCGCCGCCCCGTTCAGGGGGTTCGCGGGACGTCACGCGTCAACCTCCGACATGGCGTGAGCCGCGTGCGCTCCGGCTCTCGCCACACGATGGGCATCATCTTCCACGACGCGAGCTAGAGTCAGCGCCGAGGCGCCGCCCCGACCCGGCGTGATCGCTTCTTCGAGACACGCCAGGCCGATGGCGGAGCCGGCGAGTTGGGCGGAAGAACGGGGGGCGATCTATCTTCGGCGGATGCGAACCAAAGCCGCCGTTGCTTACGAAGCGGGCAAGCCGCTGGTCATCGAAGACGTCGAGCTCGACGGCCCGCGCCCGGGCGAGGTTCTGGTCGAGATCCGGGCCACGGGGGTCTGTCACACCGACGAGTTCACGCGGAGCGGAGCCGACCCCGAGGGGCTCTTCCCGGCCATCTTCGGGCACGAGGGCGCGGGCGTCGTGGTCGACGTGGGACCCGGCGTCACCACGTTGAAGAAGGGCGACCACGTCATCCCGCTCTATACGCCCGAGTGCCGCGCCTGCAAATCGTGCCTCAGTCGCAAGACCAACCTGTGCACGGCGATTCGCGCGACGCAGGGCAAGGGCGTCATGCCCGACGGTACGAGCCGCTTCTCGATCGGCAAGACGAAGCTCCACCATTACATGGGGTGCTCGACCTTCGCTCACCACACGGTGCTGCCGGAGATCGCGCTCGCGAAGGTGCGCGACGACGCGCCGTTCGACAAGATCTGTTACATCGGGTGCGGGGTCACGACCGGCATCGGCGCCGTGATCTACACGGCGAAGGTCGAGCCGGGCGCCCATGTCGTCGTCTTCGGGCTCGGCGGCATCGGCCTCAACGTCATTCAGGGGGCGCGGATCGCCGGCGCCGATCGCATCGTCGGCGTGGACGTCAATCCTGCCCGCGAGGCGCTGGGCCGTCGATTCGGCATGACGCACTTCGTGAACCCGAAAGACGTCGACGATCTGGTCCCGCACCTGGTCGAGCTGACGGGCGGCGGCGCCGACTACAGCTTCGAGTGCGTGGGCAACGTGAAGTTGATGCGGCAGGCGCTCGAGTGCTGCCATCGCGGGTGGGGCGTGAGCGTCGTCATCGGCGTGGCCGGATCGGGGCAGGAGATCGCGACGCGCCCGTTTCAGCTCGTCACGGGCCGGGTCTGGAAGGGCTCGGCCTTCGGTGGGGCGCGTGGCCGCACCGACGTGCCGAAGATCGTCGACTGGTACATGGAGAAGAAGATCGAGATCGATGCGTTGATCACCCACAAGCTCCCTCTCGAGCGCATCAACGAGGCGTTCGACCTGATGCACCAGGGCAAGTCGATCCGGACCGTGGTCGAGTTCGCGTGAGTGGCTCGCTCGCTTGGCGGCCAATCTCGTCGCGAATTTGACGGCCCGGGAGGCCACCTGCATGTCGTCGGGCATCGGGAGCGCGCGAGAGCCCATGCCGGTACGACGCCGCTCCCAGCGAAACGATCTAACTCTACTGAAGGATGCCCAGCGAGTCTCCCGCGCGATTCATGGGAAGGAAGCCGGAGCTCGAGGGGACGTCGCCGGTCCCCCCCGGAGCTCGATCACGCCGTCTTCTGGTCTTCCTTCTCCTGGAGCCCGCGCCAGAAGATCTTACCGGACCCCGTCTTCGGGAGCGAATCGACGAACTCGACGCTCCGGGGCACCTTGTAAGCCGCCATGTGCGTCTGGCACCACGCGATGAGCGAGGTCTCGTCGAGCGCGTCGGGCGACCCCGTCTTGCGCACGACCACCGCCTTCACGCTCTCGCCGCGCCGCGGGTCTCGCGTCCGGATGATCGCGGCTTCTTTGACGGCCGGGTGAGCGTAGAGCATCGTCTCGACCTCGGCGGGCCACACCTTGAACCCGGAGGCGTTGATCATTCGCTTCAGGCGGTCGACCAGAAAGAAGTACCCATCTTCGTCGGTGCGCCCGAGGTCGCCCGTGCGAAAGAAGCGCTTGCCCTCGATCTCCACGAAGCACTCGGCGTTGGCGTCGGGCTTGTTCCAGTACCCGAGGAAGACCTGCGGCCCATGAGTGATGATCTCGCCCACTTCGTTCGGCGGCAGCTCGACGAGAGTCTGGGGGTCGACCACGCGCGAATCGACGCCGAAGATCGGGATCCCCAGGCATTGCTTCTTCGGCTTCTGCACGGGGTTGATGTGCGACGGCGCCATCGTCTCGGAGAGACCGTAGCCCTCGAGGTACGTGAGGCCGCAGAGCTCCTTGAGCTTCTGTGCGATCGCCTCGGGCATCGCGGCGCCGCCGCCGCCCATCGCGCGAATGCTAGAGAGATCGTACTTCTCGAGGTCGGGGCTCGACAGCAGATCGACGACCATCGTCGGAACGGCGGTCCACCCCGTAACGTGGAATCGCTCCACGAGCTGCGCCGCCACGTTCCGGTCCCAGCGCGGCATGATCACGATGGTCGCCCCCTGGTGGATCGGTCCGTTCATGCTGTTCTGCATGCCGGTCACATGAAAAAAAGGCAGCACGGCGAGGATGCACTCGCCCCCGTCGACGACCTCGTGCCAAGCAGACCAGGCGATCGTCGTGTGCATGACCGTGCGGTGCGGGTGCATGCACCCCTTCGGAAGCCCCGTCGTGCCCGAGGTGTATGGGAGCACCGCGAGGTCGTCCGGGCCCGCCGTGTGCGACGTCGGCGCCAGATCGCGCGCGACGGCCTGGCTCCAAAGGGTAACCCCTGGGACATCGAACGAGGCACGAGGCGCTCGAACGAAGTCGGGAATTGCGAGATCCGTTGGCGCCGTGAGGTAATCCGAATAGGCCGCGACAATGAGGTGTTTGAGCGCGCTGCCCAGGAGCGGTAGGGCATTGGCCGCGACCTCTTGTGCGGCGAACATGACATTTGCCTCGCTGTCGCGAAGCATGTGCTCGATCTCGCCGGTGAGGTTCATCGGGTTGATCGGAACGACGACCGCGTCGGCTCGAAGAATCGCGTAAAAGGCGAGCACGAATTGGGGGCTATTCTGCATGTAAAGGCCGACCCGATCGCCGCGTTTGACCCCGCATTCGTGCTGAAGGAAGCCGGCCAGGCGCTCGGCTTCGGCCTCGACCTGCGCGTACGTGAGCACGCTCTCGTAGAAGACGAGGCACCCGCGGTTCGGGTCGCGGGCGGCCGACGCCTCGAGATTGGACCAGAGCGACGTTGGCGGCAGCGCGATCTCGCGCGGTGACGCGGGCGGCCAAGACGAAAGATGACGAGTGCTCATGCTGCTTCGACGCTCCTCGAGATTCGCGTGACTTCGTACCCTGGCTTCCTATCAGAAAAAGCCGCACGGGGCCCGTCAGCGTCCAGCGCGTTGCGCTCAAATCGCTGCCTTCGGCGCTCACAGTGATGCTTTCCGCCGACGGCGGTCCGAAACGAATGCTGGTTGGCAACGAGCCTCGATGCTCCCCCACGTCTCCAGCTGCTCGTTGTATTTCATCATGTCCGCCAGCACCTTCTCGTCCGGCATCTTGCCCGCTTCGGAGTTCGCATCGGCGGGGACCATGACCGTGAAGCGCATTGGGGGTGCCTCTTTCTTTCTCTTGGGGTGGGAGCCGGGCCATGCCGGCCGCCATCGACCGGGTTCGGCGCCTGCTCTACCCGGGCGACGAACGAGGGGGCGCCCGATCGACACGGCCGAGCAGTATTTTTTCGACCGAGGGCCGGCCCGCGTAGATCACGGCGGCGGCGCTCAACGGGCAGGCGGGGCAGGCGGGGCAGCCGGGGCGAGCGGTCCCGGAGCGACCATCTGATAGAGCCGCAGGGTCTTGTAAGCCTGGGAGAGGGGGACGCTCGTCTCGGCTGCCTGGATCAGCGCGTCGAGCGTCTCGGCAGGAACGTGCGCGTCGAGGCCGACCTGGCTCGCGAGCGGGTCGCTCTTGATCGTCGCGTCGTGAGCGACCTTGCCCAGGAGCGTGGCGAGCCCGACACCGGTCGTCCCCTGCAGAGATTCGGCGAGGCCAGCGCGCTTCTCGTCGAGGAGGCGGCCGAGCTCGTCGGCCGCATTCGCGCTCCCGGTCTCGACAATCGCGTGCACGTCGACGCCGCCGGCGGCCTCGCCTTTCGCACCGCCGCTGCGAAGGCCGATCGAGATCGCGTGCGGACCGGTCGAGCCGGTGATCATCGACCGGAGGCTGGGCCGCTCGCCGCCGAGGGCGACCGTCGCTACGAGCGGCTGCTTGTATCCCATGCGCGCGAGGCGCTGCACCACGAGGTCGTTCTTGGCCAGCGACGCGCCGCCCTCGGCGTCGATCGCGGCCTTGATCGACGCCTCGTCGCCGTAGAGGAGGTGGCTGTCGTCGGCTGCCATCACAGCGTCTTCGCCGGGGCGCACGAGGTACGAACGGCCGCCGTGCTCGGCCCTCGCGTATTTGTAGTCGGCGAGCTTGGCGGCGAGCTTCTCGCCGTCGAAGCGGCCGCTCATGACGACGAGCGACGGCGTGATCGCCAGCTTGTCGACGTCGAACGCGAGGTCGACGCCGGCCGCGTTCTTCACGTCGCTTCGCACCCGTTCGAGCCACTCGCGCGCGGCGCCCTTGTCGGATCCGAGCGCCTTTGGATGAATCTGGTGCGGATCGACGATGGCCACCGCCTGCGCGTCACCCGGGATCCACGCGAGCAAGCCGTCGTTGCCGGGGTAAAGGCGCGACTTGAGGTCCGCCCACCCGAAGCCGGCCCAACCGGTCTTGACCGCGAGGAACGCGGCGATGCCGAGCCCCAGGAGAAAGACCCACGACTTGCGCGACTTCGTCTTCTTCGCGACCGTTCCCTCCGGCATCGTAACGAGTCTCCCATTGCCGACCGCCGCCGATCCCTTGCGGGCCGACCCGCACACGGTCCCTGGCGGGCCGAACCCGCACATAGGCTTCAACCATAGCAGCTGACCGTCGCGATCCGGTCTACGCTGGAACCCCCACGGGGAGGCGGCCCATCGAATGAAGAACGACGCAAAGAATCAGCTGAAGAAGATCCTCGGCACCTACGACGACCGCCTCGCCGCCGACGAGCGCAAGATCATCGCCAAGCGCGCGGCCGACGCAGCCTTCCCCGAGCGCTTCGCCACGCTCCGGGCAGACACGCTTCGCCCTGCCATCCAGGAGTTCGTGGACATGCTCACCGGGCACGGGCACGAGGCCACGGCCCGCGAGCAAGAAGAGTCATCGAGCACGACCGGCGGCATCTCGTTCGCCGCGATCTCGCTCCGGATGAACCCCAAACCGTTTGCCTTCAAGTCGGCGGAGACGAACCGGAGCTTCATCGAGATCACCTTCTCGGCGAACCGCAACGAGCGAAAGGTGACCGTGTCGTCGACCAACACGATCGTCAACTCGAACGGGAGCCTGGGGAAACGCGGCGAATACGAGCTCGACGCCATGACCGCCGACGTGGTCGCGGAGCACGTGCTCCGCTCGCTGCAAGAGGCCTTGCAGTAGGGGCTTCAGCGGCGGACGGGGGAGAACCGCAAAGGCGCGAAGTTATTTGGGGGCACGCGTCACGCCTCCGCGACGGCCGTGCCGACGGACGTCAACGGTGTCCGCCGTGACCGCCGCCACCGTGACCGCCACCTCCGTGGAACCCGCCCCCGCCGTGGAACCCGCCCCCGCCGTGGAACCCGCCCCGATAGCCGCCGTGGAACCCGCCCCGATAGCCGCCGTGGTAGTAGCCCGGCCGTCCCCAACCCCAGCCGCGCGCGTAGTACGGCCGGCCCCAGTATCCTCGCGGATAGCCTCCCCCGTAGAAGCCGATGAACGTCGGGTTGTAATAGAACGGCGCGTCCCAGTAGTCGTACCCGTAGACCTCCGGGTCGTATTCGGCTTGGGGCGCGCTGTCGTCGGCCGCCACCGCAGAGTCGCCGTCGGTCTCGATGCGATCGAACGGCGTGGTCTCGGAGACGGGGCCGGCGTCGGTGTGAACCGTCGACGTGAACCGGAAGGCCGGCACGGCGGAGGCACTCTGCATGTCTTCGGGAAGGGGGAAAAAGACGTCGACGAGGCGCGTGGAGTTCGGCGCGATCGTCACGATCGGCGGCGAGCCCACGCCGGGGCTCGCGGACGCAAACGCGGGCGTGCTCGTGGCGCGGCCCTCGAGCGCGGCCTGCTGCTCGCGCGTGTCGAGCGTCCAGGGTTGATCGCTCTTGTTCGCGATGGAGAGGCGAATGTGGAGCGCGCCCACCGATTCGTCGTCGGCGCCCTCGGGCGACAGCGGCTCGATGCCGTATGACGCGACGCGAAGATCGCCCCGGGGGGCCTGGGGCGGAATGGCGTAGTCGGCGGCGGCGTGGCCATACAGCGTTGTCAGGGGCGCGTTGGTCGCCGGCACGTAAGCGTAGGTGGCGCTGCAGCCTGCTGTAGTAAGCGCGACAAGGATGAGACCCGTGAAGGAATGCATGACGAGGGACCTCGCTTGCGTGATGCAATGGCCGTGCGCGCCAGTCAGCTCGAGCGCACCAGTCGCGACGACCCAGGCCGGCGAGACGGCACGCCGATCCAACGAAAGACCGCGATGCCGGCCAGCATCGACCCGAGAAAGAGCAGCGCCGGGACGGACCCTCCGGATGCCGCCACGACCGCGGGTCCCGGGCAGTAGCCCGCCGCGCCCCACCCGAGCCCGAAGATCGCGGCACCCGTGACGAGCGGCGCGCCGATCGTGGTCTTTGTGGCCAGAAAGAAGGCCGGCGCCCAGGCGGGCTTCTTCGCTCGCAGCGCCCATTGCGCGAACCCGAAGTGAACCGCGACGGCGCCTATCATCACGAAGGCCAGGCTCGGGTCCCACGCGCCCGCGACGTTCAAGAAGGCGATGATCTTGCGCGGATCCGTCATCCCCGAAATCCCGAGACCCAGCGCGAAGACGACGCCGAGCAAGAACGGGACGAATCGCCCCTTCATGGCGGTCACGTCGACGCCCCGAACAGGCGCTGCACGGCGTAGGCCGACAGCGCGCCCGTGAGCATGAAGATGAGGGTCGCGGCGAGCGATCGCACCGACAGGCGGCTGATGCCGCACACGCCGTGACCGCTCGTGCAGCCATTGCCGAGCTGCGTGCCGAACCCCACGAGCAAGCCCGCAACGACGATCAGAGGCCATGGAACGCCCGGCGAGACCGACGGCACGAGCTCCGGACGGAGCCAGGCCAGGAGCGCGCCTCCCACGGCCAGGCCTCCGACAAACGCGAGGCGCCAGCTCCATTCGCCCCGTTCGGGCCGAACGAGCCCGCCGAGCATGCCGCTGATCCCGGCGACGCGACCGTTAAGGACGAGGAGCGCGGACGCGCTGGCACCGATGAGAGCGCCGCCCACGAGCGACGCGACGACAGTGAACGCCATGGGTACCCGGCCCACCTTAGCGCTCCTGGCCGCGCACGCTCGGGCGGGGAGGCGGGCACGTAGCACGGCCGTTGCAGAGGACCGCGACATGACCACGAAGAAGCGTAACCAGAGCCAGAGTGGAGCAACGAAGACCAAGACCCTCGAGCATGAGCTCGAAGGGGGAGTCTCGGGGGCCGTGGCGGGCGCCGTCTTCGGCGCAGCCGCGGGACCGCCCGGAATCGCCGCCGGAGCCGTCATTGGCGCCGTGGCCGGCGCCCTCGCCGGGGGCGCGCTCGACGAAGAGGCTGCCGCCGATACGCAGCGCACGAGCCAGCTCGACAAGGCGATCGGGGTGGCGGGCGGCGACCTGGGCGCGCCGAACCTGCGCCATCCACCCGCGAAGGTGGGCGCCTATTCGGGCGCGTCGGTTCTGGGCGGCGCGTCAGAGAGCGACAGCGTGACGCCCGCCGAAGGCGGAATCGAGCCGCCGACCGATTGAAGCTGCGCTTGCCGCTCGCGGGTCGCGATAGACCGCGGCGACCGCCGTTCGGGGGTGCAAGCGAAAGTGGCGACCGACGTGATCGCGCGGACCGAGCCCCGATTGCCCGAGGATGCAAGGCGACTGCACCGCGCTGGCGGCCACGACCACGCCACGGCGCGCTTCGATGCGAAAGGACGTGCCGTCCGAACGGCGGCCCGAGACGCCGGTCGGCATCGAGCCGGTGACGTCAATGGTGCGCACCTCGTGCTCCGGCAGGAGGCGCGCGCCGTGGCGGGCCGCGCGCGGGAGGTACGTCACGTCCATGCTCTGCTTGCGCTGCGTGGGGCACGCCTCGAGGCATCGGCCGCTGCCCTGACACCGGCGGGCTCGCCGAAGACGTCGGCGAGCACTACCGCGATGCGCCGCTGAGGGCCCGGCCCGAGGCTCACGTCGCTCTCGCGTTGGGCTTGGGTGCCGTCGGCGCCCCCGGCGTCAGGGGTGTCGCTGTCCTCGCCGCCATCTTGCGGTCGCTCCTCGGGTCCGCCTTCTTCGCGGTCTTCGCGCCCGCCTTTCGCCGCCCCGGCTTCACGGGGGACGCGAGCACGAGGCGCTGCCGCAGGCCGGCGCTCTGACGCCGGAGGGCAAGGAGCAACCCGTCGCGGATGGCCGTCTCGCCCGGCCGCGTGGCCACCGCGACGCGCAGCATCTGCTTCATCTCGCCGAGCGAGGCGCGCATGTCCATCGTCTCCGGCAAGAGGCTCATAATCCGGCGTCGCACGGGTCGGGTCGAGTTGCTCAGCATGCGGAACATCACGTTTCCGCTGAGGCGCGCGAGCGAGTCCTGGATCTCGAGCTGCGCGTCGAGGAACGCGTCGACGTCGCCCAGGGCCGCCACCGACCGATCGAGCAAGAGCTCGAGGCTGCGGAGCTCGTCGACCGTCATCCGCGCGATGGCCTTGGCGGCGGTCATGCTGAAGCCCTCTTCCCAGAAATCGAGGGCCTCGAAGATGAGGCTCGGGTCGAGCGGCACGTCGTCGAGCGCGAAGAGCGCGGCGAGCACGTCGAGCCCGCCGACGGCGCGGTAGTCGTTCACTTCGATGCCCGACCCGTGGCGCGCTACCAGGAGGTTCATGCGCTGCAGCTGCTTGAGCGCCATGCGCAACGTGGTGCGATCGACCTCGAGCTGCACGGCGAGCTGACGCTCGGGCGGCAGGCGCGTCCCCGGAGGGAACTCGCCGCGGAAGATCTTCGCCATGAGGGCGTCGGCCAGCACCTCGGGCGAGCCGCGCTTCTCGTGGGCCCCCGCGTCCGACCGTGCGCTCACGTGGTGATTCCCTCCGGCCGGCTTGGCTTGACCTCTTCAATAGATTGGATTATCCACTTTGGCAACCACCATGACGATCGAAGCGTTCTTCGCAGGGGGCCGGGTCGATGTTCCGGGCCTGTCCCGCCACCTCGACGGGCTCGACGACGCGGCGCGCGCTGCCGCCACGAGCGCGATGACGCCCGGCCAGCAGGCCCGCCTCTACGAGGCGGCCCGGGGCTTTCGCGCGCTGGCGCTCGAGCACTTCGTGCCCGCGTCGGTCGCCCCGCTGACGCCGGTGATCCACACGGGCAAGAACTCGATCCCGATCGTGTCGCACTTCGAGAAGCGCTTCTGCCGGGCCGCGCCCGCGCTCGCGTCCACGCCGGAGCGGCTGTGGGGATACAACCAGAACCCGCCTGCCGTTCAGGTCGTGTCCGGGCCCGGCTACTTCGTCTGTTACGCGATCAAGGCGGGCGAAGTGCTCATCGACTACTGCGAATTGCCGCCCGGCAAGCCCGACGCGTGGCCGCCGATACGGCCGAACTCCGCGGGCCTCAGCCGGTTCATCTACAACCGCACGAAAGACACGATGCGCGGCGTCTCATCGCATGTGAGCATCGGGCGTGCGGCCCGGGACGGCAAGGTGATGGACAACTGGTTCGTGCTCTGTCGCCGCGACGCGACCTAGGGCGAACGCATGCTCTCGAAGAACAAGATTATCGCGTTCCTGGCCACCACCGACGCCCCGCGATCTCGCGCCTTCTACGAGGGCATCCTCGGTCTTCCGGTCGCGAGCGACGATCCGTTCGCGCTCGTCGTCGACGCCGGAGGCACGATGCTGCGCGTTCAGAAGGTGCAGGACATGAAGCCCGCGCCGTACACCGCCCTCGGCTGGGAAGTGAACGACATCCGCGCGACCGCCGCGGAGCTCGTGAAGAGGAACGTCGCGTTCAACCGCTACGGCCACTTCGAGCAAGACGACCTCGGGATATGGACTGCGCCGAGCGGCGCGCGCGTCGCGTGGTTTCAAGATCCCGACGGGAATGTGCTCTCGCTGACTCAGGTCCGAGGGTCGAAGGCGTAGCGGCTCGATCAAGAGCTCGGCAAGCTCGTGCCAAACATGCTCAGCAAGCCTGCGGCCTCGTCCGTCGTCGGCCACGCGGCACGGGCTGCTGCGGTCACGCGGACCGGAGGCCAGGAGAACGGGTCGAGCGCGTCGTGAACAGCGTCGAGGAACGACTGCGGGTCATCGTGATGGAGGTAGTGGCCGCACCCGCTGAGAACGGTGAGCTTGACGCCATCCATGCCCCGCGCGAGCGCCCTGCCGTGCGCGATCGGAAGGACCGAATCTCGATCTCCCCACAGGACCGCGATCGGCGGAAGATCGGCGATCTCGTGCGCATGACGAAAGAACGAGTGGCGCTGACCCCGCCAATCCATGAGACCACGCACGGTCCTCGCAAACGCTCTTGCGGTCCCGGGCCTCGAGTTCATCGCGCTGAGTTCGGCGACGTGACCGACCTGGAGTTTATCGCCCCATCGTCGGAGCGCCATACGTGTTCCGAGGGCCATGAACGGCTGCCCAAAACGTTCGACCAGGCCGGGAATGGACGCCAGGCGAAGCAAGAAGAATATCTCTTTGCCCAATCCGCCAGGAGCGGCGAGGACGAGCCGGCGAATGCGCGGGCGGCAGACGTCGAGGAGCATCAGCGCAATTCCGCCCCCCAGTGAGTGACCGACGATGTCCACCTGTTCGAGCGGCTGCAGGCCGAGCCCTTCGATCCAGCGCGCCACGATCCGTCCGTACCACGCGAGTTCGTACCCTGCGTCCGGTCGATCCGATAGGCCGTGGCCCGGCAGGTCCAGGGCGAGCACCCGACGGTCGAGCGCCAGGTCCGCGGCAATTTGCCGCCACGTCCCGTGCGAATCGTTGAGCCCGTGCAGAAGGACCACGGGCGCTCTCCCGAGCCACCGACCGGTGCCAGCACCGAACTCGACCCAGTGGAGCAGAACACCTTCGACCGTCGAACGAAGGTGCAGCGGCTCCGCCGAGGACCCCTCTCGCAAAGGTGAGGTCGCCGCAACGGTCTCCGATGGCATTACCATGCCAGTGGACATCAGCATGAAACGCGCCGCCTGCTGACGCTCGTCTCGGGAGTCGGACGCCCGAGGCGAGCGGATGCATCACGCGGATGCGGGCGCACGCCGTTCGACGAGCACGCGCTCGAGCATCTCGAGGAGAAGGTCGCCGTAGTTGCCGTTTCCTTTCGCAACGAAGTACGGCGTGCCCATGCGGGCGGCGACCGCGGGAAGGTCGTTGCGACCCGAAACGAGTAGAATCGGAACCTCCTCCTCGCCTGCGTCGTGCACGAGCATTTGATGCGCCATGCCCTGACCGTTCAGCACCGGCATGTCGAGATCGAGCAAGACGCAATCTGGAAGCGGAGCCGCAGACAGAGCCGCCAGCCCCTCTTCGCCGTTGCGACCGATGGAGATCTGGTGACCAACCGACTCCAGAAGTTCCCTGGAGGCGTCCGCGATGTCGAGATCGTCGTCGACGATGAGGATATGGGCCATTTTCGGCGCGTTCAGCAGGCCGCCGAACGCATCGAACGGGGCTCGGACACGGCCTCTACGGTCGCGGCGATCCTCATCGGCGAGAGCGCATCCGTCATCGGAGCATCGGCTCGAACCTTCAAGTGCATGGCGAGATCGGCGATCGAGAGCATGCCAATCACCATGCCGTGAGCGTCACACACGGGAAGGCGACGAACTCGTCGCTCGCGCATAAGTGCCTCGGCGGCGTAGAGGGTCGTATCGGGACCGACCTGATACACAGTCCGCGTGCACACGCTGCCGACATGGATGTCATCGAGCCGACGGCCCTGCGTGTAGGCGCCCATGCACACGTCCCGATCGGTGACGATGCCGACGAGTTGAGTCGCTTCGTCGACCACGGGAACGCATCCGAGATCCCGTTCCCACATGAGGCGCGCGGCTCGATTGAGCGTTTCCCAGTGGCGGACCACGCAGACGTCCGTGCTCATGATTTCCTTCACTGTCTTCTTCATCGTGACCTCCATATCCAAGCGAGTCGGGAGGCCAACGCATCGCTCGTGCCACGCGGATACTTGACCCTCGAGCCGCACTGGCGAGCGCGGCGGAGCCAGCGTCGAGCGGCGAAGCGGACGCGCACGCGAAGTGCGCGCGGCCGGGAAGCGCCCTGGCTTCGCCTGTGGCTCTCTGGCTCGACGAGAAGGCGGACTGGCAAATCGAGAAATGCCAGGCGTGCGCCGACGCGCACGGACTGCGCGGCGTGAGCAGGGAGCAGCGCGCGAGATCTTCCGGACCGGGATCAAAGTGATCGATCTCCTCGCTCCCCTCGTGCGAGGCGGCAAGGCAGGAATGTTCGGCGGAGCCGGGGTCGGCAAGACTGTACTGATCACGTGCGGATGCAGATGACGACGCCCTGATTCGTGCCACCCGACCGACCCTTGCGCCGCGGCGCACTTCCGCGGCGCGAGGGCCCATCTCCGTTCACCGACGTCGTTGTCGGCGGCAATCAGGCCTTCGTCGCATTCCGCGTCGCGGCCAGCCCCTGGTGCCAGCGCCAGTTCCTCACTTCGGGCAGGTCCTGCCCATATTTGTCGATGTACTGCTTGTGCTCGACCAGCTTGTCTCGGAGGTGCTGTTTCAGATAGACGCCCTTGTCCCCGGCGCACGGCACGCGGTCGATGGTGTCCATCACGAGGTGAAAACGGTCGAGATCGTTCAGCACGGTCATGTCGAACGGGGTCGTGATCGTCCCCTCTTCCTTGTAGCCGCGGACATGAATGTTGCGGTGGTTGGTGCGGCGGTAGGTCAGCCGGTGGATCAGCCAGGGATACGCGTGAAACGCGAAGATGACCGGCTTGTCGGCCGTGAAGAGGTCGTCGAACTCGTTGTCACTCAACCCGTGCGGATGCTCGGTCTCGGGCTGGAGCCTCATGAGATCGACGACGTTGATCACCCGGACCTTCAGCTCCGGAAGGTGCTCGCGCAGGATCGAGACCGCCGCGAGAGTCTCGAGCGTGGGCACATCGCCGCAGCAGGCCATCACCACGTCCGGCGCTGCGCCCTGATCGTTGCTCGCCCACTGCCAGATCCCGATGCCCTCCGTGCAGTGCTTCACGGCGGCGTCCATCGTCAGCCACTGCGGCGCCGGATGTTTGCCCGCGATGACGACGTTGACGTAGTGCCGGCTGCGAAGGCAATGGTCCATCACCGACAGAAGGCAGTTGGCGTCCGGTGGCAGATAGACGCGCACGATCTCTGCCTTCTTGTTCACGACGTGGTCGATGAAGCCGGGGTCTTGGTGGGTGAAGCCGTTGTGATCCTGCCGCCACACGTGCGACGCCAGCAGGTAGTTCAGCGAGGCGATCCGTCGCCGCCAGGGCAACCGGGCCGTGACCTTCAACCACTTGGCATGCTGGTTGAACATCGAATCGACGATGTGAATGAACGCTTCATAGCAATTGAAGACGCCGTGCCGCCCGGTGAGCAGGTAACCCTCGAGCCACCCTTCGCATTGATGCTCGCTCAGCACCTCCATCACGCGGCCGCTCGGCGCCAGAAACTCGTCGTTCGCGGCCGTCGCCGCGTCCCACTGGCGCGCTGTCACTTCGAAGAGCGCCTCCAGGCCGTTCGAGAGCGTCTCGTCCGGGCCGAAGACACGAAAGTTCCGCGACGCGTCGTTGGCCTTCGCCACGTCGCGAAGGAACGGCCCGAGCACGTGCGTGTCGCCAATGCCGCTCGCCCCAGGCGAGGGTACGGCGGCCGCGTATTCGCGAAAATCTGGCATGCGTAGATCGCGGAGGAGCATCCCGCCGTTGGCGTGGGGGTTCGCGCCCATACGTCGGTCGCCTTCGGGCGCCAGTGCGGCGAGCTCCGGCATCAGCCGACCATGGTCGTCGAAGAGCTCCGCCGGCCGGTAGCTGCGCAGCCAGCGTTCGAGGAGCTGCAGGTGCTCCGGATGGGTCGCGGGATCGGATATCGGCACCTGGTGCGAGCGAAAGGTGCCTTCGACCTCGCGCCCGTCGACCACCTTCGGCCCTGTCCACCCTTTGGGCGAGCGAAGAACGATCATCGGCCAGCGCGGTCGCACGGCCTCGCGCGACGCCGGCGAGGCCCGGGCGCTTCGCTGGGCCGTCTTGATCTGCTCCACCGCCGCATCGAGCGTGGTTGCCATGGCCTCGTGCATCCGCGCCGGGTCGTGGCCCTCCACGAAGTACGGCGTCCACCCGTAGCCGCGAAGCAGCTGGTCGAGCTCATCGTGGGTGATCCGCGCGAGGACGGTCGGGTTGGAGATCTTGTACCCATTGAGGTGCAGGATCGGCAACACCGCGCCGTCGGTCACCGGATCGAGGAATTTGTTGGAGTGCCAGGCCGTCGCCAGCGGGCCCGTCTCTGCCTCGCCATCGCCCACGACGCAGGCGACGATGAGACCCGGATTGTCGAACACCGCTCCGAAGGCGTGGCTGAGCGAGTAACCCAGCTCGCCTCCCTCGTGGATCGAGCCCGGGCATTCGGGCGACGCGTGGCTCGGAATCCCGCCCGGAAACGAGAACTGGACGAAGAGCTTCCGGATGCCAGCCTCGTCGCGGCCGATGTCGGGATAGACCTCGCTATACGTCCCCTCGAGGTACGTGTTGCCGACGACGGCAGGTCCGCCGTGCCCGGGGCCGGAGACGTAGATCATGTCGAGGTCGTACTTCTTGATCACCCGGTTCAAGTGCACGTAGATGAAGTTCTGGCCGGGCGTCGTTCCCCAGTGACCGAGGAGCATGTGCTTGACGTCGGTCAGCGCCAGAGGTCGCTTGAGGAGCGGATTGTCGTAGAGGTAAATCTGCCCCACGGAGAGGTAGTTGGCGGCGCGCCAGTACGCGTCCATCGCCTGGAGCAGGTCCGGCGTGAGCGTGGTCGCTGTCAAGAGTCCGCCCTCGCAACGGGAGCCTCGGTCACGACGGGGGGACTGCCGTTGGGCGCGACCGCCACGGGCATCGGCACCGGCGCGGCCAGGAGCGGGCGGATCAGCTCGATGGGGATCGGAAAGACGATCGTCGAGTTCTGGTTCGACCCCATGTCGAGCAACGTTTGCATGTAACGGAGGGCCAGAGCGGCCGGCTGTGTCGAGATGATCTGGGCGGCGTTGGCGAGCACCTGCGCCGCCTGGAACTCGCCCTCGGTGGCGATGATCTTCGCGCGCTTCTCGCGCTCGGCTTCGGCCTGGCGCGCGAGCGCGCGGACCATCGATTCGGCCAGCTGGGCGTCTTTGAGCTCGACGGCCACGACCTTGATGCCCCACGGCTCAGTCTGACGGTCGATGATCGCCTGCAAGCGCTCGTTGATTTTGTCGCGGGCGCCGAGGAGCTCGTCGAGGCTCGACTGCCCGAGCACCGCGCGCAGCGTCGTCTGCGCGATCTGCGATGTGGCCTCCATGAAGTTGTAGACGCGCACGATCGCCGCCTGAGCGTCCACCACCTGGAAGAAGATGACCGCGTTGACCTTCACCGTCACGTTGTCGGACGTGATGACCTCCTGCTGGGGCACCTCGAGAGTGATGACGCGCAAGTCGATCTTCCTCGCGTGATCGATGCCGAACGGGAAGATGAAGAAGGGCCCTGGGCCTTTGAGCGCGATGAGCCGGCCCAGGCGAAAGACCACCCCTCGCTCGTACTCCTTCGCGATCTTGATCGTCGAAGCTGCCACCATGAGCAGTAAAAAGACAGCGATGCCAAACGCGGCGACTCCGGTCATCGGACTGGTCTCCTCTTGATTGCTGAGCGGGGGCGGGGCTTGCGCCTTCCCCAACCGAAAACCCCATGAACTCGGGGCGTCCCGATTCGCCGTGCCGCGGTGACGGAGCTGACTGTGCGCACTATCGCGCAGCGCGGCCACTTGAATCGTTCCGCGCGCGGTCATTCGGCGGTGCCACGAGCGAGCGGGCGAAGACGATCGCGCGAATTCGCACTCTCCCAACGACTGGCGGCGAGATAGCAAGTGCCTTTCGCTTAGCATCCCGACTTCGTTCGCCGCTGCGAGGCTCGTTGATGGGTTCGGTCGCGATCGCCACCCGGAATGGGCAAGCGCTCGCGACCGGCACATGGCGTGCACCGCGCCTCGCGACGCCGCGATGATGAGGCAAAAGATTGTTTCCGAATGGGTTTCCGACGACGAGCGCCTCCAGCGCTTTGCCGACGCATGCGCTAGATCGGCGAGAAATACGGTGCCCGGTACAAGCAAGACGGGACCGTGGGAGCCTACGTTGTGGAGCGCTCTGCGTATGTCGCGCGGTTGTCGAACGACGGGGGGCTGGGTGACGCTCTCATCTAGGGTATTACGTAGTCGCAGTCTGCCTTTGCAAAACGCCGACGCGATCGCTCGTCACGGCGCCGCGTCGCGGCCGCCCGGCATGGAATGCCGGACTCTTGGGTCGGAACGATCCATGCAGCGGGGGCCCCATGCGTCTCGAGCGTGATGTTCCGTGGGCCGATTGCATCCGAGTACTGCGTCGCGCCGGTTTCGTGTGCGCGGCCGAGTCGCCCGAGGCCGTGGTGCTGGTGAACGCCGGACGGACCGTGCATCTCGAGCGCGTGATCTCGTTCGACGAGCCCTCGTTGCTCGCCGCCCTCCGAGCTGCTCGCGTGCGTGGAGAAGATTTCCTAGCGCTCCTTTGCGAGCGCGAAGACCGTGAGGGCGAAGGCCCTCGTGTCTACGGTGGCGAGCTCTAGGGTCGCCAATGCTTCGCGAGTTCATCGAGAAAAATCGCGGAGAGATCCTCGCCCGCGCACGCTTGCGGGTCGCCCAGAGGAATGCTCCCGTCCCGACGGAAGCGGAGCTGTCTGACGGCCTTCCGGTCTTCTTGAACCAGCTGCGCGAAGCCTTGCGGCGCGCGACGCGCCGCGATTCGGTCGACCACGCGGAGATCGACAAGAGCGCCAGGACGCACGGGGAACAGCTCTTTCGGCACGGGCTCACGGTGGCGCAGGTCGTCCACGACTACGGCGACCTCTGTCAGGTCATCACGCTGCTCGCCGTCGAGCAGAAGGCCTCGATCGAGGCGGAGGACTTCCAGACGCTCAACCTCTGCCTCGACGACGCCATCGCGGGCGCCGTGACCACTTACGGGTCTCGACGTGAACGCGCCATTCTCGACGAGGGCACCGAGCGGCTGGGCATGCTCGCGCACGAGATGCGTAACGTGCTCAACGGGGCACTCATGTCGTTCGCGAGCATCAAGAGCGGGGTCGTGGCGCCCGGGGGCAGCACCAGCGCCATCCACCAGCGGAGTTTGATGCGGCTGCAGACGCTCATCGACCGCTCGCTGGCCGATGTGCGCCTCGATGCCGGGATCCAGAACCTCGAGCTCGTCCCCGTGTGGGAGATCCTCGAAGAGGTCGAGGTCGGCGCCTCCATCGTCGCACAGACGCGCGGGCTCCAGCTGGTCGTCGTCTCGGTCCCCCCCACGGTCGTCGTCGCGGCGGACCGGCAGACGCTTGCCGCCGCAGTCGCCAATCTCTTGCAGAACGCGCTCAAGTTCACGCGTCCGAAAGGCATCGTGACCCTCCGCGCGAGCACCACGTCGACGCGCGTCTTCATCGAAGTCGAAGACCAGTGCGGCGGGCTCCCCCCAGGGAACGCGAATCTTCTCTTGCGCCCGTTCGCGCAACAAGGACGCGATCGCACGGGCCTCGGGCTCGGGCTCTCGATTTGCGTGAAAGTCGTGAACGCCATCGCCGGTGAGCTCAGGATTCGCGACATCCCCGGCAAGGGATGCGTCTTCACGATCGACCTTCCGAAACCGTTGCCCCCGCCGGCGCCGATCCGGTGATCGATCGAGGGTTCACATGGCGAACTTCTGAACGAGCTTCCTCAACACCTCGGAATCGAACGGCTTGTCGATCCGCTGGTTGTCGACGCGATCGAGAAATGCGTTGGCCTCGGGTGTGAAGGCCCCTCCTGTGAGAAACACGACTTTACGCGCCATCTCGGGGTGGAGCCTGCCAATCGCCTCGTAGAGTTGCATGCCCGACATGCCGGGCATCATGAGGTCGGACAGCACCACGTCGAACCTTCTTCCCGCCGCGAGGAGGGCCAGCGCGTCCTTCGCCGTGAGGACCGCCGTCACGTCGTGATGGCGAAGGGCCCGGCGGATCGACGAGCCAAGCGCCGGCTCGTCGTCCACGACGAGGACTGACGCGCGCCGCGCCGGGGCCGGTTCCAGCTGGACAACCGGGGGCGGCAACGAGCTCCTGGAGGCGGTCGACCCCGGCAGGACCACGCGGAAGGTCGTTCCGTGATTCATCTCGCTCTCGACGGAGAGCTCTCCGCCCGCGCTCGTCACGATGTTGTGACTGATCGCCAGCCCGAGCCCCGTTCCGACGCCTACCGGTTTCGTGGTGAAGAAGGGATCGAAGACGCGGCCGAGGAGGTCGGGAGGAATGCCCGGACCCGTGTCGCTTATCTCGATGACGGCACGACCCTGGGCGTCGGTGGAGGTGACGACGCGGATCTCGTTGGCGTCGACGTTTTCGTTCTGAAACGCTTGCGCGGCGTTCACGAGCAAGTTGACGAGCACCTGCCCCAGTCGAGCGTCGTCGGCCTCGACGAGCGGCACCTTCCCGTAGTCCTTGACGATCCTGGCGTGGAGACGGATCTCGTTGTAGGCCATCGCCACGGAGAGCTCGATCACCGGCACGAGGTCGATGACCCTGGGCCGCTCCTCTTCGATTCGCGAAAACGTCTTGAGGCCGCGGACGATCTTCGTGACGCGCGCGATGCCTTCGCGAGCCTCGCGCAGCATGGCTTCCAGCTCCTTCATTCGCCGCGAAGGGGAGTCGCCACCGATCGAGACGATTTCCTCGATGGCCATGTCGACGTTCGACGACACGTAGGTCAAGGGATTGTTGATTTCGTGGGCGACGCCGGCGGCGAGGGTGCCGACCGAGGCCATTCGATCGGCGAAGACGAGCTGCTTTTGCAGCCGTTCCTCGGTGGCTCTCGCGGCACATTGAGCCGTGAGGTCACGGAACACGAGCACGGCGCCGTTCGTCGCCCCGTCGCCAGCTCTTATCGGCGCGCAGCTGTCCGCGATCGGGATCTCCGTCCCGTCTCGTCGCGTAAGGAGAGTTTGGCTGGGGAGCTTGACGACAGCGCCCTCTCGGACGGCCCGGGCGATGGGGTTCTCGACCGCGGCACGGCTCTCGCTGTTGATTATGGGGAGAACGTCGACTGGCGACCTTCCTTTCGCCTCATGGAAGGTCCATCCGGTGAAACGTTCTGCGGCCGGGTTCATGCGAACGATCGCGCCCGTGACGTCCGTGGCGATGACGCCGTCGCCGATGCTGTTGAGAGTGGTTGCGAGGCTCTCGGAGAGATCCCGAAGCGCTGCAGTCGTCGCTCTGGCCTCGGTGACGTCGCGAACGGCAGAATAGACGACCCCGCGTTCGACGACCGAGTCGGAGTGCCACTCGAGCGAGCGGTACGCGCCATCCTTGCCTCGGTACCTGTTGATGAACCCGATGACGGGGTGCCCCCTTTCCAATCGCGTCGCGGCCGCCACCGTGCGCTCACAGTCGGCGGGGTGCACGAGCTCGAGGCAAGGCTTGGACAAGAGCTCGTCGGACGACCACCCGAGCGCCTCGGTCCAGCCGAGATTGACCATCTTGAAGTACCCGTCGAATCCCGTGATGCACACCAGTTGAATGGCCAGCCTGAACAGTCTCTCGCGGTCGTGTTCCGCCACCCGCCGCAACGCGACGCCCATCGCCGTACGTTGCGCGACGAGGAGCCGACTCCTGAGCGCGTCTTCGCCCGAGGCCTCGAGGAAAAAATCGTCTGCACCTGCCTCGATGAGGTCGCGGACATTGTCCGGCCGCTCGCTGCCCAGCGCGACGATGACGGCGTCGGAGCAGGTTTCGGCGGCGCGAAGCAGCCGGCAAGAGGCTGCCAGGGCTTGCTTCGACTCCCCGCCGAGAATCACGAGAGACGGGCGCTGGTCGCCCATCACGGTCAGCGCCTCGGACGCATCCGCAGCTCGGAAGAGCGCAGGATCTCCCTCGGCGAATGCCCTGGTTGCGGCCGCTGCCGTCCCATCGGCCAAGGCGCAGAGCAGAATGTTCATGGCGTCCGGTCTGCGGGCTGCTGTTGCGCTCAAGTGGGGAGAACCATCAAGCAACCGCCATGCCGTATGCGAATAGACGAACTCCTGGAAATTACACGCTCTTGGAGTAGTTTGTGAGCGCATCCCGCGAACTCGAATGGCATCTTGCCAAAGTCGAGCTCTCCGACCTCCGAAGGTCGCGGCCGCTCAGGCGACGTCGCGAGGGGGTGCGGCGGAATGGACATCCACTAGGTCCGGCGGGGGCGGCGGCCTCGCGCTGAGCATCACCGCGATTGCGTCCCGTGTGCTTCGACGCATACATCGCCGTATCCGCGGCCTCCACGAGGGAGCGAGGCATCGGCATCTCTGCGATGAACTCCCCGACGCCGAAGGACGCGGTGATGCCGGCCGCTCCGCCGGACGCGAAGCGCGTCTCGATGCGCCTGCGGGCGCGCTCGGCGAACCTCATCGCGTCGGCGCCGGTCGTCTCGCGCAAGACGACGCAGAGAGCGTGAATGCCCTGCTGAGCTGCTGGGCGAGCGTACGATCTTCCCGGGTGGCCGCCGGGCGATCGTCCGTTCGGCGATCTAGCAGCGTGCTTTGCACCCCCCTCCCGCCGTCGTCGTTCTTCGGTTCCGAGGGCGGCCGCGCGAACAGCGGCGAATTGCTCTCGGGGTCGAGAGGCAGGGTGAACCGGAAGGTCGCCCCTTTGCCGACCTGGCTCTCGGCGCCGATGCGCCCCCCGTGGGCCTCGACGATCTGGCGGCAGATGTAGAGCCCGAGGCCGAGCCCGCGTCGCGACTCGTGGTCGATCTGCCAGAAGCGCTCGAACACGTGCGGCAACGACGTCGCGTCGATGCCCCGACCGCTGTCGTGCACGACGAACTCGACCTCCTGACCGCGCCGCGCCACATGAAGGTCGACCGAGCCCTGGGCGGGGGTGAACTTCATGGCGTTACCGAGCAAGTTCGAGAGCACCTGCACGACGCGATCGTGATCGAACGATGCGATGAGGGAAGGAACAGGAATCTCGACGTCGAACTTCACCCCTCGAGCCGCGAACAGGGGCTGATATGATCGGAGCACTTCGGTCACGAACTCGCCCACGTCGTATTGGGCGTGCGCGATGCGCAAAGTCTTGGATTCGATGCGCGCGACGTCGAGGAGATCCATCAGCAGCCGCTCCATGCGCGACGCCGCGCGCGTCACTTCGAGGGCATCTTCGCGTATCGAGGGATCGGCCGTCTCTTCGGCGATGACTTGCGCGTTGAGAACGATGACCGACAGCGGGTTCCGGAGGTCGTGCGTCACCATTCCAAGCACGTCCAGCCGGCGATCTTGCTCGCTCTGCGCGTCTGCAAGCGCGTGCTGCGTCTCGTCGAGTGCGCTCACGGCCGCGTCGGCCCGGTTCCGCTCCAGCGATAGCTGGTCGTCGGTCTCCTGCCGACGCGACTCCTGTCGTTCGCGATCGGCTTCACGATCCTGTCGTTCGCGTTCGACCACCGCGTCCGCGCGAAGGCGTTCCCGCTTGAACTGGGCGTCCACCAGGTCTCGCTCGGCTTTCTTGCTCGCGTCGACGGCCTGGCGCTCGAGCGCCAGGCTCCCGGCGACCGCCGGCGACCCGGTGCGTTCGTTCACACGGACGCGATCGGCGCCCTCACGGAGGGTCTTCAGGCGTTCATCGGCGGCGAGTCGATCGCGCTCGATGAGATCGTCGAGTGCGCGGCGCGCTCTGGCCGCGGCCAGCAGCCTGACAGAGTCGGTGTCGGCGCGCTCCGCGCCTAGGCTCGCGTCCGTTTGCGCACGCGTCTCGGCGATGTCTTTTCGAACTGATTCCATGTTCGGCGCCCCCCATGCTCTGCCGAATCCCCCCGCCCGTAGTGCCGCCGTCGTCGCGGATCTCGCCTGCCATTGGCCCATTCGTTCGGCCGACGGTAGCAAGCGGCGCCCGAAACGGTCGGATTGCACCTCCTGCCCTTGTAATCATCTTGCGGCGGACCGGCCCGATTCTTTGGCGGGCAGCGCGTGGGTTGTCGCCGGCGGACCGCGACGGCCGTGCCCGCTCGGCTAGCTCGGCTCGCAGGCAAGCGCGGCGGCGGACGCTCCTCGACCACCCGCGGCAGGCTAGACCGGCCGACTCAAGCGAACGCGCACCGTGCACGTCTTCGGCGGCAAGCGCGCGCGCCGAGCCGGCGAGCCCGTAGAGAGTGAGCCGGCCGAGGGCGGAGGAGAGGCGACCCCGATGTTCTCTACGCTTTGCCCGTCGCCTTCTTCCAGCTCGGGAGCTCGCTGATCTTGGTCCACCAGGCGCTGACGTGCGGATACTTCGCGAACGTCGCCTTGACCGGCGTGGCCATCGCGTACTCGATGTACGGCATGTAACAGACGTCGGCGAGCGACAGCTGCGCGCCGGCGAGGAACGGGCTCTTGGTGAGGCCCGCTTCGAGCACCCCGAGCGCCGTCTCGAGGCCCTTTCCGGCCGCTTCGAGCACGGCGGGCTCCTGCGGGCGCTGAAAGACGTGGTGGTAGATGAACTTCATCACGTGCGGCGTGAAGTTCGAGGTCTCGACGCTGATCCACTGCTCCATGAGAGCGCGGCCCTTGAGGTCGACCGGGATGAGGCTCCCGCCGACCTTCTCGTTGATGTAGCGACAGATCGCGCGCGACTCGTAGAAAGCGAACCCGTCGTCTTCGATCGCGGGGATCTGGCCGAAGGGCTGGCGGCTCAAATGCGGCTGCTTCTTGTGCTCGCCGGTCGCGAAGTCGACGACGGTCAGCTCGAACGGCGTCTTCGTCTCGGCGAGCGTCATGAGGACCTTGCGCGTACAGGTGCTCGCGGGGTGTCCGAAGATCTTGATCATGGGCGTGTAGCTCCTTCAGGGGTTTCGGCTGCGAAGCTATCACGCCCGTCCGGCCCCCGCGTTTGCCCGCGCGTCGCACCAGCCCGTCAGGACCGTCCTTTGCGCGCCGCTTGCCCGGGCCGCCTTGCGGGAGCGCGCGGGCGGCCTCATGTTCGCGCGATGGCAGCCTCACGCGTCGCGGTTGTCACCGGCGCCAATCGCGGCATCGGAGAAGAGATCGCCAGGCAGCTCGCGGCTCGTGGGCTCCATGTCGTCGCGACCAGCCGCGAGCCCGGCCGCCGCTTCGCGGTGCTCGACGTCGAAGACCGCGCGTCGATCGACGCGTTCGCGCGGTCGCACGCGGCCGCGGGGGTCGAGGTCCTCGTCAACAACGCCGGCGCTTCGTTCGACGGCTTCGACGCGAAGGTCGTGGCCCGGACGCTCGCGGTGAACTTCTTCGGCCCGATGCACCTGACCGACGCGCTCTTGCCTTCGATGCGCCCGGGCGCGCGCGTCGTGATGGTCTCGAGCGGAATGGGCAAGCTCGCACGCCTCGGGGCCGCGCTGCGCGCTCGCTTCGCAGATCCGTCGCTCGCGCGGGCGGGGCTGCTCGATCTCGTGAACGGCTTCGTCCGTGACGTCGGGGCAGGCACCCACGAGCGACACGGGTGGCCGTCGAACGCGTACAGCGTCTCGAAGATCGCGCTGAACGCGCTCGTCCGGGTGATGGCGCGCGAGCTCGCGGGCGACGCTCGCGGCATCCTGGTCAACTCCGCCGATCCCGGCTGGGTGCGAACGCGCATGGGGGGCCGGAGCGCGCCGTCGTCGGTCGAAGACGGCGCCAAGACGCCCGTCTACCTCGCGCTCCTGCCCCCCGGCGGTCCGACCGGTGAATTCTTCGCAAGCGAGCGCAAGACGGCGTTCTGAACTGAAGAGTCACGGAGGACGTGTCCCCCCTCGTTGCGATTTGCGCGCCCGCCCGCGCG
This sequence comes from uncultured Myxococcales bacterium, assembly GCA_937902985.1. Classification (GTDB taxonomy): domain Bacteria; phylum Myxococcota_A; class Polyangia; order Polyangiales; family Polyangiaceae; genus Palsa-1150. Next base: position 25,870 of record CALFNG010000531.1, read on the forward strand.
CCGAACGAGTGCGCTTGGTCGGCGTGGGTCCAGTCGCCGCGCGATGAGTCGAACGCCGAAGCATGTGACGGCCTCTGGCGTGAATCGCTTCTTCCGGACCTTCAGGAGATCGACCGGGCGGTACCCGGCGCCCGGCCCCGGCGCGCATCGTCAACGCATTGACGATGCGTCACCCGGGCGTGGAAGAACGGGAGCAGGCGCAGACGGTTCCGAAGAGCGATTTGGCGCTCAAGGGTTCCCGCTTTCGGCCTTTCTCCGTCGCGTCCGAATCCCTGGCTATGCCTTCGATGCGAAGCTCTATGAGGGGTCATCGACGATCGTGTACGCCGGTTGGATTGCTACGGCGTCAATGCTCTGACGGCGCCGACACTCGTGGAGAGGTCGTGGGCGGCGGAATCGCCTCCACGCGAGGCGGGCTGGTACGCGGTACACAAATCGCAGGAGAGCCAGGACATGGTGGCGTGGGCCATCCGCGCCGTGCGGGTCGTTCGATGAACGCGCCTCCTGTTCGTTCGGCTTCTTCGTTGTTGTCTCGAGTCGATGCAGCCGCTTCGAACCAAAGCAACGAAGGGGACTCGTGACGAACGGTAAGATTCTCGTGGTCGACGACTCTCGCATGGTGCGTCAGCACGTCCAGCGCACCCTGACGGCTGCCGGCTTCTTGGTCTCGGAGGCCGCCGATGGCGTCGAAGCCCTGGAAAAGCTGGAGAGCGAGCCCGATACGAAGCTCGTCGTGTGCGACGTCAACATGCCGAAGATGAACGGCCTCGAGTTCCTCGAGCGACTGCGCTCGATGAACTCGTCGATACCGGTCGTCATGTTGACGACCGAAGGCGAGCCCGGCCTCATTCGTCGGGCGAAAGCGCTCGGCGCGAAGGGATGGATCGTCAAACCGTTCAAAGCCGAGCTTCTCGTCGCGGCTGCCGAGAAGGCTACCGCCTAGTCGACGGAAAGGGCGTGGGGGGGGGAACCGTCATGCGTGTCGTACTTCTGAACGATGGGGCCATCGAGCGCAGGACGATGGTCTCGGCGCTCGAGAGAGCCTCTCACGTGGTCGAGGCCGTGGCGGACCCGAAGGCCGCTCTCGAGGCGATCGCGCGCCTGTCGCCGCAGGTCGTGGTGGTCGGTGTTCCCGAGCAGGGAGGGGCCGCGCTCGTCCGGATGATCCGCGGCGCGGCCGCGGGGCAGGCGTACATCGTGGCCGTTCTCGACGGCACCGGCGGCGGTCGCGATATCTCCCCTATCCTCGCTGCGGGCGCGACGGACTTCTTGCGCCGCCCCGTCATGGACGCGGAGCTCGTCGAGCGCGTTCTGGCTCCGAAACGGCTCATCAGGTGGGCCAACGCGGTCACGCGTTCGGCCGTCTTCGATCTGTCGAGCCGTGTCGATATCATCCGGCTCCAGGTGTGGCGTTCGATTGGCTCCATCGTCGCGACCACCTTGTCCGAGATGTTCGGGCAGTCGCTCGCCGCGCGCGACGGCTGGCCGCCATGGCCGGATGGAGCCCTGCACACCGCGACGATTCCCATGGCGCTCGCGAGCGACGAGGTCGAGCTCCGCCTGTCGCTCGTCGCCGACCATGCGACGCTCGCGTGGATCTCGGAAGTCCTGCTCGGCGCTTCGCCCGCCGAGGCGGCGATGGTCGGCGACACCTTGCGCGAGCTGACGAATGTAGCGGGCGGCGCGCTGAAGCGCGCGGCCCTGCCGGAGAACGTGATGTTCACCACGGGCCTTCCGATCACCGACGGGCCCCCTGTTCTCTTCGCCGGCGAAGGGATCCAGAGTTTGACGGTGGCGAGCGAAGACGACAAGATCTGCTTCGGCATCGTCGCCCAGATCCGCCAACGCAAGAACGAGCAAGTCCCCTGTTCGGCCCTTCGCGAGGGAATGGTTGTAGTGAACGATCTCCGGAACGAGAGCGGGGCGCTGCTCGTGGCGGCCGGCTCTCGCTTGACCAGCTCGACGGCCGCACGTCTCGCGCAGATGCTCGGCCGGCGTCGCCACTTGATCGAGGTCCAAGGCGCGTGACCGTGGCGGCGGCGATCCCCGAGAGTTAGCCTTCTCTTAGCCCTGGTTTTGGCCTGGTCTCAGCCCGGTCTAGCGTGCCCCGCGCAGCACACGGGCGCCCCGGACCCCTCCCGCACGCGGGCCCACGCCCGCCCCGTGTGAAGGACCTGCACGAGGCCGAACGCGACGATCGCGATCCCCGCCGTCATCCGGACGGGCCTCACGCGCGCGGCGCGCGCCACGAACGCCGCCGCGGAGCCCATCGCGAGGAGGGTCGGAAGCGTGCCGAGACCGAAAGCGGCCATCGTGGCCGCGCCTCCGATCGCGGAGCCGCTGGTCACCGCGGAGGCGAGCGCGGCGTAGACGAGTCCGCAGGGCAGCCAACCCCAGAGCAGACCCAGGGCAAACGCGCCCGACGGCGATCGCACGGGGACGAGGCGTCGCGCGATCGGCAGTACGTGTTTCCACATCGGTTCGCCGATGCGCTCGATCCAGCGGAGCGCACCGCCGACGCCCGTCACGTAGAGGCCGACCGCGATCATCAGGGTGCCCGCGACGAACCGGAGACCGAGCTGGGCTCGTTCTACGAGGCCGAGCGAGGCGAGCGCAGCGCCGAGGGCGCCGGCGATGGCCCCGGCCGTGGCGTAAGAAGCGATCCGACCCGCGTTGTAAGCGAGGGTATAGGGGAGCTGCGCCCGCGGGCTCAGTCGCTTCGCGAGGGGGAGCGCCGAGCAACTCATGGCGACCACGCCACCGCACATGACGACGCAGTGGGTGCTCCCGAGGAAGCCCATGACCCACGCCGAGGCGAGCAAGAGGGGACTCATCGCGAAGGCCCGAGGAAGGTCGCGCTCACGACCTTCGCGTCACCGGGAGCGCTCGTGCGCCCGACCCGTACCCGTACCGGGAACTCGGACCTGAAGTGCCCGCTCGCCACCGTCAAGAACATGGGAACGCGAACGTCTCCCAGCGGCGGAACGATGACGGTCGGCATCGGCACGAGCGCGGTCATGCCCTCGGCGGGGTCGACGTCGATGCGGTACTCGACCGCCTCTGCCCGCTTGTTCACGAGGTGCACCTCGAGGCCGTTTCGCACGCCGTCCCCGTCGGTGGTGTACGGCTCGCCGGGGAGCCGGAGAAGCGCCGCCTCGAAGTCGCTACGGCCTCGCGTCGCGACGAAGGCGACCACCGCGCCGATGACCAGGAGCCCGGTGTAGAGCAGCACGCGCGGCCGCACGATGCGGCGAGGCTTGCCCGCGAGGCCGTCCATCGAGTCGTAGCGAATGAGCCCGCGAGGGCGATCGAGCTTGTCCATGACCTCGTCGCACGCGTCGATGCACGCCGTGCAGGCGAGGCACTCCATCTGGACGCCGTTGCGGATGTCGATGCCCGTGGGGCAAACGACGACGCAGCGCTTGCAGTCGACGCAGTCCCCCGCGCCCTCGGCTCCCTTCTTGCCCCTCGGTTCGCCGCGGCGCGCGTCGTACCCGACGACCAGCGAGTGCTCGTCGAGAAGCGACGACTGGAGCCTGCCGTACGGGCATAAGACGACGCAGACCTGCTCGCGGAACCAGGCGAAATCGAGATAGAGCACCGACGAGATGACGACCACCCACGCGAACGCCTCCGGGTGGGCACCGGGGCTCTGGCGGACCATCGCGAACGTCTTCGGGAGAGACACGAAGTAACTGAGGACGATGTGCGCGATGAGGAGGGACGCGACGCCGAAGGCGGCGTGGGACGCGACCTTGCGGGCGACCCTCTCGGCCGTCATGGGGCCGGCGTCGCGGCGCATCCGCTTCTCTCGCGGACCCTCGGTCCACCGCTCGATGCGGCGGTAGACGCCCTCGAGGAAGACCGTCTGGGGGCAGCTCCAGCCGCACCAGACCCGACCGGCGAGCGCAGTCGCGTAGACGAGCCCGAAGCCGATGCCCGAGAGCAGGAAGAAGAGCAGCCAGGTGTCCTGGGGGTTGAACGTGAGCCCGAAGAGAAAGAGCTCGTGCGACTCGACGTCGACGAAGAGCGCGGGGTGGCCGCCGACCCGCACCCAGGGCAGCGCCGCCCAGAGCCCGATGAGGAATGCGAACCCGACGCCGCGCGCGCGCTGGAAGCGGCCGCGCACGTCGGCGGGCTGGATCTTCTCTCGCCTTCCGTCGGTCGGAAGCGAGGCCGACGAGAACTCGGAAACGATAGGAAGGCGCACGGTCATGGCCGCCTCCTCACTCTTCGAGGGCGCCCTGAGGCGCCTTGCCACCGGCCACGTTCGCGTCGCGGATCGACAGCACGTAAGCGACGACGGTCTCGACGCGGTCCTCGCCGAGCTGCGGACCCCATGTGGGCATTCCCTTGGCGGGGACTCCATCGTGAACGGTGTGAAAGATATCGACGGGCTTGCTGCCGTGGAGCCAGTACGGATCTGTGAGGTTCGGCCCGATGTTGCCGCCCGCGTCGGCGCGGTGGCACGGAGCGCACGTGGCGGTGAAGACTGCCTTGCCTTGCGCGATGGTCGCCGGATCCTTCCCCAGGGTCGCCAGCATGGCGTCGTCGATCGTGCCGCGCTTGCGCGCCTCTTCGGCGTCGGCGGCGCGCTGCACCGCGACCTCGCGGGTGTAGGCCTGGAGCGGCGTCTCGATGGCGTCGAGCCGTCGCCCGAACCAGTAGACCATCGCGAAGACGATCGCCCCGTAGAGCGTCAGCTGCCACCAGAGAGGGAGCTTGTTGTCGTGCTCGATGATCCCGTCGTAGGCGTGGGCGTCGTGGTCGGCCGCGACCGGCTCCGGGCCGCGGGAGGAGCCGTGACTATCGGTGGTCATGGTCGTCTCCGAGGGGCAGGCGGGCCGCCATCTCCATGTCTTCTCGCGAGCGGGTCGCGGCGCGGATGGCCACCGCCACGAACACCGCCAGGAACAGGAACATCGCCGCGATCGGCAATACGAGCAGCGGAGACTGGACGAGCAGATCCTTGTACATGCGTCTTTACTTTCGTTCGGTGGGCCGAGGGTGCGTCATGGGGTCAGCGCGACGTCGGGGCCGCGCGCGGGCGGGGGGTGCTTGCCGAGGCGCTGCAGGTACGCGATGAGCGCGACGATCTCCGACTGCGCGTCGACTTCGGCGACGCCGTCGTCGCGCAGGTTCTTTGCGATCTCGGCGCCCTGGGCCTCGGCGTCGCTGCGCGCCGCGGCGATCTGGCGATCGTCGTAGGGAACGCCGATCGACTGGAGCGCGTGCATCTTCGTGGCGGTGCGCGCGAGGTTCACCGTGTCGGTCACGAGGCGCGGGAAGGGCGGCATGTTCGAGCCCGGAGAGACCGATCGCGCGTCGACGAGGTGGCGGTAGTGCCAGACGTTCGGGTACTTGTCGCCCTCGCGCGCGAGATCGGGGCCGGTGCGCTTGGAGCCCCACTGGAAGGGGTGGTCGTAGATCGACTCGGCCAGCGTCGATGGGTCGCCGTAGCGCTTCGTCTCGAAGGCGAAGGGCCGGATCATCTGCGAGTGGCAGTTGTAACAACCCTCGCGCACGTAGATGTCGCGACCCTCGAGCTCGAGCGCGCGGTACGGCCGGGCCTCGGCGAGGATCTGAGGGTCGTTCGGGGTCACGAGCAGCGTGGGCACGAGCTCGGCGACGCCGCCGGCCAGGACGGCGATGATCGTGAGCGACGAGAAGAGGAGCGCGCGGCCCTCGAGGAGCCGGTGCCAGCGCGGCCGCGACCGGTCGACGGCGAGGTGCAGGGCCGTCGTTCCGAGGACGGCCACGACGATCACGATGCTCGACAAGACGAGGCTCGCCTCGTTGTTCACGACGGCCATGGTCGCGATGAGGATCGTGACGGTCGTCACGAGGATGACGGGCTTTCCGAACAGGATCTCCGCCCACGGAGTCTCCCGAGCCACCACCCGCTCGACCACCACCGTGGCCTCTCCGTCGACGGCCTTTCCCGCGAGCGCGGTGCGCGCCAGGTTGTAGGCCATCATGAACATGCCGATGAGGTACATCGACCCGCCGATGAGGCGCATCCAGTACATCGGCCTTATGGCGTTGAGGGTCTCGACGAAATTGGGATACTCGAGCGCGCCGTGCGCGTCGGTCGCGCGCCACATCAGCCCCTGCGTGATGCCGCTCGTCCACATCGAGATGACGTAGAGCAGGATGCCGAACGTCCCGATCCAGAAGTGGGCGTCGGCGAGCTTCTTCGACCAGAGGTCGCGCCCGTAGAGGCGGGGGACCATCCAGTAGAACATCCCGGCGGCCATCAGCCCGTTCCAGCCGAGCGCGCCGGCGTGGACGTGGGCGATGATCCAGTCGGTGTAGTGCGCGAGACCGTTGACGCTCTTGAAGCTGAGGAGCGGCCCCTCGAACGTCGCCATTCCGTAGAACGTGAGCGCCGCGACGAAGAACTTGAGGACCGGGTCGGTGCGAACCTTTCCCCAGGCGCCCTTCAGCGTCAGGAGGCCGTTGAGCATCCCGCCCCAGCTCGGCGCCCAGAGCATGACGCTGAAGGCCGTTCCCAGCGTCTGCGCCCAATCGGGCAGCGCCGTGTTGAGGAGGTGGTGCGGCCCCGCCCAGATGTAGACGAAGATGAGCGACCAGAAATGGACGACGCTGAGCCGATAAGAATAGACGGGCCGGTCCGCCGCCTTCGGCAAGAAGTAATACATGATGCCGAGGATCGGCGTCGTCAGGACGAACGCGACCGCGTTGTGCCCGTACCACCACTGCACAAGAGCGTCTTTCGCCCCACCGAAGAGCGAATAGCTCTTGAACCCGAAGACAGGAATCGCGAGCGAATTGACGACGTGGAGCACCGCGACGGTCAAGATCGTCGCGATATAGAACCAGATGGCGACGTAGAGGTGCTTCTCGGTCCGGCGCGCGAGCGTCCAGAAGAACTGCACCGCGAAGACGATCCAGATGGCCGTGATCGCCAGGTCGATCGGCCACTCGAGCTCCGCGTATTCCTTGCCTTGCGTGATGCCGAGCGGGAGCGTGATGGCGGCGGAGACGATGATCGCTTGCCAGCCCCAGAAGTGGATCTTGGCGAGCAGGTCACTGGGGAGGCGCGCCTTCACGAGGCGCTGCGTCGAGTAGTAGATGCCCGCGAACATCATGTTCCCCACGAACGCGAAGATCACCGCGTTCGTGTGCAAGGGTCGGAGCCGCCCGTAGGTGAAGTAAGGGGGGAGATTGGCGTGCCACCACGCGAGCTGCAGAGCGACGAGCGCTCCGACGAGCATCCCGACGAGGCCCCAGACGACCGACGCGCCCACGAACCAGCGAGAGATCGAGTCGTTGTAGACGATGCGTCGAGTCTCGAAGTCTCCCGGGGCCGCAGCGAGCGATCCGGGAAAATCGGCGGCGGCGGTCATTTCTCTTGATCCTTCTCGAGCGGCAGGAGTGCGAGGCGATCGGCATGATCGAAGTCGCGCTGGCGGCAGGTGAACGCGAAGAGCAGCACCGACCCCACGACGAGGAAGAGGCTGACAAAGACCTGCAAGGTCACGATCTCCACAGGCGACTCCTCGGGGAAAGCGCCGCGACGGTCACGGCGATGGTGGTGAGTGAGCTCGCTGGCATGAGCACCGCGCATGCCAGCGGCGACATCCGGCCGGCCAGCGCCAGCGCCACGGTGATCGCGTTGTATGCGAGCGCGATCGTCAGATCGAAGTGCACGACCTGCGCGAGCACGCGAGCGCTGCGCAGCGCGAGGCGAATCGGAGCGAGCCCCGGAGTGACGAAGAAGAAGTCGGCGCGCGCCGGGACGAAGGGCCGGTCGACCGCGGGCGTTCCCGAGACCAGTGCGTGATCGAGCGCGAGCGCGTCGTTGACCCCGTCGCCCACGAAGAGCGTGTGCGCGGCGTCGTGCTGGTCGAGGAATCGCGCCTTCGCGCGGGGGTCGCGCGCGCCGAAGGCTCGCCCGCTCGGGAGACCGCAGGCCGCGGCCGCCGCGTCGACGCGCGGCTGGGCGTCGCCGCTGAGGAGCGAGACGTCGTAGCCATCGCTCGTCAGGGCGTCGACCTCTCGCCGCGCGTCGGAGCGGAGGCGCTCGGTCGTATGGAATCCCGCGACCAGGACGCTGTCGGCCGAGAGCACCACGTCGAACGAAGACGCGGCCTCTTCGGGGTTCGAGCAGGCCCATCGCGCGTCACCCACTCGCCAGATGCGGCCGTCGCGTTCGAGCTCGAGGCCGAGCCCGGCGCGCTCGACGACGCGCGCGGTCGCGTCGAGCGCCGCATGGCTGTCGAAGACGTCGCGGAGCGCCGCGCTCTTGGGGTGGGAGCTCCGGGCGACCATGTCGTAGAGCGCGCGCCGCGGAGCGATGGGCAAGAGGTCGATAGCCCGGGGGTTGCTCACGGCGAGCGCGCCGGTGGTCAGCGTCCCGGTCTTGTCGAAGACGATGTGGCGCACTTCGCGCGCGCGATCGAGGAAGCTCGACCGGCGCACGAAGAGACCGCGCCGCCGCAGGGCCGCCTGCACCATCTCGTAGGCCAGCGGGGTCGCGATGCCGAACGCGCACGGGCAGGTCACGATGAGGACGGCGGTCGCGACCGAGACGGCCCGCGAGACGTCGTGCGTCGCGGTCCACCACGCGACGAAGCCGCCAGCGGCCACCAGCAGGACGGACGCGATGTACACCCGCGCCAGGCGCTGCCACCACGAGGTCGCCCGCGCGCGGTCGTTCGCGTTCTCGATCGGCGCGCGCAGCAGCTCGCGGAGCGACGACGCCTCGAAGTCCGTGTTCGCGTCGAGCAGGACGGCCTCGGCCCCGACCGAGAAGGCCCCGGCGGGCACGACGTCTCCTGCGCCGTACGAACGCGGACGGCTCTCGCCGTTGATCCAGTCGAGCGAGAAGACGGCCGGCGAGCGCCCCTCGACGCGCGCGTCGACCGGGACCAGATCCCCGGGCGCGATGAGGAGCGCGTCGCCCTCGCGCAGCTCCTTGCAGGCCACGAGCTCGACGAGGTCGCCGCGCATGCGGCGCGCGAGGAGCCCTTCGGTCCCGTCGCTGGCGAGGAGCCACGCGCGGTTGCGCTCGATGACGCGCTCCTGGAGCCAGCGCCCGAGCAGCATGAGAGCGATGAACACGTCGAGCGTGTCGAAGTACGCGGCCTGCGAGCGATGCGCGACGTACGACTGCACGGACCCCGCGAAGGCGAGCGCGATCCCGAGCGCGATCGGCAGGTCGAGATGGAGGACTCCGGCCGCAGTCGCCCGCCACGCCGAACGAAAGAAGACCGTGCCTCCGACGAGCACGGCCACAGCGCCGAGCCCCAGGTTGAGGGTGGTGAACAGGGTGAAGAGCGGCCCGCGATCGAGCCCGGCGTACATCGCGATCGCGAAGATCATCGAGTTCATCGCGATGGCGACGCACACACCCATGCGCCAGAGCAGATCGGCCGAGGCCGGCGCCGCGCTCTTCACCGGCGGACCGAACAGGTACCCGAACCGCTCGACCCCGGCGATGAAGGCGCGGAGATCGAAGTCCGACCGCGCGAAGAGGTCGACCCGTCCGAGCGAGGGGTTCACGACGATGCGCTCCCCACCGCGCGCGCGCCCGAAGAGCTCATCGATGAGCCAGACGCATCCGACGCAGTGCAGGCCCTGAACGTCCAGGGTCACGCGAGCGTGGCCACCCCCGGCGCGCAGGCGGGCCTCGACGGCCTCCAGCCACTTGGTGTCGCGACGCTCGACGTGCCGGTCGGTGATGGGGACGCCGCGCGCCCCGCGAAAGCCGTAGTAGGCGTCCAGGTGCTCTGAATGGAGCAGGCCGTAGACGGCCTGGCAGCCCGAGCAGCAGAAGCCGGCGCGTCGGGCTCCGTCGACCGGGAGACCGCAGTGAAGGCAGGACCGGCCCGCGAACGCGGAAGAGGATTGGGCTGTGGCGACCATCGACGGCTGTCCTGCGCAACGGCCGTGCCGCGAAATTTTTCAGGCCGGCTCCGCGGTCTCCCGGCGGATCTGCTCGATGACGTCGTTCACGAACCGGTGTACGGAGGCCTCGGCGAATCGATGACCGATCGCGCTGTCGAGGACGCGTCCAACGGCGCCCAGAGGCGGCTGGTAGATCCCTTCGAACTCGACCCGCGTCTCGGCGAACGTCATGGGCGAGACCGAGAGCCTCGCCGACATCGATGGGAAGATCGCCGCGCGCTCCGCGGCCTTCCACGACAGGGCGACCTGGGTCACGGGGGGGAGGCCGCCGGCCCCAGGATCGTCCGGCTCTTTCGCGACATCGATCCGGATGTCGACGCCAACTTCGAGGCCCGCCGCTTGCGCGTGCAGCTCTGCGACGAGATCGCGCGCGCTCTCGCTTGCGGTCGTGGTGGCCCGCTGGAACAGCTCGTCGGCGCGGCTCAGCACGAGGCGGCGCACCGCTTCGTAGGGGCGATCGACGTATCCGTAGTAGCTCAATCGGCGAGGGGTGCTCATGGCGCCTGCCTCAAAGCAGATCCGGTGCCGAGCGACGGTTCGCCGCCGCTGCGACTTTCGCGCTTCGCGGCGGCGCAAGGCTTGCGCCGGCGCGCAAAAGCGGTCGCTGGAGTCGAGCGGTACGCCAGCGCGAACGCCACGGGAAGGCGAGGGCAAGCAAATTGCTGATGCAGCGGGCATGACCGCATCCCATCATCGCGTCGCCGTCTGGCTCGATCACCACGAAGCGCACTTCTTTCGAATCGAGTCCGATGCGTCCGAGGCGTCGACTCTCCCCGCCTCGCACCACCACGTCCGTCGCCACCCCGATCGGAACGCGGCCCACCCGGATCACCCGGACGACATGAAGCGCTTCTTTCGGGAGGTGGCCGCCGCCGTCGACTCGGCCGACGAGATCCTCGTGGTGGGCCCGTCGACGGCGAAGCTGCAGTTCGTCCGGTACGTGAACGCGCATGCCCCGAAGCTCGAGCCGAGGATCGTGGGCGTCGAGACCGTCGACCACCCGACCGACGCGCAGTTCGCAGCGCTCGCGCGCCGCTACTTCTGCGTCCCCGACCGGATGACCGGCCTCGTGCGGTAGGGAATATTGCGGTCCGACTCCCACGGCGGCCAGCTTTCCTCCCTCTGGCCCGGTCCCTGCTGAAGGGTCGGCCATGGTGGACACATGGCGACGAATCCTTTGAATCACGACGGCGCCCTTGTGCATCGCCTGCGCAAGAGTGCAGATTCTGCACCGGAGGTACGTATGGCAAGCGAGGCCGTGAGGCAGCGGGACGAGAGCCGAGGTCGAATCCTCATCGCCGAAGACGACGCGAGCACCCGCGAGGGCCTGGCGACGCTCCTCCGGGGGGAGGGGTTCGAGATCGACCTCGCTGAAGACGGCGAACAAGCGCTCGCGCGGCTCCAGGAGACGGCTCCGGACGTCCTGGTGACCGACCTGCACATGCCGGGTCTCGACGGGTTGCAGCTGCTCGAGCGTTCGCGAGAGGTCCTCCCCGACCTCGTCGTCGTTCTGGTCACCGCCTTCGCCGACGTCGACACGGCCGTCCAGGCCATGCAGAAGGGGGCGGAGCACTACCTCACCAAGCCCGTCCAGCTCGACGAGCTCCTGGTCGTCATCGATCGCGCCCTCGAGCGACGGCGCCTGCAGCAAGAGGCCACCGAGCTTCGCGCGCGCCTCAAGGACCGGCTCAGCTTCGACAACATCGTCGGGACGAGCCCCGCGATGCAAGCCGTCTTCGACGTCATCGAGCAGGTCGCGCCGACGAAGGCGAGCGTCCTCATCACCGGCGAGAGCGGAACGGGAAAGGAGCTCGCGGCCCAGGCGATTCACCAGAACAGCCCGCGCGCGAAGGCCCCCTTCGTGAAGCTCCACTGCGCCGCGCTCGCGGAGACGATCCTCGAGAGTGAGCTCTTCGGGCATGAAAAGGGCGCGTTCACCGGTGCCGTCGGCCGCCGCGAGGGCCGCTTCAAGCAGGCCGACGGCGGGACGTTGTTTCTCGACGAGATCGGGGAGATCTCGCCGAGCATCCAGGTCAAGTTGCTCAGGTTCCTGCAGGAGCGCACGTTCGAGCGCGTCGGCGGCAACGAGACGGTGAAGGTCGACGTGCGGATCATCGCAGCGACGAACCGCAACCTCGAGGCCGAGGTGGCGTCGGGCAAATTCCGCGAGGACCTCTTCTACCGTCTGAACGTGGTCAACATCGAGATGCCGCCGCTACGAGCCCGGCCGAGCGACCTCTTGCCCCTGGCGACGCATTTCGTGCAGCGGTTCGCCAAGGAGAACGGCAAGCACATCGACGGGTTCGCCGAGGACGCGATCGAGCGCATCGGCGCCTATCGCTGGCCGGGCAACGTCCGCGAGCTCGAGAACATCATGGAGCGCGCGGTCGTGCTCTGCGACGGTCGCTTGCTCACGGCCAAGCACCTGCCCGCGGGCGTGGGCGCCGCCACGCGAGCGGGAGTGCGGATCCCGGGCTCGACGATGGACGAGATCGAGCGCCACGTCATACTCTCGACGCTCGAAGCGTGCGGGGGCCGCACCGGTCAAGCGGCGCAGATGCTCGATATCAGCGTTCGCAAAATTCAATACAAGCTGCACGAATACGGGATCGTCTTCCAGCGGACGACGGTGAGCAAGCCGCCGGAGTCCTGAACTGGAGGAAAGACGCCGATGGCGCCGCGCCCGGACCAAGTGAAGACCGACCTGCTTCGCCCCGGGGCGTTCGCCGCCATCGCGCCGGCGTGCAGCGTCTCGCTGATCGAGACGCACATCTCCTGGGTATTCGTTCTCGACCGCGACGTCTTGAAGGTCAAGAGGCCCGTCGACCTGGGCTTCCTCGATTTTCGCTCCTGCGAGCAGCGGCGCCTCGCCTGCGAAGAGGAGGTCCGGCTCAATGCCCGCCTCGCGCCCGGCGTCTACCGCGGCGTCGTCCCCGTCACGCTCGAGCTCGACGGACGCTGCGTCGTCGGCGGGCTCGGCCTCGTGGTGGACTGGGCCGTCCACATGGAACGTATGTCCGACGCGCGACGCGCGGACCACTTGCTCGGCGAAGGGCAACTCACGCCGCGGCGCATCGACGCCATCGCCGCGACGATCGCCGAGTTTCATCGGGACGCGCGCTCCGACGCGGAGGTCACGCGTCTTGGCGACCCCGCCGCGATCGCGCGCAACGTCGAGGAGAACTTCGACCAGACGCGCAGCTCTCTCGGGCGCTACCTGAGCCCCCAGGAGAGCGAAGAGATCGTTCGATGGCAGACCCGCTTCGTGCGCGACGAGCGCGAGCGCTTCATGAAACGGATCGCCCAGCGGCGCATCGTCGAGGGTCACGGAGATCTGCGACTCGAGCACGTGTACCTCGAGGAGAGCGGCACGATTCGCGTGCTCGACTGCATCGAGTTCAACGAGCGCTTTCGCTACGCGGACGCATGCGCCGACATCGCGTTCCTTTCGATGGACCTCGCGCGGGCCGGGCGCGTCGATCTCGCCGAGCGCCTGCTCGCGGCGTACGCGCGGGAGGCCGACGACTACGAGCTCTACTCGGTCGTGGATTTCTACGAGAGCTACCGGGCGTTCGTGCGCGGGAAGATCGCCGCCATGCTCGAGAACGACGGCGGCGTCGAGCCGGCCGCGCGAGAGCGCGCGGCGAAGGAGGCGCGCCGCTATTTTCTCCTGGCGCTCTCGCGTGGCCGCCCGTCGCTCGTCAACCCGATCGTGATCGCCGTTGGCGGCGTGATCGCGTCGGGCAAGAGCGCCGTGGCGAACCGCCTAAGCGGCGAGCTCGGCGCGCCCGTCATCGAGGCCGATCGCACACGCAAGGCGATGCTCGGTGTACCCCCCCTTCGACGGCTCGAGGGTCCGGCGTGGAGCGGGGCTTACGACGAGCCCATCAGCGACCAGGTGTATGCCGAGCTCCTTCGTCGCGCGGCGATCGTCGTGGAATCGAGGCGCCCGGTAATCCTCGACGCGTCGTTCCGGTCCGCGGCCCTTCGCCGCGCCGCCCGCGACCTCGCCGCGTCGCGCGGCGTCCCGTTCCGGTTGATCGAGTGCCGCGCGACCCCCGAAGTGTGCCGCGAGCGGCTCGTCGCGCGCGAGCGCGAGCCCAGCGTCAGCGACGGGCGCCTGGCCATCTTCGACGCGTTCTGCGCCCGGTTCGAGCCCATCGTCGAGCTGCCCCCTGGCGAACACATCGTTCTCGACACGACCGCGGCACTCGACGACACCGTCGACGAGCTGCGCCGGCGCCTCTTCGACTGAACGGTCAGCGGGCAGAACCGACGCGCAAGTCGTGCGCGGCCGCGCAAGTCTGTCGCAAGCCTGCCGTGCGATTGCCGCTTCGATGCGGCGATGAGCGCCCTGTGCGGTCCGGCACGAGATCTGCTGACGTCATGCGAGACAGCGACAGGAGGCTCGCCATGACGCATCCCGCCCTCACCCAGGCCACTGAGGACGTCAAAACCGAACTGGAAAAGAGCGCCAAGGCGCTTTGCGAACTGCGCGACGAAGTGCGATTGCAAGTGCATCTCGGGGGCCTCGAAGCGATGTACGAATGGCACCGGCTCGAGCGGCGCCTTCAGGCCACGCTCGAGCAAGCCACGAAGGACTTCTCCGACGCCACGCGGACGGCCGTCAGCGAGGTGACCGACGCCATTCGCCGCCTGCGCGAAACACTGGACTGATGCGCGACAAGCGCGAGCAGGGCGCGCTCGAGCTTCCCGCCGACACTCGGGCACGAAACAATGCATCTTTGATGGAGCACCTCATGAACAACGCCAATGCCACGGACCGTCGTCCGTTCGTCATCGTCTTGGGTCTCGACCTCATCGACACCAAGTCGAGCGGATACGCCCTCGACCAGGCGGCGCGTGTCGCTTCGCGAATCGAGCCGAGCCAGGTGCACGCCGTCTACGCTATGCCCAAGGACGCATCGGACGCGGTCGTGCGCGAGGCCGTCGGGCTCTCGCACATGTACGTCAACGAGAAGGTCGCGGCCCTCGGAATCGCGGGTCCCGTCTTCAGCGTCCACGTTCGCCGCGGCCTCGCCCCCGGCGAGATCGTGCAGGTCGCCGCCGACCTGGCCGCCGACCTCATCATCGTCGGGACGCACAAGGCCCCGCATCTCAAGTCCCTCTTCGTGGGTTCGACTGCCGAGCGCGTGATGGCGAACGCAGTTTGCCCCGTCCTCGTTGCCGGCCCGCGACCCCCGCCGGAAGCTCCCCACGTCATCGTGATCGAAGCGCCTTGCCCGGACTGCGTCCGGCGCCGCAACGAGACGGGCAATCGCGAGTTCTGGTGTGAGCAACACACGGCGACCCAGTTTCTGCGCCGTCACGTCTACTCGTACTCGAGCGACACGCCCTTCGCGTCGGCCGACATGTCGGTCGGCGCGGGCGGCGACGGAGCGTGAACGCCGCCCGGGCGGTGAGGTCCCCGCTCCTTCTGGCGGCCTTGGCCGCGCGCTCCTGGTCGACGACGACGGCTTCCTGGTCACGATGGTCAGCGATCGCAGCGCTTGCCTCTGCGCGTATACGCAGGGCAAGCCCCTCGCGGACATCGCCGTGACCTCTGTGGCCCCGAGGTCGTTTCGGGTGGCGAGAGCCTCCAGATGATGAATCAAGGCCACGGCTGTTCGATCATGGAGGCGACGAACTGACGGCGGAGCGGACGTTCGAGGCCGCTTGCCATCGAACCGGTCAGCCGGCCTCGAACAGCTTTCCGATACCCCACGCGATGAACGCGCTGACCAGGCCTATCGTCATCAGCTCCAGCGCAGATCGCAGGACCGGGCTCGTGGTCTGTCTCGCCTTGTAGGCACCCACGGCGAACAGCGACGTTGCCGCGATCCCCACCGAGGCCGGAGCCGCGACGGCCACTGTCGCGAAGAGGAACGGCGCAACCGGAACGAGCGAGCCGACGAGCGCGGCGACACCGACGACAAGCGCGGAACGCAGCGCACGCCGCCGGCTGACCGGAGCGAGGTGGTGCTCCTCGCTCATCATCACGGCGACCCAGACGTCGGGATCCGCCGTGATCGTCGCCACGATGCGATCGAGCATCGCCCCCGTGAAGCCCTTGCTTTCGTAGATCGCGCGGACCTCGGCGCGCTCGAGGGCGGGGACCTGGCGAACGTGCCGGTACTCCCGGTCTCGCTCGCTCCGGAACACGTCCGCCGCCGCCAGAGCGGACGTGTAGGCGACGGCCGCCATCGAGAGCGCCTCGGCAGACGCCGTCGCGAGGCCCGCGGCGACGACGATGCGCGATCCGCCGCCCGCGGCCGCAACCCCGAGCAAGACCCCGAGCACGTTCACAATCCCGTCTTGCCCGCCGAGGATGATGTCCGACAGCGACGCATTTTGGAGGTGCGGGTCGACCTGGCTGTGAAACGTTCGCTGTGACTCCGAAACGAATTCGCCCGGTTCCATCGTCCTTTTCCTCCGCGTTGGTTCCGTTGCACGTCCCGTGCGCTCGGACGCCGGTGACGAGCGTCCGGCTGTCACGGTGCCCGCGCTCCGGCGTTCCACCCGCAAATACGCCGACACGCAGCTTATGCCGCGGGCCCTACGAAGTTGCGTCGTAGACGTAAGAATCCATCCGGCGGCGAAGATGCCTCGCCCTGCCTGATTGCACCTCGGTCGAGGCACGATCCGCCCGGCCGCTCCGCGGCCGGCGTCCGAGGGAGAACGGGCCCAGGCTAGGGAGTTCGCGCAGGGAGTTCATGCAAGGTGCGTCGACTGCCGAGAGACCGAAGACCCCCCAGGCGGTCTTTGATCGCGTCGCGCCCTACTACGACGCCCTCAATTCCGTGTTGAGCTTCGGAATGGACCGGCGATGGCGCCGCGAGACTGTCGCCGCGCTGGGCCTCGTTCCCGGAGCCCGCGTCCTCGACGTCGCCACGGGCACGGGGGCGCTCGCCGTCGAGATCGCGCGCGCGACGTCCGGGGCGGTGCCGGTGACGGCCTGCGATACGAACGAGCGAATGCTCTCGGTCGCGCGGGCCCGCACGGACCCGGCCATGCGGTCGGTGAGCCTCGTCCGTTGCGACGCCGCGAGCCTCCCTTTCGACGACGACAGCTTCGACGCCGCGACGCTCGCCTTCGCCATCGACGACATGCCCGATCGGGCCGCTTGCATCGGCGAGATCCGCAGGGTGCTCCGGGCGGGCGGTCGTCTCGCCTTGCTCGAGCTGAGTCAGCCCGACCACGGCGTGCTGCGGACCGGGTACCGGGCCTACCTTCGCGTGTTCCGCGCGATCGGGCGGCTGGGATACGAGCACCTCGAACAGGAGATCTTGAAGTATCGCGGCGCGGCAGCCATCGAAGCCCTCCTCGCCGAAGGAGGCTTCGTCGCCTACCAGACGCGCAGCCTGTCCGGCGGGATCGCGCGTCTCCACACGGCCGACAAGGGTCGCGGGCCGTCGTGAGCTCGCGCCGGCTCCGCCTCTACGCGAAGGGCTTCTATCACTTCGTCCGCCACCCGACGTCGCGCGAGACCTTCACCGCGCTGTCGGAGGCGCTCGTCGACTTTCGCGCGAATCGCGACTCCGTCGATCACATGATGCGCGACCCCGCGGTCGTCGCCCTCTGCCGCGAGCGGTACGTGGGCCGCCCTTACACGGTCGAAGACCTGCTGGGATATCCGCGCGGCTCGCTGGGATACGAGCTCGGCGTCGCGATGAAGAAGCAGGGCTACGACCCCCACTTCTACCGAGACTTTTACGGGAGCGACACCCCGTCGTTCGCGAGCGACGAAGAGTACCTTCGCTTTCGCGTCCGCCAGACGCACGACATCGCGCACGTGCTCACGGGTTTCGACATGGCCGAGTTTCCCGGGGAGCTTGGCATGCAAGCCTTCAGCGCCGCCCAGACGCGGCGCCCCTTCAGCGTCGCGCTGGTCGGTCTGGGCATGCTCCGGATCGTGCTCCAGCCCGACGAGTTGCCGCGGACCCTCCACCAGGTCGCCAAGGGGTTCGCCATGGGGTTTGCGGCCAGGTCGTTGCTCGGCGAGCGGTTCGAAGACGACTGGGCCAGGCCCGTGGAGCGCTGGCGGCAGGAGCTGAAGCTCGTGGCGGAGCCGTCGATCGAGCTTCGCCCAGACGTCCAGGTGCGACCGTGACGCCCGGCACGGGCCCGCTCGCGGCCGCGCGCGACGACGCCGGCAGCGACGTCTCTACGGCCCTGGTCCAGGCCCCGGATCTCATGACATTCGTCCGGCGAGGCGGACGGCTCCCGGCAACCCGCGGCGATCGGATACGGACGCTGATCATGCTGGGCCGGCCGCGGACGTGCGTGCCGGGGCTCCTCGCGTTTGCCCTGGGCTTCAGCTACACGGGCGCGGCGCCTTCGGCGCGGATGGCGCTCGGGGCGTGTCTTGCGCTGTCGATCGGCTTCTCGGCGAATCTTCATAACGTCGCGACCGATCTTCACGAGGACAGCCGCAACTTGCCCGGCCGCGTCACGCTCCTGGGCAAGGTCGGTTCGCGGTGGCTCGTCGTCGCCTGCCGGGCGCTAGGCGTCGCCATGATGGCGGGCGCTGTCGCGCTTGGCGCATATTTCACCCTGTTCATGGGGCTCGCCGTCGTCGGGCTGCATCAGTACTCGTCGCCGCCCGTGCGCAGCAAGGGGCGGCCGATCCTGGGGCTGTGGGTCTTCGCGCAGGCCGTCGTGTTCCCGTTCCTCTTCGGGTGGACCACAGCGCCGGGCCGGATGCTCGAGACGCTCCTCGCCGCGATGACCGCGCCTCTTCGCAGCGTGCCGCCTCCGCCCGCGGAGGTGGCGTGGCCGAGCTGGCGATACCTGGCGATGTGGTTTTTCCTGACGCTGTGGTTCATGGCAAAGGGCACGTTCAAGAACGTCCCGGACTACGACGGCGATCTCGCGGCCGGGGTCCGGACGTCAGCCACCGAATGCCGCGACCGTCGCTCGGCGGCGCGACTCGCGGCGGGTCTCACGGTCGCGGCCTATCTGTCCCTCGTCCCGCTCGTGGTCTTCGGCCTCGAGCGGCCTCGTATTCTCTTCGCGCTGGTGTGGCTGGTCCCGGTGATCGCCAACTGCGTTCGCCTCGTGCGCGCCGGCGACGGCGCGTCGAGCAACGCCGTCCTCACGACGGACATGCGGATCTCGAGCGGCTTCATCGCGACGCTCCTCCTCCTCGAGGCCCCGCGCCCGGAGAACCTCGCGTTCGTCGTCATCGGCGCGGCGATCCTCTTCGGGAGCGATCTCCTGGAGCTCGACTCGCGTCGAGAGGCCGACGTCTGCCGCGGGATCATCCCCGAGTCGGGGGTCCAGCTCCGCGGTTCTCGTGGTAAGTGAAACGCGATGGAGCTTCGCGCCGACGCCCGCATCCCCTTTCCGCCCGCGCTCGTCTTCGCCGCGTGCCGCGACGAGATGCCGAAGCTCCTGCCCTACCTCCCGAGCATCCGGAGCATCGAGGTCACGGCGCGCACCGAGCGGGGGACGATCGTCGAGAACGTCGTCGACTGGTGCAGCGGGGGTGATCTGCCGGTGTTCTTGCGGGCGGTCATCGGGCCGTCGCTCATGTCCTGGACGGACTACGCGACGTGGTACGGAGACCAGCTCGCCTGCGACTGGCGCACCGAGGCGCACGCGTTCACGGCCGCCGTGAGGTGCGTCGCGCGCGATCGTTTCCTCGAAGACGGGCCAGGCAAGACGCTGCTCGAGATCCGGGGCGTCCTCGAGGTCGATGCGCGCAAGATCGTCGCCGTGCCGGGGTTCCTCGCCGGCACCGTCGGCCGGTCGATGGAGAGCTACCTCGTCGGAAAGATCCAGTCGGACCTCGTGAAGACGGCCGAGGGGCTGGCGCACTACCTGGGCGAGAAGCGGTCGTCCGCGGGCGTCGCCCCGGCGCCCTGACGACGGCGCGTCACGGCGCGGGGAAGAGCGTCGCCGCCTGCGTCATCAGCGCCTGGCACGTGAGCGGCGCGGAGAGCCGCACCAGGCGAACCGTGTTGTCTGCCGTGTTCGTGTCGTCGGCGGACGTGATGGGCGCCCCGGCGAGCCCGTTGCTGATGATTTTCTGCTCCGTGGCGTCGACCGTTGTCCCCACGAGAGCGCCGTTCGACGCGACGCTCCCGGAGAGCGTGTCGCGTTCGGTCTGCACGAACGCCACCGGCGTCGTCGTCCCTTGCCAGAGGACGTTCATCGTGACGCCGGGCTGCCCGTCGCCGTCTTGATCGATCACGCGGGGATCGCTGGCGCT
This sequence comes from uncultured Myxococcales bacterium, assembly GCA_937902985.1. Classification (GTDB taxonomy): domain Bacteria; phylum Myxococcota_A; class Polyangia; order Polyangiales; family Polyangiaceae; genus Palsa-1150. Next base: position 46,016 of record CALFNG010000531.1, read on the forward strand.
CGTCGGGATGAGATCGTCGGGCGAGGTCCACTTCCAGCCGATGGGGCCGTGCAGCTCGCTCGTGCTCCACGTCTGCGACGCGCCGGCGCCGGCCGCCGAGAAGGCGACGGGATCGAGGTGTGTGGACGTCATGACGACGTCGGGGATCTGGAGGGTCGAGGCCGCGAGGACGCCCGTTCCCGTCCCCGTCGAGTCCACGTGGCAAGCGGTCGCCGAGAGCGCCACCGCGCCGTTCGCGTCGTCGGCAATGGTCATCGTTGCGTAAATTGCCACGAGGACTGGCATGGATCCGAGCGACCCGACGGAGAGGACCCTGCGGAATCGTATGAGCCCGGCGTACGCGCCGACGAAGGCCTCCTCCACGGCGTGCGATCCGGGCATCGCCGGGGCGCTGGCCTCGCCAGTCTCTTTCGCCGCGTCGCGCGCGAGGACCGGGGCCGCATCACTGCCCGCGTCGCCGCCGGTCGAGGCAGGGGGAGGGGGAGGGGCCCCTGCGTCCACGGTCGCCTTCGGCGTCGCCGAGCATCCGGCGGACAGCGCGACCAGGAGGGCCAGACCGCGGCTCTTCATGGAGCCGGCGAAGCCGGAATAAGTCCACACGCGTCTCGACTCTTAGCACTCTGCGCCCGCGACGCCAGGATCATGCGACACGCCGCACGGCGTCGACGACGCGGAGCCTCGAGGCGCGCCAGGCCGGGATGGCTCCGGCGACGCCGCCCGCCGCCCCGGCCAGGGCGACCCCGAGCGCCGCGGTGCTCGTCGCGAGCTGGAAGTAAGGTAAGAGGGCGCCCATCGTCTCTTCGACGATCCGGCCGATGAAGAGGTTGATGAACGGCCAGCCGAGCACGGCGCCGAGCGCGCCGCCGAGCGCGCCCATCGCGAACGACTCGATGACGACCCAGAGCACGATGTGCCGCGGCAGGAACCCGATCGCGCGAAGAACGCCGTACTCGTTCGTGCGCTCGCGCGTCCCCATCGCGATGGTGTTGCCGAGCACGAGGGTCAGTATGAGCAGGATGACCGCGGAGATGACGTCGATGGCCTTCAATACGGCGCTGAACATCCCGAGCATCGACGCGTTGAAGCTGTGCTCGTCTTGCGACAGCGTCTGTGTGTCGCGGTCGTCGAACAGCTGGTCGATCTCCAGGCCGAGCGCCGCCGCGCGTGAGGGGTCGTCGACGCGACTCACGATCCAGCCGACGGTGTCGCGGCGAACCGCCGGGACGCCGTCGTTCATGTACTCCCAGTGGAATACGAGCGTCGACCGGTCGACCGACTTGGCGGTGGCCGTGTAGATCCCGTCGATTCGCAGCTCGAGGTCGCCCGGGACCGAGCCGCTGCGGAGCGTCATCTTGTCGCCCACGTTCCACCCGAGCTTGCGGGCCAGGACGTCGCCCACGATCGCACCCTGCCGGTCGTGCTGGAATCGTTCGAGCGCGTCAGGCGCGACGTGCATCTCGTCGAAGACGGCGAAATAGGTCGCCGGGTCGACCGCGAGCGTGTTGAAGAACTCCGAGTCGTGCCTCGGGTCCTTGCCTCCGAACCAGTCGGCCCACGTCACCGCTCGGACGTGCGGCGCGCGGCGCACCTCCTCGACGTAGCGCTTGGGTAGCGACATCACGAACGTCACCTTGTGGCGCGTGACCACCCGATCGCGGGCGGCGTACTCGGACGCCGAGGTCCAGGCCCAGACGACGGTCCGTAGAAGGAGAAACGCCACGATCGCGATCGCCACCGCGACGACCGTGAGCGCGGCGCGGAACCGGTTGCGCGCCAGGTTTCGGAGAGCAAGCCCGGCGAGCGTCATGGCGGTAGGATGGGAGCGTGAAATCTCCGATTCGTCGATGGGCATTCGAGGCCCTCGAATTCGTTTCCGGCCTCGTGCCCGCCGGCCCGTTCGACACCCAGGGCGGCCTCGCGCGGGATCTCGCCACCCTGGCGCGCGCCTACGGCGTCGACGCGATGACCCCGGCGACGTTCGACGACCTCCGTGCCGCCCGTACCGGATATTTCGCGACCCCCCGGGACTACTACACGTCGACGGAGGCGCAGTTCAGCGGGCTTCACTCGCCCGAGGGCTCCGTCCATTTCGGCCTCGCCTGGGACGGCCGCTTTCACGCGGATGGATTCCTCGAGCAAGCCCACCTGGTCGAGGCGCTGGTGAGGCGCACGGGTGCGCGACACGTCCTCGAGATCGGTTCGGGCAAGGGCCTCAACGGGATCGAGCTCGCGCGGCGCAACCCGGACGTCTCGTTCGCGGGCGTCGACATCACGCCGCTCCATGTTCGCATTGCGTCCGAGCGAGGGGCCGGGCTCGCGAACCTCCGGTTCGTCGAGTGCGACTTCCACCGCCTGACCCCATGGAAGGACCAGAGCCTCGATCTCGTCTTCGACGTCGAGGCCGGGTGCTACGCCGACACGCCCGAGAAGCTCCACGCCTCGTTCGCCGAGCTGCGCCGCGTGCTCCGACCGGGGGGCCTCTTCGTGACCTTCGGCTGGTGCCGGACGAACGCGTTCGGCAGCCTCGATCGCCAGGCGCAGCTCGCCGCCGAACTCGTCGAGCGAGCGTGGGTGGTGCACCAGTTTCCCATCGAGCGCTCGTGGGACCGGGCCGCCGGCGAGGTCGGGTTCGCCGCCGGCGAGCGGCGCGACCTCCGCGAGGCGTCGATGCCGAGCGTCGTGCGCCTGTACCGCCAGGCGCGGATCTTCTACGCGTCGCTCGCGAGCCCGGCGAGGCCCCTGGTGCGAAGGCTGATGCGTCGCTCGACGCACAACGCCGTCTCGGCGCTCATGCTGCCTCACACCTATGGTCTCGGGGCCCTCGAATACCGGATGGCCACTCTCACGGCGCCGCGCGCGTCATGATGGCCCGGCTCTCATCCGCATCCGCCGCGGGCTCAGGGTTTGATCGCCACCTTGAGGACGCCATCCCGGTGGTTGGCGAACAGATCGTACGCTTTCTCGATGTCCGCGAGCGCAAACGAGTGCGTCACGAGGTCGCCGAAGGGGAAGCGCTTCGCCTTGACGATGCTCATCAGACGCCGCATGCGCTCCTTGCCGCCCGGGCACAAGGTCGTCCGGATCGTGTGATCGCCGAGGCCGGACGCGATGAGCTCTCGCGGGATCGAGAGATGGCCCGAGTAGACCCCGAGGCTCGAGAGCGTCCCCCCGGGGCGGACGCTCGTCAGGCAGCTTTCGAACGTCGATGGCAGGCCCAGCGCTTCGATGGCCACGTCGACGCCGCCACCGGTGAGTCGCTTGATCTCGAAGGCCGCGTCCTGACTGAACGGGTCGATCACGACGTCGGCGCCCATGCGACGCGCCATGGCCTGCCGCTCGGGCACCGACTCGACGGCGATGACGAGCGAGGCGCCGCACAGGCGAGCGCCCGCGGTCGCGCACAGGCCGATGGGGCCCTGCGCGAAGACCGCCACGGCATCCCCGACGCGTACGCGGCCGGTCTCGGCGGCGGAGATGCCCGTCGACATGATGTCCGGGCACATGAGGACCTCGGCGTCCGTAAGATCCCCTGGGATGCGGGCGAGGTTCGCCTGCGCGTCGGGAACGAGGACGTACTCGGCCTGGCACCCGTCGATGGTGTTGCCGAATCGCCACCCGCCCGCCGCCTCGAAGCTCTCCGCTCCGTGACTGCACTGGGCGCCGTCGTTCGAGAGGCAGGCACGGCACTGCCCGCACGGCGTGATCGCGCCGACGAGGACGCGTTCGCCCTGGGTGAACCCCTTCACGCCGACGCCGAGCTCCTCGATCGAGCCCACGGGCTCGTGGCCGACGATCAAGCCGGGCTTGACGGGATACTCGCCCTTCAAGATGTGGACGTCCGTTCCACAGATCGTGGTCAGCGAGACTTTAACGAGCGCCTCGCCGGGCCCAGCCACGGGGCGAGGAACCTCGCGAATCTCGATCTTGCCTTTGCCCAGGAACACCGCGGCTCTCATCGTCTTCATCGCGCACCTCCGTGGTCTGGGCCACAGCACGATGCGGGCCGACGCCGCCGCGTGCGATGCGCGACAAAACGCGGGCCCATTCGCCGGCGAGACGCATTTTCTGCGTCGGTGTGCGATTCGTTCGCTCGGGTCGCAGGCGTTCGCGAGGGCGTGGGAGGTGCGACGCGCCGGCATCATCCATGCTTGGTGACGCCGTATGACCGAACCTCACAAGGTCCATTGTTACGGCCGGGTCCACCGGTCGTACGAGTCCGTGCGCGGCTCCCTCCACAAGCTGGTCACCGCCGGCGACGCGGCGCCCGTCAGCGTCCACTCGATCCGCGATGAGCACGGCATTGCCGGGTTGCCGGACCTCACGCGAGCCACGCTCGGCGTGAAAGACGCGGCGCCCGTCGACTCGAATCGCCTTGCCTCCGCGGAGATCTATGCGTCGGCAGTGTCTCCCTCCGAGACCCAGATCGAGATCGAGGGCCATTGCATCGATCAAGTCCGCGGCTGGGTCGACCCGAGGGCTCGGGAGGTTGCCGAGATGCATGTTCACACGCTGCTCGAAGGCGTCATCGAACGGATTCGACTCGACGTCGACGAACCCCTGCCGAGCGCCGCGAGTGTCACGCCGCTCCGTCGTTGAGGCGAGGCTCGGATCGGGTCCGGGATTGAAGCGCCCTCGACCGTGTCGGCAGGGGGCCAGTTTTTCGAATTTCCTTAGCGGCTCGTGGTCAGGTTGTTCGCCGTTCATGTTGCTCGCCGCGGGCGGCGCGATGGCCGCGTTCCTGCTCGATCTCGGGCTGCCCGACCTCGACGGCGTCGACGTCACGCGGCGCCTCCGCGAGTGGACCCAGACGCCCATCATCATCCTGGAAGCTCGAGTGAGAGGCTAACCGAGCTCCTCCTGGGTGAGGCCGAGGGCCATCTGACAGTGAATCAGGAGAGCGGCTCCCCCTGGCACCTTGTGCTCACGTGGGGGGCATTCCGTCCGGGCGTCGCGACTCATACAGAAGACTGGATCGGGAGCCCGGCTTTTCGCTGGAAACACCACCACAAGAGCAAGAACAGTCCGACCAGCAGCGCGATGGGGGTGACGCCCGTGACCGCGATGAAGCGCATCAATCGCAGGCGCTTGCGCCCGGCCGTGACCTCGACCAGATGCCCGGCGAGCCCGGAGATCCTGACCTGCGACGGACGGTCGAGATCCGCCTTGAACGCGGCGGCCGTCGCGTAGCGTTCCGCCGGGTCGCGGCGCAAGGCGCGAAGGACGATCTCTTCGGCCTGCTCGGAGATGTTCGAGCACAGCTCGCGCGGCGCCTTCGGGTCGCCGATCTGTCGGGCGCTCGCGACCACGAACGGGTCGTCGCCTTCGAACGGGGGATGCCCCGTGAGCATCTCGTACAGCATGGCGCCCAGCGCGTAGATATCGACGCTCGGCTGCCCGCGGCGGCGACGGAGCTGCTCAGGCGCGACGTAGTCCGCGGTGGCGATGAGCGGCGCGGATCCGAACGCGAAGCGACCCCTCGCGATCTCGTGCGCCATGCCGAGGTCGATCACGCGAACGGACCCGTCGTCGCAGAGGAGCACGTTGCCCGGCTTGAGGTCGTAGTGCACGATGCCATGGC
>CALFNG010000532.1 GCA_937902985.1 uncultured Myxococcales bacterium
GAGCAGCCACGCGATCGCGACCTGCGTCTCGGACACGCCGCGTGCGGCGGCGATCTTCCTGATGACCGGACGCTCGACGGGGCTTGGCCCCGGGACGTTCAGCGGGAAGTACGGCAGGTAGGCGATCCCGTGCTCGGTGCAGAAGGCGACGATCTCCTCCTGCCCCGCGGTGTTCCCGAGGAAGCTCTGGCCCAGCTTCTCGCCGCTCGCCGCCGCGTTGTACAGGTTCTCGACAGTGACGATCGGCGTTTTGCGGAGCGCCTCCTGGATCTGCGCGAGCGTCACGTTGCTCAGGCCCAGGTGGCGGATCTTGCCTTCGCTCTTGAGCGCGATCATGGCATCCATCGCCTCGCCGAACGTGACGGCCGCGCCGTGCGGGATCCACCGCAGGTGCACGATATCCAGGTGGTCGCGCCCGAGGGTGCGCAGATCCTCTTCGCAGCCCTTGCGGAGCTCCTCGGGCCGCAGGTACGAGGCCCATCCCTTGTCGTCCGTGCGGCGGCCACCGAGCTTGGTCGCGAGGACGAGCCCTGCCTTGTACGGGTGCAGGACCTGCTTGATAAGCTCATTCGAGACGTACGGGCCGTAGTACCACGACGTGTCGATGAGGTTGATGCCCAGGTCGATCACGCGGCGCAGGACGGCGCGCGCCGCCGTGGGATCGTGGGGCGGCCCGTAGACCATGGGCCCCGGCAGCTGCATGGCGCCGAAGCCGAGGCGGAACACTTCCAGATCCCCAAGGCGGATCGTCTCCGGTAGGTGGGCGAACGAGGTCATGGCGCGCATTCTGGCACGGGAGGAGGGGGACCGGAACGGGGCGGCGCCCGCGCCCGGGGCGCATGTTCGTTGCGACTTCCGTTCCGATGAGACCGGATGGGTAGATAGCCTGGGTCGGCAGCCGGCCGGTTCTTCTAACCAGCGTCCTGCCATCAGGCGTCGTCGATGTCGGCGAATGGCGAGAGACGCGGCAGGCGCCGAGCGCGAGCGGGCAAACCTCCAATCACGGTTTCCGAAGAGCGTGCACCTCGCCGCGCAGGACGCCTCGGTACCCGTCAGTAACGATTTCCTCGGGAAAAGAACCGCTCCGTACCTCTCAGAAACGCCCATCGTCACGTTGACCCGGTAGGGGTCGTGGTTCGGAACGCCCGCTAGCGGCTGACGTGCGCGCGCAGCTACGGTGCATCGATGACACAGAGGAGAAAGAAGGTGGCACTGGCGATCGCAGCGCTCGCGGACGCGGTGCAGCTCGGTTTCTTCCCGGTGTTCGGCGCGGGCGCGCTCTCGGCTCCCGATGACGTGCTGGACTTCGTGGTCGCTGTCGCCCTCGTGATCACGCTCGGCTGGCGCTGGCGCCTGGTTGCGGCCCTGGCGCTCGAGTTGGTGCCCGGCGTGGCGCTCTTTCCCTCGTGGACGGCATTTGTCGCGATGCTGCCTGCGAGACCCGAGGCGGCCGGGCTGCCCTCTGGTGCTCCGGCGGCCGCTGATCCGCCAAGCCCGCCGTCGCGCTGTTCGCCCTAATCGGCGCGGCCCTCGGAGGAAGACGGCGCCAAAGGGAGCTGTGAGTCCTCGACCCACGCACCCGGCAGATTCGCGCCGGGCAGCTGCTGTCAACGATCGGCTGAATTGTTGCACCAGCCGACCCGTCTAACCTCGACGCCACGTCATCGACTACCGACTGGATTACAGCTGCCGCGAGCGCAGTGAGCGCGGTCGGCATCGTCTTCGCTGGTGCCGCCTACCTACAGGGTGGGCGGAGTCTGCGCGCGGAGCAGATCCGCGCGAAGCTCGGGCTTCAGTCGAAGGAAATGCCGCGCATCCTCAAGGGGGGGCTCGCGAAGAAGAAGCTCAAGACGAAGGGCCAGAAGCGAGCGACGACCTACACGGCGGCGTGAGGCGCGCGGTCACCGGATTCGGTCCACGATCCACCGCAGTGCGCCGGGATAGCGATATTCGACCTGGGTGTGCCGCGCGTCGAACAGCTCGAAGAAGACCTCTTTCACGCCGGCCGAGCGGACCTCGCGGTGAAAGGCCTCGGCTGCGAGATCGAGGAACCAATCGTCTCTCCTGCCCGCGTCCACGTAGACGCCGCGCATGGACCGCAGCGCCTCGCGGTGCGTCCGGGCCAGCCGCACCGGATCCTTGTCCAGCCACCGCGCCCATACGTCCGGACGCAGCTCACCCGTGGCCAGGTCGTACGGCAGCTGGACGGTGCCGTCTGCGTCGGCGGAATAGCACGCTGCCATGGACCAGTCGCTGAGGAGCGTGAAGTCACTTGGTTTCGAGAGCGCGGGGCGCGCGCCATGATCGGCGAGGAACGCCGCGTATGAACCGCCGTACTCGTCGCGCAGCGCGCGCACGCTTTCGGCAAATCCCCGCGCGTAACAGAGTTCGAAGAGGGCGTCTCCCGAGTGCGTGACGAGCGCGCCGAAGAGGTCCGGACGCAGCATCGCCGTGACCATCGCCCCGTAGCCGCCGCTCGACTTCCCGGTGATGGCCCGATGGTCGCGATGCGCCTTGGTCCGGTAGCGAGCGTCGACCCACGGGACGATCTCGTTGCACAGGTAGGAGTGGTAAGGGCCGAGGGCGGGCGAGTCGAGGTACTGCGAGCCGCCCCACGACGTCCACGCGTCCACGAACACCAGGATGGCAGGCGAGGCGCCCTGCTCGAACAGTTCGTCGAAGAGTTCAATCGCGGTCGGTCGGAGCGAGCTACGGTTGCGCCACATGTCGACCTGCCCGGTCCATCCGTGGAGGACGTAGACGCTCGGATATCGGTCGGCCGACTGGTCGTAGCGGGGGGGCGTATACACGTAGACGGGGCGCACATGAGGATCGCCGCGGGGATTTCCACGCAGCAGGGCGCTCTCGATCGTCTGTTCGTCCAGCTTGCCGGCGAGGGGCTTGGACCACGGTCGCATGGCCGGCAAGCGTACATCAGGTCATGGTTGCGGCGTCCTGCCCCTGGGACGCCGCGCGGCACCCTCCAAGGGCTCGTCCACTTGGATCAATCCCGGGCGGCTCATGCCACCCGTTGGAGTCTTGTGGTCATTCCGCGAACTTCGTACGCCTCTCACGCAGGAGGTCCGAACAATGGCGAGTGAACCGATGGGGCCGCAAGGCCGGGGCACGCCTCTCGACAGACGCTCCTTTCTGACCGGGGCGTCGATCCTCGGCACAGGATTCGACTGCGGACACTTCCTGACGGAAGAAAAGCCGGACGAGACTGCCGCGGCTCTCGTCGCCCTTCTCCGTCGGTGATAAGGGACGTGCACATGGTCGGGAAACTCGACGGTGTCGTCGCAGTTGTTACGGGTGCGAGCAGCGGGATCGGGGAGGCGACTGTACGGCGGCTCGCCGCCGAGGGCGCGAGCATCGTGATGATCGCCCGTCGACGCGACCGGCTGGAGAAACTCTCCGCGTCGCTCTCGTCCGAGGGAAGCAAGACCCTCGTGATCGAGGCCGACATCACGGACCGTGCTCAGGCGCGCGGAACGATCGAACAGACGGTCGCGAAGCTGGGCCGCCTGGATATTCTGGTCAACAACGCAGGCACGATGCTGGTTGGCCCGTTCGCCGATGCGCCGGAGGAGGAGTGGGAGCGGATGATCGCCGTCAACGTGCACGCCGTGTTGACCATGACGCGGGCTGCGCTGCCGCACCTCATTCGCGCCGCCGAGGATTCGCCACGGCGCGTGTCGGACCTGGTGACCATCAGCTCGACGGCGGGTCGCGTCGCGCGGCCCGGGACCGGGGTCTACAGCTTGACCAAGTTCGCCGTGAACGCGTTCAGCGAGTCTCTTCGTCAAGAGATGCAAGCGAAGCGCGTGCGCGTGGGCCTCGTCGAGCCGGGGATCGTCCAGACGGAGCTGGATACGCACATCCGTAGCGGCGTTCGCGAGGCCGTCGCCAAGCAGACCGAGGGTGTCGAACGACTCCTCCCCGAGGACGTCGCCGACGCCGTGGCCTTTGTCGTCACGCGGGACCGTCGCGTGGCAGTCAACGAAATCCTGGTGCGCGCCGGCGCACAGACGTGGTGATCGCCAGGCGATAACTCGCGGTCCAACGCTTTCGACGAACGGCTTGATATTCCAGATTGCGCATTCCGACGGGTCCGACGGGCCGTTCCGAGCCGACCCGCGGCAACATCGAGGTGAAGCTCGTCGCGGAGTGATGACTGCGTTCGAGGGGCGACCCACGCGCCGCGGCGCTATATCGGGCGAGGACGATGAGCACCGACCGCTTGGCTGCCATGGAGCTCTTCGTACGCGTGGTCGACGCCGGCTCCTTCTCCGCGGCGGCGACCCAGCTCGGCGTCGGTCAGCCGGCCGTCTCGAAGACGGTGGCCCAGCTCGAAGAGCGGATTTTGTGCGCTGGCGGAGCGCTTAAGCGGCGACGAAGGTTGCTCCGTCGGGCCCAAGACCTCCGCGCTTGACCTGCTCCCGCGAGCGCAACCCGCGACCGGTTCGTCGAGGCAGCTCTAGACCCTCAGTCGCTCTAGAGAAGGGCCTTCTCTGAGCGCGTCCCCCGTGGTGTGGTACGGCACCGTGCGTCGCCCCCGAGAGGTCCGCGAGCTAGAGGCCCGCGTTCTGGCCGCCTTGAGAGAGAGGCCCGGCCTGACCCGCATGGACGTCGCCGCGCGCCTGGGGGTTGAGGCCCCGGCCCTCGCCCTCCCCATCGTTCACCTGCTCCGCGCCGGCATTCTCTCGCGCGAGGGTCACAAGGCGAAAACGACGTACCGGCCTCGGTTGGTCGAGGTTGTACCCGCGGAGGGTAGCGGTACCGGGTAGCGAAACGGCCGGTGGTACTCAAAGTCGGCTGAGTACCACCTTGAGTACCACTTTTGGCTGATGCGGCGTAACGGCTGGATCGTCCGGGTAACGCCAACGCCGCCTAATTCCTTACTTCGTCACGAGGAGAAACACTGTGAAACGGGTCTGTCGCAACTTGACACGGTAGGGGTCGGAGGTTCGAAACCTCTCGCGCCTACAAAGAAAAGCA
>CALFNG010000533.1 GCA_937902985.1 uncultured Myxococcales bacterium
GGGGAACGCCCAGGTAGGGCTCGGAGGGGGCGCGGGCGGCCGGCGCCATCGCCGCCGCCGACGCGGCGGACGCGGCGGACGCGAGGTGGCGCTTGAGCCGCGTGACCACGTCGTCTGGGCACTCGGGGTCGGCCGCCTGCGACGAGACGCCGACGGGCTTGTCGATCGCGATGAGGTCCGCGTCTTCGTAGAGGATCCACGCGTCACGAAAGTCGGGCCAGACGCGGGAGCGTTCCATTGACAATCTCGCCGCGGTCGTTAATTGGAGAGGGGTCCATGCCGAACCCCGCCGTCGTTCGCGCGCGCCTTCTCGAGGCCTTTCCAGGGGCCCGCGTCGATGTGACCGACCTCACCGGAACCGAAGACCACCTGCAGGCGGTGGTCGTCGCCGCCCAGTTCGCCGGCAAGTCGCGCATCGACCAGCACAAGATGGTCTACGCGGCTCTCGGCGACTGGATGGCGGGGCCCATCCACGCCCTCGCGCTGACGACGCGCACGAGCGAGCCCGAGAGCAACGGCGGGAACAGGGAAATCGGCGACGGCGCGTGACCACGAAGACGACACGCGCGACGCGCGCGCCGAACGATCCAACCGAGGCGGCCGACGAGGCCGGCGAAACATGAGCGAAGACATTCGAAGCCGTATCCAGGGACTCATCAAGGGCCACAAGGTGGTGCTGTTCATGAAGGGAACGAAGCAGTTCCCGGCGTGCGGCTTCTCGAACACCGTCGTGCAGATCCTGAAGAAAGAGGGCGTGCCGTTCGAGACTGTGAACATCCTCGCCGACGGCGAGATCCGCCAGGCCCTCAAGGAGTACTCGAACTGGCCGACGTATCCCCAGCTCTATGTCGACGGCAAGTTTGTCGGAGGCTGCGACATCGTCACGGAGCTGCACCAGAGCGGCGAGCTCTCGAAAGAGCTCGCCGTCGTGGCCGCCGCCGCCGCGCCGGCTCTCAACTAGAAAGAGAGGATTGGCCGCAGAGGCTCCCTACCACGTGAGCCAGCCAAGGCGGGTGGCAACGACGAGGAGCGCCAGGGCGATGACCACCTCCAGGGCGAGGCGGAAGGTCCGCTTGATGACACGCCACGACAACACCAGCGTGAGCGCGGCGACCAGGATCACCGGCAAGCCCGAGTGGTGCGCGCCCCACCGCACGAGCGCCCTCGCGCCGCCGGCGGTCGCGGGACCCAACTTCGGGAGCCAGTGCCCCCACCCGGCCCACGGGAAAAGCGAGCGCGGATCCAGGAGATTCACCGACGGCAATCGCATCCCGATTTCCTATGGGAGCGCACGTTGCCGGGTCGGCCAAGTTTTCGGTCGTTTTGGGGGCCGGTCGCTCCCGGGCGCCGCGGCACGGAATCGTGCCCCTCGGGACGCGCGAATGGGAGACCTTTCCGGCGGCGTCCACGTAACATGCTCCCGCGCACGACGCATCGCATGGCGACGCAGGCTCCCACTCGACCCAGCCCGGTTCGTCCCGCCAGTCTGGGGGCGTCCGTCCTCCATCCCGCGCGGATCCGGATACAGCGGAGCGCGCCGTGGCTGCGCGTGGGCGCGCTGACCCTGGCCGCGGTGCTCGTGTTCTGGCTGTTCGACGCCCTGCCCTTTCAAGACCTGCCCGCGCACGCGGGCCTCATCGCGCTGCGCCACCGGTTCGAGACGTCGCCCTTCGAGCAGCACTTCTTCGTGGTCGCGCCGCACCTCGGGCCTTATTCGCTGTTTCGTTTTCTCGGTGACGTGCTCGTCGTTCCGCTCGGCCCGCTCGGCGCCATTCGCGCCATCGCGACGCTACCGATGATCGCGACGCCGCTCGCGTTGCTGTGGGCGCGACGCCGGTTGCACGGCGATCTCTCGACCACGGCCGCGTACTTCGGGCTCGCCCTCGGCTTCGGCTTCATGACGCTCCTCGGGTTCGCCAGCTATCTGCTGGGCGTCGCCGTCCTCATCGTCGCGCTCACCATCTGGCTCGAGCTGATGTTCGCGGCGGACTCCGGCGCGAAGGACGCGTGGAAGTGGGAGGCCGCGATCGCGTGTCTCACGCCGTGCGTGCTCCTGGCGCACGGCCACGCGTTCGTGATCTTCTTGGGGCTCGCAGGCGTCTCGGCCGTCGTCACGGGCCGTCGCCTTCGCCGCGTGCTCCACCTGCGCGCGCTCCTGCCCGGGCTCGCCCTCGCCGCGTGGGTCGCGTGGCGCGAGCGGGCGTCGGTCGTTCCCGCCGGCTCCGTCCCCCTCCCCCACCCCGCGTTCGCGCCGCACTTCCAGGGCTTGCTCGACAAGCTGAGCCTCCTCATCACGCCGACCCTCATCACGCGGACGGGGCTCGACGCCGCCGTGGGGCTCTTCGTCTGGACGGTCATCGTCGCCGGCGTCGTGACCACGGCCCGCTCGCTCCGCGCTTCGGCGCTTCCAGCCGAAGGCGTCTCGGCCTCCGAGGCGATCGCCGATCTCGCGTCGCGGGCTCACTCGAAGGCGCTCCTCGCGTCGATCGCGGTCCTCAGCGCGGCGTTCCTCGTCCTACCTCACTCGATCGGATGGTTCGGCTTCGTCGACGGGCGGCTGGTGCCCTTGCTCCTGCTCATCGGGCTCATGGCGATTCGCCGCGCTGCCCTCGGTCGCGTCCTCGGCGCGGCGTTCGAGAAGGGTGCGCCCGTCGCGGCCTGTTGCATGGTGATCATCGCGCTGGGCGCGTCGCAGCTCTTTCAGAGCGAGGCGGCCGGCTGGCACGAGATCCTCGACGCCGTGCCCCCGAACGCGCGCCTGCTCAATCTCCCGCTCGATCCGAACAGCAGCATCTTCACGGCCCATCCGTTCGTGCACTACGACAAGCTCGTGCTCACCGACCGCGCGGCCGTCGTGAGCGACGTCTGGTTCCATCAAGGGTCGGCCATTTACCCGACCGCCGAGAACCCCGCGCTGCGACTCCCGAGCTCGTACAGCGACAGCGACCTTCGCTTCATCGACTGGCCCGCATACCGGCTGGCCGACTGGGACTACGTCTTGATTCGAACGCGCCCCTCCGCAGCCGAGCCGCCGGTGCCCCGAGAGCTCGCGCTGGCCGTACACCGTGGCGGGTGGTGGCTCTATCGAAACGCCACGCTAGCGCCGGGTCAGGCCGCGCCCTAAGCTCCGCCGAACATGCGGTTGGTAGCATTCGGGATAGGTTACGTCGGGCTCGTCACGGGAACCGGGCTCGCCGAGCTCGGGCACGATGTCCTCTGCGTCGACATCGATCCCGGGCGCATCCGCCAGCTCGAAGACGGGATCATTCCCATCTACGAGCCGGGCCTCGCCGATCTCGTACGCCGGAACGAACGCGCGGGCCGGCTCCGGTTCGCGACCCGTGTCACCGCGCCGTTCGACGAGGCCGACGCCTACTTCATCGCGGTCGGCACGCCGCCGGGCCCCGACGGCGCGGCCGACGTGAGCGCCGTGCTCGCCGTGGCCGACACGATCGCGACCACCGCCAAGAAGCCGGCGCTCGTGGTCGTCAAGAGCACCGTGCCCGTCGGCACCTGCGACGCCGTGCAAGCGCAGATCGACGGCGGCAAGAAGCCTTCCGTGGCGCTCGAGGTGGTGTCGAACCCCGAGTTTCTCAAGGAGGGCACCGCCGTTCAAGACTTCTTCCGGCCCGATCGCATCGTGCTCGGCGCGCGCAGCGACGGCGCGCGCGAGATGCTTCGCGCCCTCTACGCGCCCTTGCAACTGTCGGGCGAGCGCGTCGTCGTTAGCGACCCTCGCTCGAGCGAGCTCACGAAGTACGCGGCGAACACCATGCTCGCCATGCGCGTCTCTTTCATGAACGAGCTCGCGCGCCTCTGCCACGCGACCGGCGCCGACATTCACGCGGTCCGGCTCGGAGTCGGCAGCGACGCGCGAATCGGCAAGCGCTTCCTCTACGCGGGCCCCGGCTACGGCGGCTCGTGCTTCCCGAAGGACGTGCAGGCGCTCTTTCACCTCGGGCGCGCGCACGGCGTGCCGATGCGCATGGCCGAGGCGACGCACCTGGCCAACGAAGAGCAGGCCGAGTTCCTGGCGCGTGTGGTCGAGAGCGCGATCGGCCCGCTCGACGGCCGGGCGATCGCGTTCTGGGGCCTGGCCTTCAAGCCCGAGACCGACGACGTGCGCGAGTCGCCGTCGATCAAGCTCGCCAAGGCGCTGCTCGCGAAGGGCGCCCGCATCGTCGGGCACGATCCCGAAGCGGCGAAGAACTTCGCGGGGGCGATGGCGTCGTACGGCGATCGCGTCAAGGTGGTCGACCGCGACTACGACGCGCTTGACGGGGCCCACGCGCTCGTGCTCCTGACCGAGTGGCGCAGCTACCGGGCGCCGAACTTCGCCGAGATCCGCAAGCGCCTGCGTCCGTCCGACAAGGGGGCGGCGCCGATCGTGGTCGACGGACGCAACGTGTGGCGCGCGAGCGAGGTCGTCCGCGCGGGCCTGCGATACCAGGGAATCGGGGTCCCCGTGGTGGACCCCCCGCCCAACCGCGCGCCGACCGCGCAGCGCTGATCGGAGCGGCAGGAGCTTGGCACGCATCGTCGTCACGGGCGGCGCCGGGTTCATTGGCTACCACGTCACCCGCGCGCTCCTGGCTCGCGGCGACGAGGCCACCGTCATCGACGACTTCTCCGATGGCCCGTATCCACGCGCCGAGAAGGTGCGCAACGAAGGCGACCTGCTGTCCGCGTTCTCGGGGGCCCGCGTCGTTCGCGCGTGCGTGACCGATCGCGCCGCGATGGCGCCGCTGATCGACGGCGCCGAGGCCGTCGTGCACCTCGCCGGGCTCGCGGGCGTACGACCCTCGTTCGGCGATCCGGTCCGGTATGCGCGGGTCAACGTCGAGGGGACGGCGGTCGTTCAGGAGCTCGCGCGCCAGCGGGGCGTCGAGCGCTTCCTCTTCGCGTCGAGCTCGTCGATCTACGGCAACGCGACCCCTCTGCCGGCCCGCGAAGACGCGCCGGCCGTGGTGCCCGAGTCCCCGTACGCGGCGAGCAAGCGCTCGGCCGAGCTGGTCGCGAGCGCCATCTGCCGGAACGCGCCCGAGATGCGCTGCGCGGCGCTGCGGTTCTTCACCGTCTACGGCGCGCGCCAGCGCCCGGAGATGGCCATCACGCGCTTCATGCGCGCTGCCCTCGCCGGGCGTCCGGTCACGATCTTCGGCGACGGCTCGATGAGGCGCGACTTCACGTACGTCGACGACATCGTCCGCGGCGTGCTCGCCGCCCTCGACGCCAGCGCGCCGCCCGGCTTTCGCGCCTACAATCTGGGCTCCGGCGCGCCGATCGACCTCCGCGGCCTCGTCGAAGCCATCGGAGCCGCGGCCGGCGTCGCTCTCCAGGTCGAGCGCGCCCCCGTTCCCCTGGGCGACGTCGACGCGACCTTCGCCGACATCACGAGAGCCCGAACCGAGCTCGCCTGGACCCCTCGGGTCTCTCTGCACGAGGGCCTGCTCGCCGTGCGCGAATGGGTCACCGATCATCCCTAGCGAGAGGGGCTCTCCCGTGCGCCACTAGTTGGCGATACGCGGGTGGAGGCGTTCTCGCTTGATTGGTTTGGCGGGGCGGAGGTGGCCGCCCAGGTAGATCAGGCCATTGAAGGTGGTCCACGGACGGGCGTGGCGCAGGGTGGTCAGCCACTGCATCATCTTCGGGCGGTCGGCCACGGGGCGCAGGCCCGAGGCCACGGCGTGGTCCTGCGCGTGCTGGAACGCGTCGGCGATCCGGTGCTGCACGGCGAAGGGCGAGCAGCGCTCGCGAGACCTGCGCGCGGCGGCCCTTCCGAGCCGGGCGCGCGCCTGCGGGTCGCGAATCAGCTCGACGATCGCCCTTCCGAAGGCGACGTTCGCCGCCGTCTCGGCGTCGTGACCCTTGCCGGGCGCGAACAAGATGCCGTTCACGCCGTCTTGCACCTGGGCGGTGACGCCCATCCCGTCGGCGAACGCGACGACCGGGGTTCCGCACCACAAGGCTTCGCCCAGGACGTTGCCGTACGTCTCGCTGAGCGACGCGTGCACGAAGACGTCGGCGTACCGGTAGAAGTCCGGCATCGTGGTCCAGGGGACTTCGGACGTGAAGAACACGCGGTGGGCGGCGCCCTCGTCATCGGCGACTCCTTTGTAGAAGTCGGTGTCCGGACCGTCGCCGACCATCGTGAGGGTCGCGTCCGGCTCGAGCGGGAGCACGTTTCGGGCGAAGATCCGGATCACGCGATCTTGCGCCTTCTCGCGCGTGTGACGCCCGGCGCACATCAGGCGGGGCCCGCGCTGCGGGAGCGACTCACGCTCGAGGAGGTGCGTGTACGGGTCATCGCCGAGCGGCCGGTCGAAGACCTCGGGCTGCACCGCCCTGGGGATGACGTGGATCGGCGCGGTCACGCCGCGCTCGCGCCAGTACGACCGAAGCCCCTCGCTCAGAACGACCAGGCCGTCGCTCTGGTTATACATGCTCGAGAAGAGCCGCTCGAACGGTCGGGTCAACGTCAGGTGGACGCCCGCCTGGAGGACCTCGTTCTTCGAGAGGCGCTCGGGCAGAAGCACGTCGTAGGCCGCGACCAAATGCGTCGTGTTCACGCAGAGTAGCGGCACGCCCTTCATCGTCCGCAGCCAGATCCCGAACTCGAGGAGGAGCGAGGTCGTCTGCGCGAAGCAGATATCGAAGTCCCAGCGATCGGGGTCGAAGATCCACGACGCCAGCGGCATGGGAATATGGACGCCCGGGTACGCCTTGAGCGGTACGCTCGGCAGCGTCACCGTTCCGGGAGCCAGCTCATCCGGTGTTGCCTCGGGGTCGAACGGGCCGATGACTGTGACCTCGTGACCACACCGTCGTAATTCTTGATACAGGAAGCGTGTCTGAAAGACTGCACCGTTGGCGTACGATATGCGCGTGAAGTCGCTCAGGATGGCGACGCGAAGCGGCCTTCCCTGTCGAGCTGCGAGCGCTGCGAACGGCGGCAGATCCTGGGGGAGAGCGTCGGCTAACCGCGCGTTCGCGGGTGTCCGGAGGCGCGTAACGCCTTTCGCGTGGACCTCGCCCGGAGCGGGGACGCTCGCTTGAAGATCGTGGATATCACCGAATTCTATTCGGAAAGGGGCGGTGGGATTCGAAGCCATCTGACGACCAGAGGTCACTTTCTGTGCCACCTGGGCCACGACCACACCGTGATTGCGCCGGGCCCGCGGGATGAAGATGTCGAGAGCGCTCGGGACGTGTCGCGCGGCATCCCTGGCGGTCGGGAGCGCGTCGTGCGGATCGCAGGGCCTACCATGCCCTACGACCGCACCTATCACCTCCTGGGACGGCTCGACAAGATCCGGGCACGCGTCCGGGCGGCTCCCCCGGACGTGCTCGAGGCCCACTCGCCGTACCTCGCCATGGCGGCCGTGGTCACCTGCGGGAGGCCGGCGCCCGTGCAGACGGCGTTCTGGCACGCCGATCACGTGGGCACATACGTGCAGCCGGCCCTCGAAGCTCGACTCGGCGCCGCCGTCGCCGCGCGCCTGAGCGCCCCTCTATGGCGAGGAGTGCGCGCGCTTCTCGCGCCGTTCGACGCGACCTTCGTCGCGGGCCGCGCCCAGGCCGACCGCCTTCGTCGCGCCGGGGTGCCGAACGTCGTCCACGTGCCCTTCGGGGTCGACGGGGGCCTCTTCCGCCCGCTCGAGCCGCCCGCCGAGCGGGCAGGCGTGCGCCAGGAGCTCCTCGGCAGCGAGGCCTCGGCCGGAGCGGCGCTCCTCGTCGGCGTGGGTCGCTTCGCGATCGAGAAGCGCTGGGACGTGGTGCTCGACGCCTTTGCCAGGGTCCGCGCCCGTCGGGACGCCGTGCTCGTTCTGTTCGGCGACGGGCCCGAGCGGGCTCGCCTCGAACGGAGCGCGCCGCGCGGCGTCCGCTTCGCGGGCTTCGAGACAAACCGGACGCGCCTGGCGCGGGCCGTCGGCGCGGCAGACGTGCTGGTCCACGGGTGCCCCTACGAGACCTACGGGCTCGGCGTCGCCGAGGCGGTGGCCTGCGCGGTCCCGGTGGTGGTCCCCGACGCCGGCGGCGCGGCAGAGAGCGCCGACCCGACCGTGGCAGAGGCGTACGCCAGCCTCGACGCCGCGGCGTGTGCGGCGGCGATCGACGGCCTGCTCGCCCGCCGCGATCGGGACCCGAGCGAGCTCCGCGCACGCGCCCTGGCCGCCGCCGCCCGGGTGCCCACCCTCGAGAGTCACTACGCGACTGTCCTCGCGACGTACGCATCGCTAAGAGACAGCTAGCGAAATGCCGGTTCACGTCTCGATTCATGATGTCTCCCCCGCCTGGTCCGACGAAGTCGAAGCGGCGCTCGGGCTCTGCGCGTCGATGAACGTTCGCCCCGCGCTGCTCGTCGTGCCCGACTTTCACGGGCGGGCGCCTCTGCTCGCCGACGCTCGGTTCTGCGCCCGGCTGCGCGACCTCCAGGCGGCCGGGCACGAGATCTACCTCCACGGCTTCTTTCATCAGAGCGGCGAGCACTACGACCCGGCGCGAACCTCGAGCCGGCTCGGCTGGCTCTTCGCACAGCGGGTCGCGTCGGGCGGCGAGGCCGAGATGAGCGACGTCTCGCCCGCCGAGGGGCGCGCGCGCGTCGAAGAGGGCGAGCGCGTTCTCCGGCAAGCCGACCTGCACATCGACGGCTTCGTCGCGCCCGCGTGGTCGATGCCGACGTGGCTCTTGCCGCTCCTCGGCGAGCGCGGCTACCGGTTCACCGAAGACCATTTGCGCGTCTACGATCCAGCAGCGCGTCGGGCTCGGGCGAGCGTCGTCCTCAACTGGGCGACGCGGTCGCCGGCGCGCCTGGCCTCGACGCTCGCGTGGTGCCGGATCGCGAAGTACGCGCGGCCCTTCGCGCCCGCTCGCATCGCGATCCACCCGGCCGACATGCGCTACCGGGTGGTGCGAGGCGAGATCGAACGCCTGCTTCGCTGGGCGGCCGGAGACGTCGTGGCGCGCGGCTCCGACCTGTTCGCCTGGCGCCGCCTCTAGATCGGCGCTCACGAACGTGAGCGCTGATTTAGTCAAACCTGGGCGAATAAATCGGGCGAACGTGATCGAAGATCACGCTCGTCGATTTAGGCCACCACTAGCGCGGTATTTGCGGGCTTTCGCTCGAGACCGCCTGGCTCGAATACGTTCGACGTCCGCCCAGGAGATGGAGCAGCGCGGGCAGAAACAAGAGGGCGCCCGTCAGGCAGGCGATCTCTCCGCTGACCGCGAGCCGCCCGAACGACTGGAGCGCCTGGAAGTCCGCGAAGAGGAGCGAGCCGTACCCGACCACGGTCGTGTAGCTGCAGAGCGCGACCGCGCCGCCCACCCGACGCACGGCCGCCGACACGTCGCCCCCGAGCAGGCGAGACCGGTCGTACACATTGAACGGGTACTCGCAGCCGATCCCGAAGGTGATCGGCAAGGTGACGAAGTTCACGTAGTTCAGCTTCTCGCCGAACCACGCCGCGCCTCCGACGAGCCAGGTGACTCCCATGAGCAGCGCGGCTAGCACGGCGAGCGCGCCGCGCAGATTGCGCGTCGCGAGGAGCACGACGAGCGACACCGCGGCGAGAGACACGAGCGACGCGCGGGTGCCGTCTTTCTCCATCGAGCGGAGCATCTCGGCGAAGATCGTGGCGCGGCTCGCGGTCTGAACGACGACGCCGTCGGGGAGGCGAACGTTGTCGGTCGACTTCGCGATCCGCAAGAGGTTGTGCCCGTCCGAGAGCATGACGTCGTTCCGGTACCGCACGTAGAAAACGGTGCCGACGCGGCCGTCGTTCTCTTCGAACCGGCGCCGCAAGAGGGGCGGCAGGTCCCTGGGCTCGAGCACGCGCAAGGTCTCCGGAGGCCTCAGGTCTTCGACCCGCGGACGCTCGTCGTCGGGGAGCGACTCGACGACAGCCGGCGTCAGCCGGTCGCGGATCCGATCGAGCACCTCGCGTTTTTTCTTCTGGTCCTCGACGCTACCGGGCAAGAGATCGTAAACGGTCGCGACCTCGGCGATGAGGCGCCCCTGCGGATCGGCCTCGTCGTTCTTGACGATCTGCGCCTTGAGGAGCGGCACTTGCTCGGGCGTGTCGGCGAGCGTCAGCGCCCCGGCGACGTTCATCCGGCCGCCGAAGATCTGGTCGGCCTTGTTCGACCACTCCCCCGCCCCGCCTTGCTTGCTGCCGCGCGAGCCGAGCCGGTCGAAGTCATACTCCCAGGGGTCGCGGAGAAACGCCGGCGCCTTCCAGGCCGCGACCGCGGTGACGGCGAGCGTGAGCGCGACGAACGCCCAGGGCGCCCGTTCGGTCGCAAAGGCGACCGCGCGCGACAGGGGCCCTCGCCCTCCGTCGGGCCGGATGCGGGGGAGAGGGTCACGGAGGCGCGCCGGGAGCTTCGACTGGATCCACTCGATCGCGACGATGAGCGCCGGCACGCACGGGATCATCGAGATCCACACGAGGAGCATCCCGACGAAACCGATCCACCCGAACTGATTGAACCCGCGGAAATCGGTGACCGTCAGCGATCCGTAC
Source organism: uncultured Myxococcales bacterium (assembly GCA_937902985.1). Classification (GTDB taxonomy): domain Bacteria; phylum Myxococcota_A; class Polyangia; order Polyangiales; family Polyangiaceae; genus Palsa-1150. The sequence goes on from CALFNG010000533.1 coordinate 10,527, forward strand.
GCGATGGAGGCCACGCACGCGCCGACGAGCTCGGCGCGAAGGGCGTTCTGAACGGCTTCCCGACGCGCATCGGCCGGCTCTTGCCCGCGCGCGCGAAACTCGCGATACCGCGAGAGGAGCACGATCGGATAGTTGACCCCGTTGCCGAGAATGATGGCGCCGAGGAACATGCCGGTCGTGTTGACATAGCCGAAGCGAAAGTACGCGAACGCGTAGGCCGCGCCGATCCCGAGCACCGCCGGAAAGGCGATCACGACGAGCGACCAGACCGATCGAAAGAACCAGACCAGGCCGACGAGAACGGCGATCAGCGCGAACGCGCTCGCCCAGACCGCCTGGCTCACGATGGAGTCTTTCTCCGCGGCCGCGTTGGCGATGTCGCCAGCGAAGCCCACCTTCATCGCCGGCTGGTACGACGCCGGCGCCAGGTCTTGCACCATCCGGCCGATGTGGCCGAGGAGCGTGTCGTCGCCAGCGTCGCCCATGCCCGTCGTGAACGAAACGATGCGCAGCGCGATCATCGTTCCGTCCGCGCTCTCGAAGTACCCGCTCGGGAAATCGTCGTGCTCCCTTGCCTTCGCCTCCCAGCGATCGCGGTACTCGTCGAGGCCGAGCGCGGGCTTCTTGACGCTCCCGGGCGCGGGCGCCGGGGCGGCCCCTGGAGCGGCGGCGGCCGACGGTGCCGCGCTCCCGGGCGCGGGCGCGTCGTCGTTCAGATCCGTGACCAGCCCGCTCCGCACGGCGATCTGGAAGTCGAGCGTGTCGTACGCGTTCTCGAGGTCCTTCTCGTCGGCGTAGAGCCACTTGTTGGTCTCGAAGAACGCGTGAACGTCCTTGGTTCCGCGCTCGACGTACGAGATGAGGGGCTTCTTTCCGAGCGCCTTCTGTTCCGCGACGTCGACCTCGAGGCGCGTGGCCAGCTCGTCGGCGAAGCGCTCGTTCGCGCTTTTGTCGGGAGACTCGGCGACCACGATCAGCGACGCCCCGCCCCCGACACGCCCGAGCTGGTGCTCGAACGCCTTGAGTGCCGGGCTGTCGCGCGGCAGGAGCTCTCGCAGATCCGTGTGCGGGTTTGTGAGGACCTGCAGCGCGAAGTACCAGGTTCCGGCGAGCACGCAGGCGGCGAGCAGCAGGACGACGATCGGGTGCTTGCCGCTCCCGTCGACGATGCGGCCCACCGCCCGGCGCATCACCCTGTCGCCGCTTCCTCCGCTGTCGCCCATCGAGCCGCCTCGCGCTCCGGGCATCGTCATCGCCCCTCCGCCCGGGGTAGCGCGGGGCGTGGGGCGCGCGGGGCCTGCGGCGCGCGCGGCGCGAGACCCGCGGCGAAGACGATCTCGCGCTCGATGCGCACCGCGTGCACACGGGCGTCGAAATCGAGGAGCACCCGCGCGCGCCCGGCGACCCCTTGCCGCGAGCGAAGGGCCGGATCCCGGACGTAGCGAACGAAGGCGGCCGCGAGGCGCGCGATCGCCGCCTCGCTGGCCGCGGATTCGCGTCCGGTCGGCGACGGCTCGAACGCAACGAGCTCTCCGGTCTGCGCGTCGACCATCTCGACGACTCCGCCGACCGCGAAAGCGATCACCGGCTTGCTCATGGCCATCGACTCGATCACCGCGCGCGGTAGCGGATCGGCGTAGACGCTCGGAACGACCGCCACGTCGAAGTCGGCCACGACCGGCCGGACGTCGGCCCGGAACCCGAGCATCCAGAACTGCCGTTCCATCCCGAGGTCGGCGACGAGCTTGCGGCACTCGTCGACGTGGTCGGGGCGATAGTCTTCCGGCGTGTCGCCGGCGACGGCGAACGCCATTCGCTGCCGCTCGTCGGGGGTCAACGCGTCGAGGGCGAGCCGCGCCGCCTTGATCATCTCGACGTACCCCTTGCGCCGGAGGACGCGCCCGTGGCTGCCGAACACGAGTGCGCCGGGCGGCAGCCCGAGCTCGGCGCGCAAGGTCCCGACGACGCCGGCGGGGTCGAACGCGCCCACGTCGAGCGCGTTGTGAATGACGCGCACCTTCTCGGGGCAATGCGAGAAGAGCGCGGCCGCGGAGCGCGACACGCACACGATCCGCCGGACGCCGTCGCCCGCCGAGAGCCACCGATGCAAGCCGGCGACGACCGGAGGGATCGACGTGTACCGAACGTGCCACAGCGCCGGAACCCCCGTCATCCTCGCGAGCAGGGCGCCCGCGAAGTCGGCGTTCGTCCCGTTGCAGTAGATGAGATCGAAGCGCCCCTCGCGCACCAGCGACGCCAGCCGGGCCATGGCCCGCGTCGCCTTGACGAGGTTCCCGCAGAGCCGCGCCACCTTGAGCGGCACCGCGGCGTCGAAGTCGCGCCGCTCCATCTGCCGGTGCCAGGGCTCGATCGGGTTCTCGACCAGGTTGCTCTCGAAACGGAGCTCGTCGGCCACGCCATCGCGGCGGAGCAGGTCGGCGATGGCGCCCTCCCGGGGGAGAACGACCGCCCTATGGACAACCTCGGGATCCAGGAACTTCAGGATCGAGTGGAGGCTCCGACCGGGACCGCCGTTACGCGCAGTGTCATTGATGAAGAGGACGCGCACCCTGCGAGCGCGAGCGAGCGAGGGTGGTTCGGAGCCAGGCGTTGCGGGAACTAAGCTCGGCGCATTCATCGGCTGCGGGTGCTGCGAGATACGGGCTGCAAGACCCGCGCGGCTCGCGTCATACCAGATGGCGCCGCGCCGCCCAGGGGTCATCGCGTGCGCGATTTCCCTCGCTCGCGCTTGCTGGCCCGCGAGTCCGAGTGGCGTCGCGGGCTAACCCGTCGCAAGCGATCGCGAATCCGCGCTTCGCCCGAACGACGCGCCCTTGACGCAGTGTGGCGGAGAGTGGAGCTCGTCAGGGCTCGCTAGGTAGTGGGGGCATGCGTACGCAGCGGGCCCACTCCCGGGGAGTCCCGGTGCGTGAAGTCTTACGCGGGGCCGGGGGCCCACGCAAGGGCAAGACAAGGGCAAGACAAGGGCAAGACAAGGGCAAGACAAGGGCAAGACGAAGAAAGAAAAAGAGAGCGGGCGGACATGTGCGGAACGTGTGTGGGTGAGCGTGTTCTGGCCCTGGCGCGACGAAAAGCGCGCTAAGCTTCCCTTCAAATCAGTGACGGGCGCCGCCTTCAACGCCTCTCCACTTGCGCCGGGCTACAAGCTCGATCGCTATGAATTGCTCTGCCCGATCGCCGAGGGCGGAATGGCGAGCGTCTGGGTAGCGCGCCAGCGAGGCAAGCACGGCTTCGAGAAGCTCGTCGCCATCAAAACGATCCTCCCGAAGTTCGCGGCCGACGTGCGCTTCCAGGAGATGTTCCTCGACGAGGCGCGCATCGCGTCGCGCATCGAGCACGCCAACGTCGCGCAGATCTTCGACCTCGGCGAGGAGAACGAGATCCTCTATCTGGTGATGGAGTACGTCGAAGGCGACGCGCTCTCGAAGCTCAACCGCGCGTGCCAGCGCTCGGGCATCCGGATCCCCACGGGGTTAATCCTTCGTGTTCTCTCCGACACCTGCGCCGGACTCCACGAGGCGCACGAGATGCGCGACGGGTCGGGGCGACCGCTCGAGATCGTTCACCGCGACGTCAGCCCCCACAACATCCTGGTCAGCACGAGGGGCACGGCGAAGCTCATCGACTTCGGCATCGCGACGGCGCGCTCGCGCGCGGGCGCGGAGACCAGCTCCGGCGTCCTCAAGGGCAAGATTCAATACATGGCGCCCGAGCAGGCGCTCGGGCAGCCCCTCGATCGCCGCGCCGACATCTGGGCCGTCGGCGCCATTCTCTACACGCTGCTCACGGGCAAGCCGCCGTTCGACGGCGAGAATCCTCTCGCGACCTTGCATCTCCTGGGTTCGGGGCGACCGCCCATGCCCTTGCCCTCGTCCGTGCATCCGGCGATCTCGGCGATCGTGCGCCGTGCCCTCTCGTTCGCGGCCGACCATCGCTACGCCACCGCGGCCGATCTGCGCGACGCGATCGACCGCGCGATGATCGCGGCGCAGTGCTCCACGTCGGCTTCCGAAGTCGCGGCCTTCGCGCATACGCACCTCGCGGATCGCATCGAGAAGCGACGGGCGTCCGTCGAGGCCGCGCTCGCAGCAGCCTCGGAGCGCGAGCGACTGCACCCGCCTCCCGAAGAGCGCCGGTCGTCGAACATCTTGCCCGGCTTCCAGACGGGGAGCCCGCCCTGGCCGCCGCCGAGCTCAGGGATGTTGCCGAGCCCCCTGCCCGCGAGCGCCAAGACGCGCGCCGACGCGCCAGCTGCAAAGCCGGCGACGCTCGAGACGCTCGCGCGGCTCACGCCTCGTCTCTCCGAGCCGCCAGCCCACGCTTCGTCGTACGCGACGCTCGGCTCGGCCGCGCTCGACACGTCTCTGCAGAACACCCTGTCGCGCAAGGGCATGTTCGCCGTCATCGGCGCGATCGTCCTCGCGTCGCTCGTCGCCGGCGGCGTCTCCTTCAACGCGCTCCATCCGCATCACGACGGCCCCGCGGTGACCCAGGCGCTCCCGGCGACCACGGCGGTCCCGGCTCCCCAGAAGAGCACTCCGGCGCCGGTCGAAACGCCTTCTGCCGGCAGCGCGTTTGCGTTGCTCCCCACCATCGCGGCGAGCTCACTTCCTCGGGCGATGGAACCGGTCGCTGCGCCGCCGCCGGTCCGCCGGGGGCCATGGGCCGGCGGCGCGCGGACGCATCGCGGACCTGGCGACGCCGAGCCCGCGGAAGGAACCGCTGACGCCACGCCGCCGACCGCGCCCGTCGCGCCGCCCCCACCGGTTACGGCGGCTCCGCCCACGCCCACACCGGCCACCGCCGCGCCTCGCACCGGCCCCGACGGCTTCTGAGCTCGGCGTCGATCGCGGTTCGACCGAGGCCGATCGAGACCGAGCGAGACCGGTTCGTGCTGGCGGCGGCAGTGGCCTTCGCCGACAGCGCCATCGCCGACGAAGAGAACGAGACCCTCAACTCGCTAGCCGAAGGCCTCGGCATCGATGAGAAGCGCGCCGACGAGCTCCTCGACCACGTCGAGGCCGACCTCCGTCCCACTCGCCAGTCTCGACGAAGAAACCGCAAAGACGCGGAGGCGCAAAGATCGTGGGTTCAGTAATGGGTCGCTGACGGGATCCGGCGATCCACGGGCGCCGGGCGGAGCCGAGAGAGATGGGCCGCAGAGGGCGCAGAGGCCCACAGATTGAGGGTTTCGGTCATGGCTCGCCGACGGGCTCGGCGCGCCACGAGCATCGGACGCGGGGGGGGGAACCGCCCGAATGCCGGGGGATGATCCCGGATGGGGAGCTCGAGGGGAGCTCCGGCTCCCCTCGAATGAGGCCAATGCTCCCCTCGACGATGCTAATCGTCGAACTTGAAGAGATCTTCGAGGTCGTTCTTGGTGAGCTTCTTCGAGCCGCCGACGTCTTCGGAGAGCACGGCGCCCACGAGCTCGCGCTTCTTTTCGGCGAGCTCGAGGATCTTCTCTTCGATCGTGCCCTTGGCGATCAAGCGATACGTCGTGACCACCCGCGTCTGACCGATGCGGTGCGCGCGGTCGGTCGCCTGGTCTTCGACGGCCGGGTTCCACCAAGGGTCGAAGTGGATGACGGTGTCCGCGGCCGTCAGGTTCAAGCCGCTCCCGCCCGCCTTGAGCGAGATCAAGAAGACCGGCGGCCCGTCTTCACGCTGGAAGTTCTCGACGCACGCCTGGCGGTCTTTCGTCGAGCCGTCGAGGTACTCGTAGGTCACGCCGTCTTCGTCCATCGCGCGCTTGATGATCGTCAGCATGCTGACGAACTGGCTGAACACGAGGACGCGGTGCCCGCCCTCGATGCTCGTCTCGACGAGATCGCGTAGCGCGACGAGCTTGCCCGAGTCTTCGTCGCCGAACTCGCGCGGCAACCCGAGGAGCCTCGGGTCGCACGCGGCCTGCCGCAGGCGCGTGAGGCCGGCGAGGATCTGGATCTGGCTCCGCGCGAGACCCTGGCGCTCGACCTCGCCCATGACCTGAGCGCGAACCTCCTTGAGAACGGCCGCGTAGAGCGACGCCTGCTCGCCGGTGAGCTCGCAGAACTGATCGGTCTCGATCTTCTCGGGGAGATCGCGCGCGACCTCGGCCTTCGTCCGGCGCAGAATGAACGGGTGAATCGTCGCTCGCAGCCGCGCGGCCGCGGTCTTGTCGCCGGCGTCGATCGGCCGTGAATAGCGCTCCTCGAACTTGTCGAGCGGACCGAGGAGGCCCGGGCACACGAAGTCGAAGATCGACCAGATCTCGCTCAATCGATTCTCGATCGGGGTGCCGCTGAGGGCGAGCCGGCGATCGGCGCGCAGGCGCTTGGCGGCGCGGGCGGTGGCGCTGAGCGGGTTCTTGATCTGCTGCGCTTCGTCGACGATGACGTACCGCCAGTCGATCTCCTTAAGCATCTCCTCGTCGCGGCGGAGGAGCGCGTAGCTCGTGACGACCACGTCCGCGTCTTCGAGCTCGTCTTGCCGCTCGCGGCGCTCGGCGCCGTGCCAGAGGGCGTGTCGGAGCGATGGGGCGAAGCGGTCCATCTCGCGGAGCCAGTTGGTGACGACGCTTGTCGGCGCGACAATGAGCACCTTGAACGGCTTGCGCTTGCCCTCGACCTTCGCGTCTTCGGCTTTGACCGCCAGGAGGAGCGCCAGCGTCTGCACGGTCTTGCCGAGACCCATGTCGTCGGCCAGAACGCCGCCGCTGCCGATCTCGTGAAGGAACCAGAGCCACTGGAAGCCCTGCTCCTGGTACGGCCGGAGCTGGGCCTTGAGGTTACGGGGCTTCTTCGTGCCCTTGATCTCGTCGATGTCCTTGAGCTTCTTGAAGAGCTCTTTGGTGTCGCCCGCGACGCTCGCGCGCCCGACCTGCGCCAGCAGATCCTCGATGCGACCCGCTTGCGAGAGCGGCAGCCGACCCCCGTTGCCGCCGCCGGTGGCCAGGATCTCGGCCTGGCGCTGCAAGACCTCGCGAACCTTTTGCGCGTCGATGCGCGCGAATGTGCCGTCGGCGAGGCGAACGTACTTGCCACCCTCGGCGAGCGAGCGCCGCAGCTCCTCCTGGGTGACGGCCACGCCCTCGCTCTCGAAGCTCAGACGCAGCGACAGCCAGTCGACGCCGCTGCCCACGCGCGCGTTCGCCGAGAGGGCCTCGTCGCGCACGTGCACGTCGACAAGGTCGTCGGGCACGAAGATGTCCCAGGTGTCGGGCAGCGTGGCGATGCCTTCGGTCCAGAAGCGGATCGCGTCGTCTCCGCGTGCGATGAACTTGTTCCCGTCTTCTGCGGGAACGAGCCCGAGGTCGCGGAGCTTGGCGGCAGCGAGCTGCTGCGCCGCGATGTCGCATCGGATGCACTTGGCCCGCCGCGACGGAGCGCTCGCGCCGTCGGAGCGGCCGCGCGGCACGACCTGGCTCCCGGGGGCCCCGGCCGCGATGGCGCTCGGGGCCGACTTCACGATGACCGGCAAGGTCATGCCGTCGGCGCGCACGTCGATCTCGACGTCTTCGTAGGCCGCGCGAAGGCTCACCTGGGCCTCCACCAGCGTCCCGCCCGCGGCGACCCGGAAAGTCGGCTCGAGGTCGATCACGTCGGCCACCTGAGAGAGCTCGGGGAGCTCGGCTCCGACCTCGAGGGCCACCTTCGGCAGCCCGTGCATGACGAGCTCGGCGAGCCGCTCGACCGGCTCGGTGATCACCGGGAGCCTCAGGAGTCGACGAACCGCGGCCGGCGATACCCGGCGATCGACGGGGCGCGCCCAGCCCTCCTGAGCGTCGACGTACCAGCCCGGACTCCCCTCGAACCAGGCCCCGCTCGTGGTGGTAAACCGGCGCGGATCGCCCTGACGCTGGAACGACGTCCGGACGACGATCTGGCTCCCGTCGGGCGAAAGCTCGAGGTCGAAGCGCGGCCGGAGAGGTTCGTCGCCGAACCGGAGCTCCATCATCTGTGGCTCGACGATGACCCGCCGACCCTTGAGGAGCGGCAGGAGGTCGCTCGCGTCTTCGCCCCGGACGTCGATTCCGACGCGCCGGGGACCCTGATTCTCGAAGCGTGCGAGCAGGCGGATCGCGTCGCGGTCGGGGGTCGGATGCTGGTCTTGCGCGACGAGCAGCGCGCTCGGCAAAAGAGGGACTCTGTTCTCGGGATTGAGCAGTGTGATGGTGAGCCCGCCGCCGCCCGCACCGGGCGTCTGGCCCACTTGCTTGACCTGCAGGCGATACTCGATCTGCTTGGGCGCCGGCGGCATCGGCTCCGGCAGCCACGCGTCGACGCCCGTATCGGCCGCCCCGTTGGTTGCCACGCCGCGAACCGTTTGGGTCGCGTGGTGTGCTGCTTTCATGGCCCGCGCGCGCGCTCGTTTGCTGCGCCTTCCTTCTCCGTCGACTCCCGCCACGTGGACCGTTCCTCCATGCACCGTGTAGTGCACGCCGCTGGCTGCCGCGGCGGGCTGCGCGGGTCTGCGTTGCGCGCCGCGCGCCTGATCGCGCAGCGCGATGAGCAGCGCGGCGACGTGCTTGCAATGCCCGCCGTTGCTCGATGCGAATGCCGGACACGTGCACGATGATCCGAAGCCGTTCGGGGTGAGCTGGAGCGTCACCTTGTAGGGGTCGGCGTCGGTTCCACGCACGTGCCCGCGTGCTCCGGCGTCTTCTACGACGATGTCTTCGACGGCGTGGCGACGAACGTAGTCGTACCCGCGGAGATAGGCGCGTGCGCCCAGGAGCCGCCGGAGAGCGCGGTCATTCAGGGTGGATAATGCTTCGGTGAACGGTGAAGCCAAAAGAGATGACGCACGCGAGGCTCGCGTGCCCTTTCGGATGGTCGGTGCTTGTTCGTTGCTGATTGGCCGTGACCTTCAGAACAGCGAAGGGAGCCTTATCGGGCCTCTGCGGCAGGGAGAGACGACGCAAGCGTCGCGCCCATTCGCAACTTCGAGGCTCGGGGACGGCGCGGGGCTGCGGCAGTGGCGCCTGCGCCCGCGCGGGCCTTCGTGATTGGTCCGTAGCACCCGAGCGGATGTTTCGCAACCGCGTAAACGCCCGTGCCGCGAACGCGGCCTTGAGACTCGCCTCTTTCGGCGATACGAAGACCGCACGAACCCATGCGTCCCGCCACGCCCGTGAGGCGCGCCTTGGCCGCGCTGCGTTCCTCGCTGCTCGCTGCGTCGCTGGCCCTGCTGGCGGCGTGCGCCGTTCCCGTTGCGGGCGGACTCGACGATACCGAGGCCAATCGCGTGTTCGTCGCACTCGATCGCGCGAGCATCGACGCGACCAAGGAGGCCGACCCCCTGACCGAGGGCCGATGGCGTGTGGCCGTGGGGCGCGACGACCTCCCTCGCGCCCTCTCGATCATGCGCGAAGAAGACCTTCCCCGGCGCGATCTGCCGAGCGTTGTCGATGCGATCGGCAAGGGGTCGCTGGTGCCCAGCGAGGCCGCGGAGCACGCCCAGCTCGTGGCGGGGATCGCCGGAGAGCTCGAGCGGTCGCTCGAGGGCATCGACGGCGTGCTGACGGCCCGCGTTCACCTCAACGTGCCCGCGCCGAACCCTCTCCGCGACACCGCGCCTCTGCGCGGGAGCGCCAGCGTTCTCGTGGAGCACACGGGGCCGACGCCGCCGATCAGCGCCGACGCGATCCAGCGCCTCGTGGCGGGTGGGGTCGCGGGGCTGATTCCGGGCGACGTCGCCGTCGTCATGGTGCCCCGAGCCTCGCTTCCGGGTTTCGAAGCCGGCGACGGGCTCGCTCACGTCGGCCCCATCGCCGTGACACGCGCGTCGATGCGGGAGCTCCAGGCCGCGCTGGTCGGGCTGGTCGCCCTCGTGGCGATCCTCGCGGGCGCCACGCTCGTTCTCTACTCGCGCCTTGCGCGGGCCAGGTCCGAGCTGAGCGATCCGCTGGCGGCGCCCGGACCCCATCTGCCCGGTTCTCCGTGATCCGCCTCGCGGGCCTCACCAAGGCCGTTCACCAGGCGGGCGGTCCGCCGCGCGCCATCTTGCGCGACGTGAGCCTGACGATTCCCGAGGGGTGCCTTTACGGACTCATCGGACCGGGCGCCAGCGGCAAGAGCGTCCTCCTCAAGATGATGGCCGGGCTCATGAAGCCGGACCGCGGCACCGTGCACATCGGGGACGACGCCGTGACTTCGGCGTCCGAGCTCGCGCTCCAGGAGATTCGTAAGCGCATCGGGATGCTCTTTCAGAACAACGCGCTCTTCGATCACCTGACCGTATTCGACAACGTCGCCTTCCCGCTGCGACGCCTCTACGCGCCGCCAGAGGCCGAAGTGCGCGCGCGCGTGGCCGAGCGTTTGACCTGCGTGTCGCTCCCCGGCTTCGAAGACCGGATGCCTGCGAGCCTCAGCGGCGGTCAGAAGAAGCGCGTCGGCGTCGCGCGCGCCACCGCCACGCGGGCGCCCATCGTGCTCTACGACGAGCCGGCGGCGGGCCTCGACCCGGTCACGTCGCAGAAGATCTTCGATCTGCTTCGCTCCGAGCAGCGCGCCACGGGCGCCACGGCCGTGATGGTGTCGAGCGATCTCGATCGCTTGCTGACCGTGACGGACCGCGTCGGGATGATGTACCGCGGTCAGCTCCTCTTCGACGGCACGACGGCGGAGGCGCGCTCGTGCAGCGAACCCCACGTGCGGCAGTTCGTCCACGGTCTCACCGAAGGGCCGCTGTGAGGCGGAGCACCCGTTCGCGGCCCGGCCCGCGGCCGCCGCGCGTCGAGCCGTCGCGCGCGGCGCTGGTCGTGTCGCTGCTCGTGTCGAGTCTGTCGTCGACGCCTGCATGCTCGAGAGGAGCTCCCGACGCGCCGGTGAACGCGCCGGCGAGCGCGTCAACGACCGCGCCAGCGGCCGCCACGCCTGGCGCCGCCGCGACGCCTGGCGCTGCCGCCGCCGCGGCCGATGAAGCGACCATCGCCACGATGAAGCTGCTCGATCAGGGGGCCGCGCCGCGGCGTGCGCTCCGCTACGGGTGGCGCGGCCGTCAGGCGGAGACGCTCACGATGGACCTGCGCACCGCGGCCTCGACCGAAGAAGGCGGGAACAAGCAGCCCGAGATCGAGCTCCCGCCCGTTCGCATTCTCGTCGCGATCGACCCGCGGGGCGTCTCGCCCGAGGGCGAGCTGTCGTACGCGTGGCACGTGACCTCGGCCGAGGTCACGACCGACGCCCAGACGCCGTCGGCGCTCGCCGCCGGGATGAGCGCCGAGGTCGCCGAGGTCGAGCGGCTCTCGGGAAGCGGCGTGGTGACGTCGCGCGGCCTCTCGAAGCGCGTATCGATCGACGCGCTCCCCGCGATCGGCGCCAGCTCGAAGAACGCGACGGGTCAAATGGTGGAGCAGGTCCGGCAGACGCTGCGCGACGTGGCGGCGCCCTTCCCCGAAGAAGAGGTGGGCGTGGGCGCCCGGTGGGAGAAGCTCTCGCAGCTCGCGTCCCGTGACGCGCGCGTCACGCAGACCGAGACGTTCCGGCTGGTCGCGATCGATGGCGACACCGGGTCCCTCGCCGACGTCCTCGCGCAGACCGCCCCGCCGCAGCCCTTGCTGTCACCGGGCGCGGCGCCGGGTGCGCCTCCGGCACGCATCGAGTCGATGCTCTCGTCGGGCGATGGAACGACCCGGTTCGTTCTGTCGCGCCTCGTGCCCGAGACCAAGTTCGAGGGCACGACGACGATGGTCGTCTCGAGCCCCTCCTCCGGTCACCCGCAAGGCGAGCCGCCGGGGGACGACGGGCGACGGATGACCATGATCATGCGGGTCGGGATCGTGCTCGCCGGGAATCTCCGTTGAGCCCCGACGTCGCGCCTCGCGCGATTCGCGCATGACGCCGGGCGACGTCGAGTTCGTGCAGCTGGTGGTGTCGTGGACCGTCGGGGTCGGCGGCGCCGTGCTCGTCATCGTGCGAGACGAGCGGCGCCTGACGGAGGGCCAGCGCGAACGCGCCTGGCCCGTGGCGTCTCGCAACGCCGCCATCTACGCGTTCTCGCCCTTCTGCGTGTTCATCCACTTCGTCCGGACCCGCCGCGACGCCCGCGGAGCCGCGATCGGCCTGGCCTGGCTCGCCGCGATCGTCGTCGTCGACAACGGGCTGCAGTTCGCTGCCGGCGCTCTCATCGATTGGCTCGCGCTGTAGTAACGTCGGGGCCGCGATGCCCGCCCCCGCCGCCGACGTGCCTCGTGGCGCTCCCGACGGGGGCGGCGCCGGTGGTTCGCCGCTGGGCGCGGCCGCCGCCTCGACCGGAGCCGCGTTCATCGCGATCGCCCACACCGCCGGTGGAATGGGCGTCTTGTTCGGCCAGGTGGTGCGGCGACTCTTCGCCTGGCCGCCCGTGCTCGACTACCCCGAGCTCCGGCGCAACCTCTACAAGATGGCGGTCAAGTCGCTGCCGATCGTCATCGTGACGGCGCTCTTCACCGGCGTCATCACGGTGATCCAGGCGGCGCCCATCATCAAGCGGTACGGCGCCGAGGGTCTGCTCGGCTGGGGCGCGGGCTTCGCGACGCTCCGCGAGGTCGCGCCCCTGCTGACGGCGCTGATGATCTCCGGCCGCGTCGGCGCCAACAACACCGCGGAGCTCGGGACGATGCTCGTCACCGAGCAGATCGACGCTCTTCGCGCGCTGGCCATCGACCCCCTGTCGTTCCTGGTCTTGCCGCGCTTCATCGCCATCGTCGTCACACTCTTCACGATGACGCTCTACGCCGACGCGCTGGCCCTCTTCGGCGCCGCATACTCCGGGCTCGCCCTGCTGCAGATCGAGCCCGTGAGCTTCTACAACGGGGTGACCGGGGGCCTGATCACACTGGGCGACGTCGCCAACGGGTTGATCAAGAGCATCGTCTTCGGGCTCGTCATCGCGCTGTCGAGCTGTCACTTCGGCATGTCGACCACCGGCGGAGCGCCCGGCGTCGGCAAGAGCGTGAACGCGACCGTCGTCGCCAGCGCGGCCGGGATCTTCGTCCTCGACTACTTCGTCAGCTTCATCCTCGGCTGACGGTCCCCGATCGTGTCTGACATGAGCTCCGACCTGGCCGATGGCGCGCCCCCGCGTCGCTCGTCGGTCGTGCGCGATCTCGGCGCGGCGGGCATCGACCTCTTCGTCGGGGCTCGCGCGCTCTACGGCGTGTTCGTGCAGACGCTCTACTACGTGGCCCGCGGTCGCCGCGAACGGGGCGCGACCGTCCGCCAAATGCATGCCATCGGCAACCAGTCGCTCTTCTTCGTCTCCATCACGATGGGCTTCATCGGGATGATCCTCGTCTACCAGTCGGGGCTGCAGATCAAGCGCGTCATCCCCGACTTCTCGCTCCTCGGCGCGACCTACCTCGAGCTCCTCGTGCGGGATCTCGCGGCGTCCCTCGGCGGTCTCATGCTCGCCACCCGCGTCGGAGCGGGGATCGCCGCGGAGATCGGCTCGATGGTGGTCACGGAGCAGATCGACGCGCTCCGCATGTGCGCGGCCGATCCGATCGATTTTCTCGTGGTGCCGCGCTTTCTCGCCAGCCTGACGATGACCGTCGTGCTCATCGTCTGGGCCGGCACGGTCGCCTTCGCAACGGGAGCGATCACGGCCGAAGTCGCGTTCGACGTGCCGCTTCGCACCTTCTGCAACATGTCGCTCATCGACTGGGGCGACGTCCTCACCGGCCTCGCCAAGTGCTTCGCCTACGGCGCTGCGATCCCCATCGTCAGCGGCTACTGCGGGCTGTCGACCTTCGGCGGCAGCGAGGGCGTCGGCTGGGCGACGACGCGCGCCGTCGTCAATTCGTCGCTCGCGATCATCATCCTGAATGCGATCATCTCGACGGCCAGCCTCCTGGTCTTCGGCGCGACCTGAAGCGACGCAGATCTGGCGCGCCCGCCGGCCCCGGTGGTATGGCATCGCCCCGTGATGAAGGCCTCGCTCTTGCTCCTACTGGCTTCGGTCGCCGTCGTCTCGTGCTCGAAGTCGGAGCCCGAGCCTACCGGCGCCGCCGCCGCCACGAGCGCCGTCGCGAGCTCGATGGCGACCGGCCCTGGCTCCACCGCTTCTGCCCCGCCGGCCTCGTCCGCGCCGCTCGCGTCGGTGGTGCACCCGGATCTGCTCGACCCCACGAAGGCGAAGAACAAAGCGCCCGACGTCTACAAAGCGAAGTTCACGACCACCAAGGGCGACTTCGTCGTCGAGGTGCATCGCGACTGGGCGCCGAACGGCGCCGACCGCTTCTACGACCTCGTGAAGCTCGGCTTCTTCGACGACACGCGGTTCTTTCGCACGGTCGACAACTTCATGGTCCAGTTCGGGATCAGCGGCGACCCGGCGGTCAGCGCCAAGTGGCAGCAGGCCAACATTCAAGACGACCCGGTGAAGGAGTCGAACAAGCAGGGCTTCATGACCTTCGCGCAGACCAACTTGCCGAACAGCCGGTCCACGCAGGTGTTCATCAACTACGTCGACGCGAACATCCGGCTCGACGGCATGCGCTTCGCGCCGTTCGCGAAGGTGTCCGAAGGGATGGATGTGGTCGACTCCCTGTACAAGGGTTACGGCGAAGGCGCACCGGGCGGCATGGGCCCCGACCAGGGGCGCATCCAGGCGCAGGGCAACGCATACCTCGACACGTCGTTTCCGAAGCTCGACCGCATCAAGCACGCCGAGATCGTCAAATAACGGTCAGCCGCTCGCTCGCGCCGGGGTAAGCTGTCGGGGCGTTGATAGCGTTCAAGAACATCTTCAAATCGTTCGGGTCGAAGGCCGTCCTCTCGGACGTGAGCTTCGATGTGCACGACGGCGAGGTGCTCTTCATCATCGGCGCGTCCGGGGTCGGCAAGAGCGTCCTCATCAAGCACCTGGTCGGGCTACTGGCGCCCGACAAGGGCCAGATCTGGCTCGACGGCGAGGAGATCTCGACGAAAGACGAGCTCGCGATGTACCCGGTGCGGAAGAAGTGCGCGATGGTCTTCCAGCACTCCACGCTCTTCGACTCGATGACCTGCGTCGAGAACGTCTCGCTCCCGCTGCGCAAGCACATGGGCCTCTCGATGAGAGAGGCGCTCGCCGAGGCGCGGAAGCGGCTCGAGGTCGTTCATATGCGCGAGTTCGCAGATCGGTACCCCACGGAGCTGGGCGACGGAATGCGCAAGCGGGTCGCGATTGCGCGCGCGCTCACTCTCGACCCGCGCTACGTGCTCTTCGACGAGCCGACGACCTCCCTGGATCCCGTGAGCGCGCGGCGCGTCGACCAGCTGATCGTCGAGCTCTCGGCGAACCTCGGCGTCACGTCGATCGTCGTGAGCCACGACCTCGCCAGTATCCTGTCGATCGCGCACCGCGTCGTGATGCTCTACAAGGGCGCGGTCCGTCACATCGGAACACCCGCCGAGTTGCAGGCGAGCGCCGACGGCGTCGTGCGGCAATTCATCGGCGGCCACGCCGTGGGGCCGATGGACCTTTGAGGGCGGCTTTGGGCTACCGTCCTCCGCGCGATGTCCGAAGAGCGCTCGATCGAAGTCAAAGTCGGGGCCCTCATTCTCGTTTCCCTGGCGGTTCTCGGCGCGTTCGTGCTCGTCATGGGCGGCCTGAGCTTCGAGAAGACGTATCCGGTTTACGTCGACTTCGATAACCCCGGCGGCCTGCTCTCGGGCGCCGCGGTTCGCATCGGAGGCGTGAAGGTCGGGAGCGTCAAAGAGCTCCAGTTCATGGGCGGAAAGGTCGACCCGAAGTCCGGGCGGCGCGTGCTCGTGCGAGCCCAGCTGGCCATTCAGAAGCGCGTCGAAGATTCGATCCACTCGGACGCAGACTTCTTCGTGACGGCCGAGGGCGTTCTCGGCGAGCAGTTCCTCGCCATCAACCCAGGCAGCCCCGACAAGCCCCTGCTCGACGAGGGGGCCGAAGTCAAAGGCATCGACCCGCCGCGACTCGACCTCTTTCTCGCCAAGGCGTACGAGCTCCTCGACACGACGGTCGAGGGCATCAAGAACAATCGCGAAGCGCTGGGCGACATCATCAACAACACCGCGGGCCTGCTCAAGGGGCTCAACTTCATCGTCAGTGGCAACCGCGAGCGCATCGAGCGCACGATCGCGAACGTCGAGGACATCACGGTCGAGGCCAAACAGCTCACCCACGACGCGCGCGTGAACTACGTCGACAATCCCAAGATCTTGCAGACCGTCGACCACATCAACGACCTCGTCGCCCGCATCCACGAAGACTCGGGCCCGATGCTCAAAGACGCGCGCGAGGCCCTCGCCAACCTGAATCGGGTCTCGACCACCGTTGGCGACCCGCAGGAGCAAGAGAAGATCCGCAAGGCGATCGCCGACATCGCCCAGCTCGCCGAGCGCGCGAACGCGACCGCCGCCGACGCGCAGACCATCGTCATGCACATCAAGAGCGGCAAGGGCACCGTGGGCGCGCTCGTGATGGACGAAGAGATCTACGACGACATGCAGGAGATGGTTCGGGACCTCAAGCACAATCCGTGGAAGTTCCTCTGGCGCGAGTAGTCACCGCGGTCCCTCCCGGGCGAGGGAAATTGCCCGCGGAGGCGCGGAGGACGGAGAGAGGAAAGGGGGGCCGCGTCGTGGCCGCGGTCGCGTCAGTCGCCTGCGGCGTCGGGGAGGACCATGCCCGAGTCGACGGGGGGTGGGGGCGCGGAGGCTTCGCGACCGGCGTCCTCGACGGGGGGCTTTCCTGCGTCAATCGGGGGCGAGCCCGACTCGCGGGGGGCTCCGGCCTCGGTCGGGGCGCCCGTCTCGGGCGGCTCAGCCGCCGTGCTGCCGTCTCCGTTCGGTATCGACCCGTCTCCGTTCGCGGCGGCCGCGTCGTCTCCCGGCACGGGCATCGGCGTGCCGCTGCCGGCCGGCTGGAGGCAGGTGACCATGGGCGCGCACATGAGCGTGGCCTTCTTGCCGTCGCTCCCGTTATTGCAGCAGACAAGCCCCTCCTGACAATCGGTGACCACCGCGCAGGGGCCGCCCGCCGCCGAGAGCTCGGCTGACGAGCTGCACGCAAACGGCACCGCCGAAAGGATGGCGCCCACCGCGAACGCCGCCGCCGCTCGGCGTGACGGCCCCCGACCCTGTCGCCTGTCGCTGCTCACACTGTCCAGTGTACCGCGTCCCAGTGTACCGCCGAGCGCACCGCCATTTCGAGCCTCCCCGTCCGGCTCAGGCGGGCGCCGGGCGAAAGCGGTCAGACCCGCGCGGCCAGTGTGAGGAGCGTGTCCCCTTCACTCACGGCCTGCCCCTCCTTGACGAGGATCTGTTCTACCGTCCCGGCTGCCGGCGCTTCGACCGGCATCTCCATCTTCATCGATTCGAGGATGACGCAGACCTGGCCCTCGGCAATGGCTTCGCCCTGCTTGACCTCGATCTTCCACACCGTTCCCGTGATGTGCGCGTCTACTTTCGTCGGCCCGGTCGCCATGGGGGCGGAACTTACTCCGGCTCGCAGGCGTCGCCAAACGCGGCGGCGGTGGTCGAGAGCGCTCGTGAGCGTTTGCGAACGGGCGAACAAGTCGGTAGCCTTCACCCGGAAGAGAGCACCATGGCGGAACGGCAAGAAACGTCGGTGATGGTCTCCATCCAAGAGATTCTGCGCGATGCGCAGAGTCGCGAGGAGCAGGAGAAAGTCGAACTCGAACAGCGCACGCGCGCCGAAGAGCAGCGCAGGCTCGACGAGCTCCGGCGAAGGCAAGAAGAAGAGGAGGCGCGCATCCGCTCGGAAGAAGACGAGCGGCAACGCCGCGCCTTCGAAGAAAAGAAGCGCCACGCCGAGATCGCGGCCATGCAAGACGCGGCCGTCGAGCGCGCACGCGCCGAGACCGAGGCCAAGGCCCGCCTCGCCGAGATGAACGCCCGCCAGGAGCACGAGCGGCACCTGCACGCGCTCACTCACGACAAGAGCAAGAAGAACCTGAAGTTCTTGCTCGCCGGGCTCGGCGTCGTGCTCTTCGTCGCCGCGATCGGCGGCGGCATCGTCATCAAGAACTCGATGGACAAGACCGCGGCGGCCGTCGCGAGCGCGAACGAGCTTCGTGCGCAGATCGACGCGGCCGAAGAGAAGCGTGTGGCCCTCGAGAGCCAGTACAACGCGGCGCTCGCCGCGGGTGTCGACACCAAGGCCCTGCAAGACGAGATCGCGGCCGAGAAAGACAAGATCGCCGCGCTCCAACAAGGCTCGACCGCGCCACCCAAGCCGCACTACGGCGGGGGCGGCGTTACCCCCGCGCCGAAGCCTGCGGGCGGCGGCGGTCCGGCAAAACCGTGCAACTGCACTCCCGGCGATCCGCTTTGCTCGTGTCTGTAAGTGGTCGGGTCGCTCCCTCCTCCGGCGTCTGAATCGCGCGTCGTCTACGCGCTCGACTTCCCCCACATCGATGCAGCGCGCTTGAGCGCGCACGCTGTGCGCGACTCGATGGGGATGTTCAAGGTGGGCCTCGAGCTCTTCGTGGGCGCGGGGCCCGCGGCGGTGGCGCTGGGCCTCGAGCTGGGTCGGCCCGTGTTCCTCGACCTGAAGCTGCACGACATTCCCGAGACCGTCGAGCGGGCGGTGGCGGGCGCGTCGGCGCTCGGCGCCCGCATGCTGACGGTGCATGCGAGCGGCGGCCCCGCCATGCTCCGGCGCGCCGTCGAACGAGCCCAAAAGGAGGGGCGCGGCCTCGAGGTGGTCGCGGTGACCGTCCTGACGTCGCTCGACTGGGGCGACCTCGCTGCGATCGGAGCGGCCGGCGACCTCGCCTCGCACGTCGAGCTGCTCGCCCGCCTGGCCTGGAGCGAAGGGGTCCGGGCGTTCGTGTGCTCGCCCCATGAGGCGGCGCGGCTGCGCGCGGCGCTCGGGCCGGAGGCCACGCTCATCACTCCGGGCGTGCGGGCAGTTCGCGCCGCGTCCGAAGGCGGCAGCGACGACCAGAAGCGCACGATGAGCGCTGCCGAGGCGATCGCCCACGGGGCCGACTGGATCGTCGTGGGGCGGCCCATTCGCGACGCCGCGGACC
This sequence comes from uncultured Myxococcales bacterium, assembly GCA_937902985.1. Taxonomy (GTDB): domain Bacteria; phylum Myxococcota_A; class Polyangia; order Polyangiales; family Polyangiaceae; genus Palsa-1150. The sequence goes on from CALFNG010000533.1 coordinate 29,527, forward strand.
CGCCAGCCGTCGCGCGCACGCTCGCGCGCGAGGTCCACACCGCTCTGGCTGCACGTCACGCAAAGTGACCGCCCCTTGAGCGCGCGAATCATCTGTGGCCTCCAGCCGGTTCGCGAAGCCATCAAGACGCACGGCGCGAAGCTGTCTCGGGTGGTGGTCGTCGAGGTGCAATCGGTCGAGGCCTCGCCGCAGCTCGAGGCCCTGGCGCGATACGCACAAGACCACGGCGCCCGCGTCGATCGGCTCCCGCGGTCGGAGCTCGATCGCGCCGCTCGGGGCGTGCACCACCAGGGCGCCATCGCCTTCGCCCCCGATCTCGAGGTCACGCCGCTCCACGAGCTCGCGCTCGACGCGCGCTCCCTGGTGGTCGCTCTCGACGAGATCCAGGACCCCCAGAACTTCGGGGCCATCATTCGCTCGGCGGTGGCCATGAGCGCGACGGCCGTCGTCTGGCCCGAGCACCGCTCGGCCCCCCTCTCCCCTTCCACGTTTCGCGCGTCGGCAGGTGCCATCGAGCATGCCACGCTCTGCCGCGTCTCGTCCCTGCCCCCGGCCCTCGAGGCGCTCAAGGAGCGCGGGATGCTCGTCGTGGGCCTCGACCTCACCGGCCCCACGTCGATCGACCAGCTCGACCTCACGGGGCCCGTGGCGCTCGTCGTCGGCGCCGAAGGCAAGGGTCTCCGCAAGACCGTGAAGCGCACGTGCGATGCGCTCGCGAGCTTGCCGATGCCCGGCCCCATCGGATCGCTCAACGCCTCCGTCGCCGTCGCGATCGCGCTCTACGAGTGCGTGCGCCAGCGAGGCGCGAGCGCCCGGCCGTAGCGCTGCCCTGGCGCTAGCCCTCAGAAGCCCACTCTCTCGAGGATACCCCCGTTTTTCCGGCGGGGGGCGGTTGGCCAAGGGGTGAAGGTCTTTGTACGCTGCATGCACCCGTGCCCCTAGCCGCGACAGATGGTTCCGATGCCAACGAACTCGGACGGCAGCTCGCGCGCGCCGGATACCTCGCCAGCGACGAGCTGGCGCTCGTGGCCTGGCTCGCGCTGAAGCTCGAGAGGCCGCTTCTCGTCGAGGGGCCCGCGGGCGTCGGGAAGACCGACCTCGCGAGGGCGCTCTCGGAGGCCCTGTCGCGCGAGCTCGTGAGGCTCCAGTGCTACGAAGGGCTCGACGAGGCACGCGCTCTCTACGAGTGGGACTACGCGAAGCAGATGCTCTATACGCAGCTGCTCCGCGAGTCGGTCTCGTCGCAGACCGCCGGCGCCGCGACGTTGACCGAGGCCGCCGACCGCCTGGCCGGGGCCGACACCGCGTTCTTCAGCCGCAGGTTCCTCATCGAGAGGCCGCTCCTCCGCGCCCTCTCGAGCGAGGCGCCGGTCGTGATGCTCGTCGACGAGATCGACCGCGCCGACCCGGAGTTCGAGGCGTTCTTGCTCGAAGTGCTGGCCGAGCGCCAGGCGACCATTCCCGAGCTCGGGACCATCCGGGCGCGAAGCGCGCCCCTCTTCCTCCTGACCAGCAACGGCACCCGGGACATGAGCGACGCCCTGCGTCGCCGCTGCTTGCACGCGTTCGTCGACTATCCGCCGCCGTCGCGCGAGCAGGCGATCCTCGAGCTTCGCGTCCCCGGGTTGGCAAAGCGTCTCGCCGAGCAGCTGACGGCGTTCGTGCGCGACGTTCGGGCGCTGGATCTGCAGAAGGCGCCGTCGATTGCCGAGACGATCGACTGGGCCCGCTCGCTGGTGCTGCTCGGCGCCGGCGCGCTCGACGAGTCGCTCGCCCGCTCGACCCTCGGAGTCTTGCTCAAGTACGAGGAAGACCGCGTGAAGGTGGGGCCCACGCTCACGAAGGCCACTCGCCCGCTCTAGGCAATGCCGTCCACTTGAGAGATGGGCCGCAGAGGGACGAGGCTAGGACGAGAGATGTATCGAGAGCCGGGTCGTCTGGCCGGTCTCGACGTTGAAGCCGAGCGTACGTTTGCGGCTCCCGTCGAGCGTGACCAGGGTGAGCTTGTGGTGCCCGGCCTTGAGCTCGAGGTGCGTTTGCGGCGTGACGGTCTTGGTGTCGACGTCGTCGATGAAGACGTGCGCCGGCGGATCGGACGTCACGTCGAGCACCCCCGTGTCCGTCTGATCGGCTCGCTCCCCGGGCCCGGCGGGCGCGGCTCGGGCTCGCCCCGTGGCCAGCAACGCTCCGACGAGCACACACATCGTCAGGAGCGTTCGCATCTCTTCTCGCGGTTCTCGTTCTTTTCGACGGACGCGCGGCCGGGCGATTCAACCCGGCCTGCCGTTGTCGGCGATTGTCGCACGGGGGCGCGGCGATGCAATCGGCGCACTCGCTCGCCGCGCCCGCACCCGTTCGCCGCGCCGTGATCGGTGCGCCTTGCGGGTGCAGTGGGTCGCGCTGCCCCGGTCCCCCGCGCGCCTCACCGCTCCGGAAGCTGGCGTCCGATAGCCGCCCGAAGTAGAGAAGCGCGGACTCTCGGCCCCCGTAGCTCAGTGGATAGAGCAGTGCTTTCCTAAAGCATTGGTCGGATGTTCGACTCATCCCGGGGGCGCTTCACACACGAAGCGCGGACCGCTCGGTGCTCAGCCCTCCGATGACGAGCTGACGAGCGGGTCTTCGCGACCCGTTGAGCCTCGCGCCGGCCGTCCTCGTTGATCCGATCACGCATCGCGCATCCCTTTACCCATTCGACGGGGGGACGCGCGCCACGCCCATCGAACGAGACGCGGATCCCGCATGAACCCTGGGTCCCTTGGCCACGAGGGGGCGCGAAGTGCAGCGCTTCGCCTCCTGGCAGATCAAGAGTCTGGTAGATCGAGCAGCGAGCTCACCTCTTCCATTCGCTCGAGCCGGCGCCGCCTCTGCTCGGCCATCGCCGGTGTCATCGGGGGCTCGACGGGGCTCGGCCTGACGCGCATCGCCTTCTCGAGCTTGCGCTTGTGCAGCCACTGGCCGATGACGCCCCGAACGGGCTCGAGATCGAGCGCGCCCGACGCGAGTCGCGCCGGCTCGTCGCGCAGCGATTCGACGAGGAGCGGGTTCGATTCGACCCAGTCCCATGCGAGCCCGAAGGCTTCGCGCTGCGTGGTCCCCAGGTGCTTTCGCGCCTTCGCCGGGCCCTGGCCGTCGAGCGCGACGAACAGCGCGAGCGCGACGCCGAGCTCCTCGACTGAGAGCACCGTGGCCTGCGCCACGCGGAGCCCGCCGCACGATTTGGCCCAGACCGACGCGCCGTTCGCGAGCAAGACGCCGAATCCGCAGACCACCGCCGCGATCTCGCTCTCTTGCGCGCCCACCGGCTCGCCGGCCTCGTGCAAGACGAGCGACCCCGCCGCGCGCGCGAGCGACGTCGCGAGGACGTCGGGGTTCCCGAGGTCGGTCGCCGACACGACGACGCGATACCCGTCGTCGAGCTCGTGTACCGTCGCGGGCGTGGAGCCGGTTCCGGCGCCGGGTCCGCAGGCCGCAGAGCCGCAACCGCCGCCCGTGTGCCCCTCGTCAGGGACGAGCACGCCGAGCTCGACGTGTAGCTCCCCGGAGATCGGAGCGTATGCGAGCACCCTTCGCAGGAGCCGGTCGAGGCTGGCGCCATCGGCCTCGAAGGCGTCGGGAAAGAACTCGCCCGTGGGCTGAACCAGGGCCGGCCGGCCAATGGCCTGACCGTGCGCCGCGCGCAGGTGGGCGAACGTCTTGACGATCCAGGCGAGAGCCTCGCTGTCGGGGAGCTCCATGGGTGAGCTCAGTCTAGCGCAACCTGGCGCAACGAGGCGCGACCAGCTGTGACCCGTGACGTGCGCTCGGAGTTCGAGCGCCTCGAGACGGGCCCGCGCGTCAATCGGCGCCCGCGTCGGGTGGACCCGCGGGGATCGTCGGCGAACAGATGCGGATCGCCAGCCTGTCGATCGAGGTCGTCGCGAAGCAGAACGTGCCGGGAAAGCTCGCGCAGTCGGCGTTGACGCTGCAGCCGGGTGCGCAGACCTCGCCTGACGAGGCGCTCGCGACGCACGCGTTCGGCAGGTTCAGTGCGTTGCCGCCGCCGGCGCCGAGGCCTGCACAGTCCGATGACCGCGCGCAGGGCTTGGTGCACCCCAGCGCGCACGTCAGCCCGGCGATGCACGCGCTCGCCAGCGGATTGCACGGATCGCCCACGCCGCTCTCGGTGCACACGACGCACTTCGAGTCGACGCACGTCGTGAGCGCCTCGAGGAGCGCGATGCCCGTCGGCGACTGGCCCTCGCAGGCGGCGACGCACGCCGACAGGCCGCCGCAGTTCTGTTCGCAGTTCGAGAGATTCTGGCACGCGACGTCGGTGTCGCAGGCGGCGAGCGGATCGCAGCAGCTGGCGTTTGCGCACTGGGCGCACCGCGAGTCGAGCGCGCTGACGACGCATCCGCGGGCCGCGGCTCCGCCGTCGGCCGCAGGCCCGCCGCCCCCGCCCGCAATGGTCGGAGCGGGGCAGCTGGCATCGATGCCCGAGCAGTTGCCGAGGTCGGGCGGATGCGGCGTCATCGCGGTGCACGCAGCGCATGCCGCGAAAATGAGCCAGGCGAAGGAAATCGCGTCTCGGCGCATGGGGGTCGTCCGATCCAGTTCCACATGTAGCTTCTCGGGCGCGACCACGGCAAACGGGGCCGCCGCCTGGCGCGCCGAAGTGGTACGAACCAGGCCAGCATCCCCATGATCGGCGCCGTTCCCATGCGGGAAGAGCCCCCCTCGAGCGCGCGGGCGACCCGCCGGATCGACCACGAAATCTGGGCGATGGCGTGGCCGGCGATGCTCTCGCTGATGGTCGTCAATCTGGTCGACGTCATCGACGTCGCGCTCGTGGGCCGATTGGGGCGCCAAACGGTCGCGGCCTGGGGCTATGCGACGCAGTGCGTGAACCTGATCGAGACCCTCATCCAGTCGGTCGGCATCGCCTGCGTGGCGCTGGTGGCGCGGGCCATCGGCGGGCGGGATCCCCGCCGCGCGCGCCAGGCCGTGGCCGCCTCGATGATGGTCTCGTTGAGCGTGGCGGCGGCCGGCCTGCTGCTCACCCTCCTCGTGCCGCGGGTCATTCTCGCGTGGCTCGACGCAACCCCCGACGTCATCGCGATCGCGGTGCCCTACTTCCGGCTCGACGCGGGATCGATGGTCCTCTACGCGGCGGCGTTCATGTTCGAGAGCGCCCTCCGGGCCCGCAAGAACACGCGGGGCCCGATGGCGATCGCGATCGCCGTCATGAGCGTGAAGACGATCCTCAGCCTCGTCTTGATCTTCGGGGCCTTCGGGTTCCCCCGGCTCGGGCTCGCCGGCGCCGGCCTGGCCACGCTCGCGGCCCACGGCGTGGGCCTGACCCTCTATGTCGCGATCTCGCGAAGAGTCGCAGGTTCGGAGGCCGCGGGCGGCCCGGCGGTCACCTTCCGGGTGAGCGATCTACGCCGGCTGCGCGAGGTGCGGGAGGTGGCGGCCGACGTGGCTCGCGTGTCGCTCCCGTCGATGGGCGAGCGCTTGATCATGAGCCTGGCGTTGCTCACGTACTTCAAGCTGCTCTCCGACTACGGCACCGCGGCGGTCGCGGCTTACGCGATCGGCGTCCGTCTTCTCTCGATGTCGTGGGTGCCCGGCCTCGGCTTCGGCGCCGCGGCGTCGACGTTCGTCGGCCAGGCGCTCGGCGCGGGCGACTCGCAGCGGGCACGCCGGGTCGGGCTCCGGGCCTTGCGACAGGCCTCCTTCGTGATGGGCGCGCTCGGCGTCGCGTTCCTGTTTCTCCGTCATCCGCTCGCCGACGCGTTCACCCGCGACGATCGCATCGCCGAGAGCCTCGCGCCCTTCATGATGATGCTCGCCATCGCGCAGCCGTTCATGGGCGCTCACTTCACGCTCGCCGGCGTGCTCCGCGGCGCGGGCGACACCGTGACCCCTCTCGTGGGGGCGGCGGTCGGCAACTGGGGGTTCCGCGTCCCACTCGCGTGGATCTTCGCCCACTTCTTCGGTGCGAGCCTCACCTGGGTGTGGGCGGCGCTCATCGCCGATCACTTCGCGCGAATGCTCATCAACGGCGGCGTCTTCCTCTTTGGCCGCTGGGACAAGAAGACCGGCCCGGGCCTCGGAAAGGGCTTCGGAATCCGTCCCTCAGCGAAGCCGCCCGATCGGCTCGCCTGAGAGATGCGTCCCTCAGCGAAGCCGCCCAATCGGCTCGTCTCAGAGACGGGTCGCTCAGCGAAGCCGCCCGATCGGCTCGTCTCAGAGACGGGTCGCTCAGCGAAGCCGCCCAATCGGATCGGCCGACCGTCGAGCCGCTCGGCGAGGGGAGCCCGCGCCTCCACGATGCCGATCGCCCGGTCAGCGCGAGCAATCACCCTGCCCCGCCGAAGGATGCGGCCGTTCGTGAAGCTCGTGAATCTGCCGGCGCAAGAGACCCGGTCACGAGCGAAGCCGACTGTTCCGCGAGCGCGAGGAACTCGCTCATCACCGAAGCTCACGACCCTGCCCTCGCGAACACAACGTCGAGCCGATGGTCGAGTCCCACGGCACGATTCTCCAGCCGGTCTCGACGAACATCCAGCCGATCGCTCCGCAGTGCTCGTGCACCGATATAGCGAAGGCGACATCACGCGCACCTGCACTAGCGGCGGGATCGTACCGCTCAATTAGCTCGCCGTCGGGGGCTGCGCTGCCTCGCCGACCATCGGGTTCGCCTCGTCGCTCGCTGGCTCGGGTCGGGCTGGTGCGCCGGGATCATCGTCCTCCGAAGCTCGCTCGACCACCTCGATCGCCATCTCCAGGGTCGCCCCCACGAGATGGTTGATCTGACGGATGGCCTCGTAGACCCCGGCCACGGTCACGTCGTGAACGAGGCGCACCCCGCGCGCGGCCGGAGCGATCGGCGCGACGTGATCGAGCACGTCGAACGGACGCGAGGCCGTCGCTCGGTGAACACGCTCCACCGCGCTCGCCCCTTGATCGACCGCGTCTTCGATGAGCGCCCTCAAGCCTCTGAGTCGGTTCGCGGTCGTCATCGGTTCGCTCCCTTCGTCGTCCGCTTCGTCTTCGTTCGGTCGTTCGTTCGCGTCAGCGGCACCAATTGCGGATCGCTGCGTAGACCTCGGCGTCTCGCGCCAGCATGATGTGACTCATTCCGTCGAGCACCTTCACGTGGCTCGGCGGCAGAGCGCCGCTCGCGGGGTCGACGAGCCCGGCGGTCGCGCTCCGCACCGGCACCAGGGAGTCGCCGAAGAGCGTCGCGAGCCACGCGCTGCGGGCGAGCGTGCCGGCGACGAGGTAGTGCTGGATCTCCGGGAGCAGCGGCACGGGGTGGTTCGGATCGCGCAAGCGGTCGCTGCCCCGCGCAGCGTTCGCCGCTCGATCTTCGTGCCGGAGATCGGCGTCGCCCAGGTCTTTGAGGCCATCGCTTCGCAGATCGGCGATCTCGCCGACGAGGCGGGCGTACGGATCGTCGATCGTTCGCAGGAGCCTCGAGACGGTGCGGCCCACTCGCTCGAGCGGAGCTCCGAGGTGCGGCGTTCCCACGTAGATGGCCTTCTTCACGAGCGGCAGCCACGCGCGGCGTTCGAGGCGCGCCACGTGGCAGGCGCTGCGGATGACGAGCCCTCCCATGCTGTGACCCACGGTCACGAGGCTCTCGATGGGCACCGGGTACGCCGCGACGAACGCGTCGAGAGCGCGCGATAGGTTGGCGCCGTTGTCGGCGATGGCGAGGCCGGAGTTGTAGCGAACGTAGAGGGGCGTGACTCCCAGGTCCCGCGCGAGCAAGGTCCCGTAGTCGGTGCCGTCGGACATCGTCCAGATGGTCTCCGTCGACATCAATCCGTGAACGAAGATCGCCACGTGGGGAGAAGCCTCTGGAAGCGCGCGCGTCAGAGCGGCGCGTTCGAACGCGAGGGGCACATCGTCACCCGACCGCGCGACGAGGGCCATGGTCGTCGCGAGCCCGTTCCCGGTGCGAACGAGGTAGTCGCCGATGGCGCCGTTCAGGATCGCGAGCGAAGCCTCGAGTTTCCTTCCCATGCTCCCGTCCGTTCCCTCTCCCTCTCCGCCGACCCACGGATCAGAGCCACATGTGGGGAGAGATAGCATGCTCCAGGGATTATTGCTTCCAGAGCCGGGTCTGCTCGAGGAGCTTGGCTACAAGCGCCGTCCAGCCGGTCTGGGTCCGGGCCCCGAGGCCCTCGCCGGTGTCGCCGTTGAAGTACTCGTAGAACGAGAGATGATCCCTGAAGTGGGGGTCGCGCTGCACGAGGTCCCGCGGGCCGTGGCCGGGACGCCGGCCGTCGGCGCCGATGGCGAACAGCGCGATGAGTCGCCGCGACAGCTCGCGAGCCACCTCCGACAGGGTCATCATCTGGCCGGAGCCGGTGGGGCACTCGACGCGCAGCGAGTCGCCATAATAGTGATTCAATCGCTGAAGCGACTCGATGACGAGGTAGTTCACCGGCATCCACACGGGCCCGCGCCAGTTGGAGTTGCCGCCGAAGAGCCCCGTTCGCGACTCCGCGGGCTCGTAGTCGACCCGGTAGACGGCGCCGTCGATGACCAGCTTGTAGGGATCGGCCAGGTGCGTCCGCGAGAGCGAGCGTACGCCATAGGGCGAGAGAAACTCGGTCTCCGCCAGCATGCGCGAGAGCACCCGCACGAGGCGCGTGCGATCGACCAGGGCGAGCAGCCGGCGCTGACCTAGGCCGGGGACCTCCATCATCGGGCAGTGCTCGGCCAGCTCCGGCCGGTTCTGCAGGAACCAGCGCGCGCGCCGCCAGAACGCCTCGAAGCGCTCGACCGAGTCGGATTCGAGCGTGGCCACGGCGAAGAGCGGCGTGAGCCCCACCATCGACCGCACCCTCATGGGGAGGCTCTCGCCCGACGGCCGGCGCATCACGTCGTAATAGAAGCCGTCGGTCTCGTCCCAGAGCCCCCCGTCGTCGCCCGCGATGTGATTGGTCGCGTGCGCGATCAGCAGAAAGTGCTCGAAGAACTTGTTCGCGACGTCTTGATAGCTCGGACTCTCGCGGGCGAGCTCGAGGGCGATGTCGAGCATGTTGAGGCAGTACATCCCCATCCAGCTGGTCGCGTCGGCCTGCTCGAGGGTGCCCCCGCCGGGGAGGGGCTTGCTCCGGTCGAAGACGCCGATGTTGTCGAGCCCGAGGAAGCCGCCCTCGAAAACGTTTCGTCCGAGGGTGTCCTTGCGGTTCACCCACCAGGTGAAGTTGAGCATCAGCTTGAGGAAGATCGACTCGAGGAACGCCCGATCGGCCCGCCCGGTCGTGCGGCGCTCGATCTGGTACACGCGATACGCGGCCCACGCGTGCACGGGCGGGTTCACGTCGCCGAGTTGCCACTCGTAGGCCGGTATCTGCCCGCTCGGGTGCATATACCACTCGCGGACGAGGAGCGTGAGCTGCTGCTTCGCGAAGTCGGGGTCCACGAGCGCGAGCGGAATGCAGTGGAACGCGAGATCCCACGCCGCGTACCACGGGTACTCCCACTTGTCGGGCATCGACAGGACTTCGCTGTTGTAGAGATGCCGCCACTCGTGGTTCCGGCCCGCCTTGCGCTGGCGCGGCGGGCTCGGCTGCGCGTCGTCTCCGCGGAGCCAGCGCTCGACGTCGTACCCATAGTATTGCTTGCTCCAGAGGAGCCCCGCGACCGACTGCCGGAAGATCCGTCGCTCGTCGGCGGTCAGCGCCGCGGGCGTGATTGTCTCGTAGAACTCGTCGGCCTCGCGGAGGCGGGTCTCGAACACGGCGTCGTGATCGGCGAAGGCCTGCGCGCCGAGGGCCTGGCCGCTGTAGCGGAGGCGCAAGGTCACGCTCTCTCCGGGCCCGACGGTGCGCGAGAACCGCGCGCCGACCTTGGTGCCGCGCGTCGCGTCGACCGCGCCCGCCAGGCCTCGAACGACGGCGTCGTTGAAGGCGTCCTTGACCCTCGCTCCCTTGTTCGGCGAGTTCCAGAGCCGTTCGGTGTTGGAGTCGTTCTCGGTGAAGAGGAGCTCGTCGGCGCCCTCGACGTGAAGCCAGAAGCTCCCGAGGTGGGGTTCCCTGGTCTCGACCACCGAAACGTCGCCCTCGGACTCGAGCGCCACCATCTCGGGTCGTCCGGCGCCGGGGGCCCAGCTCCACGTGTTGCGAAACCACAGCTGGGGGAGCACGACGAGCGGGGCCGCAGCCGGACCGCGGTTCGTCGCCGTGATCCGCACGAGGAGATCGTCGACGTCGGCCTTCGCGTATTCGACGACCACGTCGAAGTACCGGTGCTCGGCGAAGGCCGCCGTGTCGAGGATCTCCGGCTCGGGGTCGCCCTTGCCCGCCCCGCGCGCGCGCGCCCGGAGCTCGTCGTAAGGGAACGCGCCCTGCGGATACTTGTAGAGCGCACGCGCGTAGCTGCACGTCGGCGTCGCGTCGAGGTACCAGTAGAGCTCCTTCACGTCCTCGCCGTGGTTACCTTCACGGCCCGAGACCCCGAACAGGCGCTCCTTCAGGATCGGGTCGGCGCCGTTCCACAGGGCCACGCAAAAGCAGACGAGACCCCGGTTGTCGCACACGCCGAAGAGACCGTCGTCGCCCCACCGGTAGGCGCGCGCTGCGGCGTGATCGAACGGGAAGTAATCCCAGGCTTCGCCGTCGGCCGAGTAGTCTTCACGCACCGTTCCCCACTGGCGCTCCGGGAGATACGTCCCCCAGCGGCGCCACTTGCGATCGCCCCCGAGCCGCGCCTCCGTGAGCCGGCGGTGCTCGGCAGTGGAGTGCGAATGGGGGAGACGCGGCGAAGGCATTGGCCGAACATATCCCGGGCATGCGCCCGACGAGCCGGTACGGGTCGCGGGGCCGCGGGACCGAGGGGGCGCCTGCCGGCGTGGCAAAAAGGTCGCGTGGCAAAACGCACCAATCGAACTGGGCGATTCATTCTCGGCTTGAGGAGCCTCGACGCCGGAGTAACTGTCTAGCTTGGCTGCTTGCGCCGATACGGCAGCACGCATGACGCTGCGTCAGGCATCGACTTCACCCGCTTCGAAAAGGCCGTCTGATGACGATGAAGAGCAACGGGCACGGCAACGGGGTTTCCACGGACGGCTCGGTCAAGTCGGCAAAGGGACGCGGAGCGGCGAAGGCTGCACCCGTTCACCCCTCGGCCCGGAAAGCGATGCGCTCCGAACGAACCGAGTGGGACCGCCTGTCGGTCCGCAGCCGCGGCGAGGTCGAGCACTTCGTCGAGTTGCTCAAGGCGGTCAAGCAAGGCGACTTCAGCGTCCGCTTCGACAGCGACAAAGACGGGCTGCTCGGCCGCGCGGGCGAGCTCCTGAACGACATCATCGGCCTCAACGAGCACATGTCGACCGAGCTCGTTCGCGTGGGCAAGGTCGTCGGGCAAGAAGGCAAGATGCACGAGCGGGCCTCGGTCGGCCCCGCCAAGGGCTCGTGGGCCATGGGCATGGCGTCGCTGAACCAGCTCATCGCCGACCTGGTCGCGCCGACGAACGAGGTCGCGCGCGTCATCACCGCGGTCGCCCGGGGTGACCTCTCTCAAAAGATGGTCCTCGAGATCGAGGGCCGGCCGGTGCGAGGCGAGTTCCTCCGCATCGGAACGACCGTCAACAGTATGGTCGATCAGCTCAACTCGTTCGCCGCCGAGGTCACGCGCGTCGCGAAGGAGGTCGGCACCGAGGGCAAGCTCGGCGGGCAGGCCGAGGTCAAGGGCGTCTCGGGAACGTGGAAGGATCTCACGAACAACGTCAACGTCCTCGCCGCGAACCTGACGACCCAGGTCCGCAACATTGCGAAGGTCACCACGGCGGTCGCGCGAGGCGACCTCTCCCAGAAGATCACCGTCGACGCGCGCGGCGAGATCCTCGAGCTCAAGAGCACCATCAACACGATGGTCGACACGCTCAACTCGTTCGCCGCCGAGGTCACGCGCGTCGCGAAGGAGGTCGGCACCGAGGGCAAGCTCGGCGGGCAGGCCGACGTCAAAGGGGTCTACGGCACGTGGAAGGACCTGACCGACAACGTCAACGTCCTCGCCACGAACCTCACCGTGCAGCTCCGCGACGTGTCGAAGGTCGCGACGGCGATCGCCAACGGCGACATGACGCAGAAGATCACGGTCGACGTCAAAGGGGAGATTCTCCAGATCAAAGACGTGATCAACAAGATGGTCGATCAGCTCAACTCGTTCGCCGCCGAGGTCACGCGCGTCGCGAAGGAGGTCGGCACCGAGGGCAAGCTCGGCGGGCAGGCCGAGGTCAAGGGAGTCTCGGGCACGTGGAAGGACCTGACCGACAACGTCAACATCATGGCCTCGAACCTCACCAAGCAGGTGCGCGGCATCGTCAAGGTCGTCACCGCCGTGGCCGACGGCGACCTGAGCCAGAAGTTCGTGCTCGAGGCGAAGGGCGAAGTCGCCGCGCTCGCCGAGACCATCAACAACATGACCGACACGCTGCGGATCTTCGCCGACCAGGTGACCACCGTGGCCCGCGAAGTCGGCATCGAAGGTCAGCTCGGCGGGCAGGCCAACGTGCCTGGCGCCTCGGGGGTGTGGAAAGACCTGACCGACAACGTCAACGTCATGGCCTCGAACCTCACCAAGCAGGTGCGCGGCATCGTCAAGGTCGTCACCGCGGTCGCAAACGGCGACCTGAAGCAGAAGTTCTTGCTCGAGGCGAAGGGCGAGGTCGCGGCGCTCGCCGAGACGATCAACAACATGACCGACACGCTACGCACGTTCGCCGATCAGGTGACGAGCGTGGCGCGCGAGGTCGGTATCGAGGGCAAGCTCGGCGGGCAGGCTAACGTGCCCGGCGCGCAGGGGACGTGGCGCGACCTGACCGACAACGTGAATCAGCTCGCCGGGAACCTGACGTCTCAGGTCCGCGCCATCGCCGAGGTGTCCACGGCCGTCGCCAAGGGCGACCTCACGCGATCGATCACGGTCGCCGCGCAGGGCGAGGTCGCCGCCCTCAAAGACAACATCAACCAGATGATCGGCAACCTGAAGGACACGACGCACCAGAACCAGGAGCAAGACTGGCTGAAGACGAACGTCGCGAAGTTCTCGGGCATGATGCAGGGGCAGCGGAGCGTCGAGTCGGTCGCGCAGCTCATCATGTCGGAGCTGACCCCCCTCGTCGACGCGCAGCAGGGCGCGTTCTACATGATGGAAACCGACGAAGAAGACCGCGGCGCGCGGCTGCAGCTCATCGCCAGCTACGGGTTCGGCGGCCGCAAGACGCTCTCGAGCAGCTACAAGATGAAGGAGAGCCTCATCGGGCAGTGCGCGTTCGAGAAGAAGCGCATCTTGCTCGGCGCGGTCCCGGAAGACTTCATCTACATCGCGACGGGCATGGGCCAGGCCACCCCGCGGAGCGTGGTCGTGCTCCCGGTCCTCTTCGAGGGCCACGCCAAGGCCGTCATCGAGATCGCCTCGTTCAAGCAGTTCAGCTCGAACCACCTGAACTTCCTCGACCAGCTCATGGCGAGCGTCGGCGTCATCTTGAACATGATCTCCTCGAGCACGCGCACCGAGGAGCTCCTGCAGCAGCTGAAGACGTCGAACGCCGAGCTCGAGGCGCAGGCCGCGGAGTTGAACGACAAGGCCGAGCTCCTCGAGGTGAAGAACCAGGAGGTCGAGCTCGCGAGCCGCAGCCTCGAAGAGAAGGCCGAGCAGCTCCAGCTCATCTCGAAGTACAAGAGCGAGTTCCTGGCGAACATGTCTCACGAGCTGCGGACGCCGCTCAACAGCTTGCTCATCCTCTCGAAGATGCTCGCCGACAACCGCGACGGGAACCTCACCCCCGAGCAGATGAAGTTCGCGCAGACGGTGTTCACCTCGGGCAACGATCTGCTCCAGCTGATCAACGAGATCCTCGACCTCTCGAAGGTCGAAGCCGGCAAGATGCCGATCGATCCGCAGACGTTCGCCCTCTCGCAAGTGCACGAGTACCTCGAGCAGACGTTCCGGCACGTGGCCAACCAGAAGGAGCTCTCGTTCGAGATTCGAATGGAGCCCAACCTGCCGTCGGCGGTCTTCAGCGACATCAACCGGCTGCAGCAGATCCTGAAGAACCTGCTGTCGAATGCGTTCAAGTTCACCTCCCGCGGCGGCGTCACGCTGACCGTGAAGCGATCCGGACGCGAGCACGGCGACGGGGTCCTGTCGTTCGCCGTGACCGACAGCGGGATCGGGATCCCCGTCGAGAAGCAGAAGCTGATCTTCGAGGCGTTCCAGCAGGCCGACGGCACGACGAGCCGCAAGTACGGGGGCACCGGCCTGGGGCTCACCATCAGCCGCGAGATCGCCCGCCTGCTTGGGGGGTCGATCGACGTGGTGAGCGCGCCCAACCAGGGGAGCACCTTCACCTTGCTCTTGCCGCCGCGCTACGCGGGCGCCGAGGCGCCGACCCGCGACGAGGCCCAGGTCGAGTCGCGGCCACCGGTGCCGCCGCTGCCCCAAGACGCCCACCTGGCGGGGCTCAAGGTGCTCCTCGTCGACGACGACGTCCGCAACCTCTTCGCCCTCCAGTCGGCGCTCGAGGAACACGGGATCCATGTCCTTCACGCCGACAACGGCCGCGTCGCGATCGAGCTCCTGAAGCAACATACCGACGTCGACCTCGTGCTCATGGACACGATGATGCCGGAAATGGATGGGCTCTCGGCGACCCGCGCGATCCGCGATATCGTCGAGTACCGTTCGATGCCGATCATCTCGCTGACGGCCAAGGCCATGAAGGGCGATCGCGAGAAGGCGATCGCCGCCGGCGCGACCGACTACGTGACGAAGCCCGTTGACGCAGAGCGACTCCTCGCCGTCATTCACTACTGGGTGAGCACACCGAACGCGACACAAGACGCCTGACCGGACGCAAAACGTGCGACCGTGGACCCCGCGACCGTGAACAAGAGCCCCAGGATGGAACAAGCTCCTCGTGCAGGCCCCCCGAGCAAGGCGCCCCCGCAGAGCCCCGACCGCGTCCTGCTGGTCGACGACTCGCCGGCCAACTTGCTCGCGCTCCAGGCCGTGCTCAAGCCGCTGGGGGCCGTGCTCGTCGAGGCCCGGTCGGGCGCCGAGGCGCTCGAGAAGGCCGCCCTGGGGTCCTACGCGGTCATTCTGCTCGACGTGCAGATGCCCGACATGGACGGCTTCGAGGTCGCTTCGCGGATCCGGGCGATGGACTGGGGTCGCGAGGTGCCGATTGTCTTCTTGACGGCGATCCATCGCGACGAGCAATACGCGCGCAAGGGCTACGCCACGGGCGCGGCCGACTACATCACCAAGCCCTTCGACGCCGACATCTTGCGCGCGCGCGTGAAGGCGTTCGTCGACCTCTTCCGCCAGCGCGAAGACCTCCGCCGGCGCGACGTAGCCGTCCACACGCGCGAGCGCGACGAAGCCATGCGGCGCCTCGTGGCCTTCGAGCGCATCGCCAGCGCCGCCCTCGAAGAGGGCGATCTGCCCGCGCTCCTCCACAAGCTCCTCGGGGTGTTCCTCGAGGCGGCCGACAGCGCCGACTCGGCCGTCATCTTCCTTCGCGAGGGCGACGCCCTCCGGGTTGGCGCCTCCATGGGTCGCACGGCCGACCGCACGGGACGCACGGTGGCCATCGGCAGCAGCTTCGCCGGGGTCATCGCCGCGACCGGCGAGCCGCTGTTCCTCGAGAATGCCGCGTCCGAGGAGGCCGGCGTACGGTGCCTCTTCGGCGTTCCCCTGATGCACGACGGCGACGTCATCGGCGTGACGCAGATTGGCTCGACCAAGAGCGACGACATCTCCGACGTCGAGCGGCGGCTCCTGCGCGCCATGGCCGAGCGCGCGGCGTGGGCCGTGGCGCAGCGCCTCCGGTTCGATCGCTTCCACGCCGTCCTGATGTCCGTGCCCGCGATCGTGTCGATCGTCCGGGGGCCGGATTTCGCGTGCGAGTTCTCGAACCTGGCGCATCGCCGGCTCTTCGGCGACCAGGACGTCGTCGGGAAGCCCGCCGCCGCGCTCGGGGCGACGCCAGAGATTCTCGCGATGTTCGAGCGCGTGCAGTCGACCGGACAGGCCGTGACGGCCACCGAGTACCCCATGGTCGGCACCTTCGGCTCCGACGACAAGCCTCGGCGGCGCTTCTTCGATTTCTCCGTGCAAGCGATGCGCGGGCAGGTCGGCAAGGTCGAGTCCGTGCTCTGGTTCGCGATCGACGTCACCGATCAGGTCCTGGCCCGCGACGCGGCCGAGAAAGCGGCCCGCGAGCGCGCGCGTCTGCTCGACAGCGAGCGCGCCGCGCGGGCCGAGGCCGAGGTCGCGAACCGCGCCAAAGACGACTTCCTCGCGACCGTCTCGCACGAGCTCCGGACACCGCTCAACGCCATCCTCGGGTGGACCGTCGTCGCGCGACGGCAGGCGCCGGCCGAGCTCGAGCGGGCGCTCGGCATCATCGAGCGCAATGCGCGCGCCCAGACCCGCATCATCGAAGACGTCCTCGACGTGTCGCGCATCGTCGGCGGCAAGTTGCGGCTCGACACCGCTGCGGTGGACGTCGCGGCCGCGATCGAAAGCGCGCTCGAGACGGTGCGCCCCGAGGCGGAGGCCAAGAGGGTCACGCTCTCGGCCAAGGTCGGGGCGGTGGGCGTCATCGCTGCCGACGGCGACCGCCTCCAGCAGATCGTCTGGAACGTGCTCACGAATGCCATCAAGTTCACCCCCGACGGAGGCACGGTCGATCTCGCGGCCGCGCGGCTCGGGCCTCGCATCGTCATCCGCGTGACGGACACCGGCGAAGGCATCGAACCTTCGTTCCTGCCCTATCTCTTCGAGCCGTTTCGTCAGGCCGACGGCTCGACGACGCGCCGCCACGGCGGGCTCGGGCTCGGGCTCGCGATCGTCCGGCAGCTCGTGCAGGCCCACGGGGGAACGATCCGCGCCGCGAGCGAGGGCATGGACAAGGGCTCGACGTTCACGATCGAGATCCCGGCCCGGTCCCTGCCGGCCATCACGCCTCGCGGGGCCAGCGGCGCCGGCGCCGAGGGCGACAGGCCGCCGCTGGCCGCCCCGAGCTCCGACACGCGCCTCGAGAACCTCAAGATCCTTGTCGTCGACGACGAGGAAGACGCCCGGTCGCTGGTCGACGAGATCCTGTCGGAGAGCGGAGCCACGGTGCAGTGCGCGTCGACCGCCCTCGAGGCCATCGAGCTCATCGCGTGCTTCCGCCCCGACGTGCTCGTTTCCGACGTGGGCATGCCCGACGTCGACGGCTTCGAGCTCATCGAGCGGGTGCGTCGTCTCCCGGCGGAGCAAGGCGGTCGGACCCCGGCGATCGCACTGACCGCCTACGGGCGCGCCGAAGACCTCGAACGCTCGGCCGCCGCCGGCTTCGGCATGCACGTCACCAAGCCCGTCGACCCGGGCGTGCTGGTGTCTGCCGTGGCCGGCCTCGCCGAAGCGCCTGCCCCCCCGACGGTTCGCCAAGCAGCGCCGCGTATCGGCCCCGAAGCGGAGTAAACTCCGGCGCAGTGACCGACCGCTCGCTCCCGCCTCTCGCGGTCCCGGCGACCATTCCCGTGCGCTTCCCCGACGTGGGCGCCACGCTGCGCTCGGCGCGCGGCGAATACCAGGTCACGTCGATCATCGGCTCCGGAGAGTTCGGCGCCGTCTACGAGTGCGTCGGCCCCTTCGACCAGGTGTACGCCGTCAAGATGGTCCGCCCGGCGAACCGCCCGTATGCCGAGGTGCGCGACGAGTGGTCCCGCGAGGTGCAGCACCTCATGTCGCTCCGGCACCCGAACGTCGTCTACATCTTCGACGCGTTCGAAGACGGCCATCTCTTCTACTTCGCGCTCGAGCGGTGCGACTACGCCCTCAGCTCGCTCCTCGGGCACCCGATGCGCGAAGGCTTCGTCATCGAGATCGCCCGCCAGCTGCTGGCCGCGATCCAGTTCCTGCACGACAACGACGTCGTTCACGATGATCTGCACCCTGGCAACGTGCTGCTCGTTCACGCGCGCGATCGGCACGGGCAGGACTCGCCCACCGTGAAGCTCAGCGACTTCGGGATCAGCAGCGAGCTCCGGGGGATGCCCTCGATCCGCCCGAACCTCGTGCACCATGCCGTCATGGCGCCCGAGATCATCGCGACCGGGTACACCAGCAAGCAGAGCGACATCTATCAGGTCGGCCTCTTGCTCTTCTGGATGCTCACCGGCGAGAGCGCGGTGCCAGGCGGCATGCCCTACCCTCAGCTGATGCAGTCCGTCTCCGAGGGGTTGCCGCGGCAGCGCGCGGAAGCCATCGGCACGCCCCTCGGGGCGCTCATCGCCAAGATGCTCAGACGCCGCGAGCAGTTTCGGTACGCGACGGCGCGCGAGGTCTGGGCCGACCTGCGAGTGCTGCCGTCCTGGAGGGACGAATAGGCCATGATCGCGCGTCTGAAAGAGCTCGTCCTCTCGCTCCTCGTCGTGGCCTT
>CALFNG010000534.1 GCA_937902985.1 uncultured Myxococcales bacterium
GCTTCGTTCGCCCTGGGCGGTGGCCACTCTCGTGTTGTTCGTCGCCCACCTTTGGCTCATTCGCAGCGTCATTCAGAACGGCGACGGCGCGGTCTACAACGAGCAGATTGAGCGGGGCATCGTGGGAATGCGCACGACCCACGTCGGGTACATCCTGTGCGGGATCGTGGCGCACGCACTGTCGCCCTTCGACACCGACGGCACGATGAACGTCGTCTGTCTGGCGTTCGCCGCGGCCGGCGGCGCTGCCATGTTCATGATTGCTCGGGGTCTCGGCGCGTCGCGGTCGGTCGCGGCTGTCGCGCCGCTCATGGCCTTTGGTATCCAGGCGTATCTGCGAGGCGCAGTTCTTGCCGAGGTTGACGTCGTCGCGTGCAGCCTCGTCCTGATTGCGGTCGCGCTGTGGCTCCAGGGCAAGGTCGCGAAGGCGGGGGTCGCATTCGGCGCGGCGATGCTCGTGACGCCCATCACGGCGATGAGCATCCCCATGCTGCTTCTGACGACGCGCGAACGAAGATACGCGCGTCGGCGATGGTCGACCCACCTTCGCGACGTCGCCGTCTTCGGCGCGGTGTCGCTCGCCGTGTACGCGCCGCTCGCCATCGTGTTCTGGCACGACTACTGGTACGGCGGCCGCGGTCTCTTGCACGCGCCCCGGGAACCGTGGAGCGTCGAGCACCAGGTCGCCCGCTCGATCCAGTTTTTGACGTCCTCTGCGGGCCCGTGGCTCGCGCTCGGGGTGGGCGCGCTGGTGGCCGGGATCGCGACGGGCGCACCGCCGAGCCTCGGCGTCTCCGCGGCGCTCGTGCTGGCTGCCACGGTGGGCGAGCGCTTCCTCGACGTTCCCGTGCAGCTTCCACAGCTCTGCGTCCTCGCGGCCCTCGTCGTCGTCGTCGCCGGTCGCTTGCCGGCGCCATGGCTTCGGTGGGGGGTGCTCGCGAGTCTGTGGCTTTCGACCGCCTGGCCGACGTATCGAGACGTGTCGGGCGAGGTTCACGCTGACGTCGAGAAGCGCGAAGTGTACCGCGCGATGATCGGGCAGACCCCCAAGATGATCCTGGCCGGAGTCCGCGACGGGTGGGACGACGGCCTGCCCTTCGAGCGCGTCGCCTACGGGCGTACGAAGCTCGGGCTCGGCCTGAGCTACGGCGACCTGCGGAACAAGGCCTCGTCGATCGTCGACGCGCGGCGAGACCACGCGATATGGCTCGTGGGCGCTCCTCCGCCGGGGGCGATGGCGCCCTTCGCCCTCGCGTGGCGGCCGGAGAAGCGCAGGGTGCGCGGCCTCGATTACGCAGTATGGGTGCCGGGCGGCCCGTGATCTACGGCATGCCGTTGCCGGCCACTTCTCCGAGGACCACCGACCAGGGAACCGGGCTTCGTCGCTCCGCGACTCGAAACGCGCGGCTCACCAGGCGCTCGAGTTCGCCGCCGCTGAAGTGCTGCACGTGCCCCGGCGTGTTCCCGAACTCCCGCAGATACTTGCCGCGCATCATGTTCATCGCGCGCCAGAGAGGCTCGCGCGGGGTACTGACGATGGCGCCGCGGCGCGCCACGCGCGCCACTTCGGCCAGCCCGCGCCCGGGCTCGTGGAGGTGCTCCAACACTTCGCAGCACACGACGAGATCGAAGGTGGCATCGGGAAAGGGCAGCTCGTAGATCGACGCGGCCTGCAGCTCGATGATCGGATCGAGTCCTGACGCAACGGCGCCGAGCTCGAGGTCGCAGGCGACGAAACGCTGCGGTCGGCGTGCCGTCGTCACGAGGTGTTGAGCGAGACGGCCTTCGCCGCAGCCGACCTCGAGGACGGTCACGGGAGCCATCCGTTCGTAGAAGCCCGTGACAGTCTGGAGAAAGCCCCTCATGAGCGCGCGCTCGATCGGGTTCTTCGACGCGTACTTGTCGTAGTAGTTGCCGACAACGTTCCCCTGCAGCGGGTGCGCGGCCATCTACGCGTTCTTCCGCCAGGGCAGCGCGCCCGTGCTCTGCACGCCTTCGACGGGGGCTCCGCGCTCGGCGGCGAGCATCGACGCTTCCGCGTCGAGCCGGCGTACGCGTGCGAGCACGTCTTCGAGGAGACGCCGGTTGCCCGCGAGGAGATCGCTCAGCATCGCGAAGAGACCCACGAGAAACGACAGAATGACCGCTCCAACGCCGACCACGAGCGACTGCGTGTGTCCGGCGTACGCGGGGTCCCGCGCATAGAGATACGCGAAGCGGCCCACGAGAACCGCGCCGCACGCGAAGAGCACCAGGGCCAGCGAGAAGAACGTCTGGACGGGCCTGTACATCGCGTACGCCCGGAGAATGACCGGCCCGTTCCGGCGCAGGTACTGCGGTACCGACGTGAAGAGCCGCGACGGCCGCCGCGTCGGGTTCGTCACTAGCGGAATGTCGTCGAACACGATCCCCGATCGGCCGAGATGGATGATCGTCTCGAGCGTGTACGAGAACCGGTTATGCACGAAGAGGCGATAGGCCGCCTCGCGCCGGATGGCGCGGAAGCCGCTCGTCGCGTCGGTGATGCGCGTTCCCGAGACCCGGCGAACCATCCCGGAGCCCCACCGCTGCATGCGGCGTTTGAGCCACGAGAAGTGAGGGATCTTGTCGGTCTGTCGGTTGCCGATCACCACGTCGGCGCGCCCGGCGAGAATGGGTTCGATGAGTCGCGCGATGTCGGGCCCGGGATACTGATTGTCGGCGTCGGTGTTGACGATGATGTCGGCGCCGAGCCGGAGAGACGCCTCGATGCCGGCCATGTACGCGGCCGAGAGCCCGCGATTCTTGGGGAACCGCACCACGTGGTGCACCCCCAGCTCGACGGCCCTGACGCTCGTTCCGTCAGTACTCCCGTCGTCGATGACGAGCACCTCGATCGAATCGATGCCGTCGATGCGACGCGGCAGGTCCGCGAGGGTCGGGCCCAGATGGTCACGCTCGTTGAGGCAGGGGATCTGAATGATCAGCTTCACGCGACGCCCGACGCGAGGGCGTCGCGACTCTATCACGGCGCGGCTTCACGGCTCAGCGCCGGGACCTCGTCATGATATCAAGCAGTTGGCGACCTCTTCGCCGTGCCGCTGTGTGCCAATGGCCGGTCGACCCGGACTTTGTCTGGGGGGGCTCGTCGGCGGAGGACCGCCGCGCGTCCGAAAAGCGCGAGGCGTCGTGTACGCCGAAGCTCGCCTTGATAGGCTCGTGCCCAACGTCTTATGAACCGTCGCGTCATCGCTTGGGTCGCTTCGCTGCTGGTCATCGTGGGGGCGGGAGTAGAGCTCTGGCACTACCGCGAGACCCATCAGCCGCCCCCCGTCACGTACGAGACCGTGCCGCTCGCGCGCCGCCACGTCGTCGGGCGAATCACCGCGACCGGGACGCTCCTCGCGACGGTCACCGTGACGGTGGGCACGCAGGTCTCGGGCCGGATCGCGAAGCTCATGGCCGACTACAACTCACCCGTCAAGAAAGGTCAGTTGATCGCCAAGATCGATCCGCAGCTCTTTCAGGCGGCCGTCGAGCAAGCGCGCGCGAACTACGGCTCCGCGCAGGCCACCCTGAAGAGCGCGAAGGCGCAGGCCGACCTCGCGGCCAAGCAGTCGGCCCGTGAGGAGCAGCTCCTCAAAGAGAACCTCGCCGCTCAGCAAGACGTCGACACCGCCCAATCCAACGTGGCGGTGACCGCGGCTCAGGTCGACGTCGCCGCCGCCTCGGTCTTGCAGACGCAAGCGCAGCTGCACCAGGCGCAGACGAACCTCTCGTACACCGACATCATCTCGCCCATCGACGGGACGGTCATCTCGCGCAGCGTCGACACCGGCCAGACGGTGGCCGCGTCCCTGCAGGCGCCGATTCTCTTCACGATCGCCGAAGACCTCGCGAAGATGCAGGTCAACACGAACGTGTCCGAGGGCGACGTGGGGCGCCTCGAAGACGGGATGCTCGCGACCTTCACGGTCGACGCGTATCCGGGCGAGAAGTTCAAAGGAAAGGTCAGCCAGATCCGCAACTCGGCGACCACCGTCTCGAACGTCGTCACCTACGACGCGGTGATCGACGTCAACAACACCGACGGGCGGCTCCGGCCCGGCATGACGGCCAACGCGACGGTCACCTTTGCCGACAAGAAAGACGTGCTCGCCGTGCCGAACGCGGCGCTCCGGTTCAAGCCGCCGCCCGAGGCAGGCGTCGCGTCGAAGGCCACGGGCGGCGGCTCCGGCGGTCACCGCGTGCGTGACGCCGGAGCGGCCGAAGCCGCCTCGGCCGCCAGCAGCGACGGCTCGGGTCCTCCATCCTCGGGCGCGGCCGGCGGCGGTGGCGGTGGCGGTGGCCGGGGCGTGAGCGGCAAGGGCGCGAACGACGCCAAGTCCGTGTGGGTGCTCAACGGCGGCACGCCGGTTCAAGTGCCGGTCGAGACGGGCCTCTCCGACGGCGCCTACACCGAAATCACCAACGACGCGGTCAAAGAGGGCGACGCGATCATCGTCGACGCCAATGTCGCGGGCAAAGACCCGGCGGCGGCGGCGCCGACGACCACCGCCCGACGGTCTCCCTTCTGAGCCCTTCTGAGCCCCGACGCGACATGCCGACTGAACATCCCACTGACGAATCGCTCATCGAACTCGACGGCGTCCAGCGCTTTTACTCGACGGGTGACGTCGAAGTCCGCGCCCTCGACGGCGTGTCGATGAAGATCGCGAGCGGCGAGTTCGTGGCCGTCATGGGCCCTTCGGGCTCGGGCAAGTCGACGTTGATGAACATCCTCGGGTGCCTCGATCGGCCGACCGGGGGCCGCTACATGCTCGCCGGCCGCGAAGTGTCGGGCCTCAGCAAGACCGACCTCGCCGGCGTGCGTAGCCAGACGCTCGGCTTCGTCTTCCAGAACTTCAACCTCTTGCCGCGAACGAGCGCGCTCGAGAACGTCGAGCTGCCTCTCATGTACCAGGGCATCCGCTCCAAGGAGCGGAAGGCGCGTGCCGCCGAGTCCCTCGGGCACGTGGGTCTCGCGTCGCGCGCCGGGCACACGCCCAATCAGCTCTCCGGCGGCCAGCAGCAGCGCGTCGCGATCGCGCGCGCGCTCGTCACGCGCCCGCGCGTCATCCTGGCCGACGAGCCCACCGGCAACCTCGACTCGCGAACGAGCCTCGAGGTCATGGCGCTCTTTCAGGACCTCGGGCACCAGGGCATCACGATCATCCTGGTCACGCACGAGCCGGACGTCGCCGAGTTCGCGTCGCGCGTCATCGTCGTGAAGGACGGGCACGTGCTCTCCGACGAGAAGCGCGCTCCGAAGCTCGTCGACATCCCGCGCTCGGGCGGCGTCGGCGGCGCCGCCGGCGGTGGACTGTGAATCTCTGGCAGACGCTCCGCGTGGCGATGCGCGCGGTCTTGCGAAACAAGATGCGCTCGTTCTTGACGACGCTCGGGATCATCATCGGCGTCGGCGCCGTCATCGCGATGATGGCGATCGGCGCCGGCGCCAAGAGCCAGGTGGAGCAGGCGTTCGCGGCCATGGGAACGAACCTGCTCATCGTCTTGCCGGGCTCGTCGAGCACGGGCGGCGTCAAGGGGGGGTTCGGCTCCCAGCCGACGCTCACGAACGACGATCTCGACGCCCTCGGGTCGCAGGTGCCCACCGTGAAGGCCGCGGCGCCCGTGCTCCGGTCGACGCAGTCGCTCGTGAGCGACGACGCCAACTGGACGACGAGCGTCACCGGCACGACGCCCGACTACTTCGACATCCGCAACTGGCCGATGGAGTCCGGCGTGGGCATCACCTCGCAAGACGTCGAGACCGGGACGAAGGTCGTCGTTCTCGGCAAGACCGTGGTCGCGAAGCTCTTCGGTCCGAACGCCGATCCCATCGGCCAGAACGTGCGCATCTCGAGCACACCGTTCACGGTGGTCGGCGTGGCGATCGGCAAGGGCCAGTCGACGAGCGGGCAAGACTACGACGACGCCGCCTTCATTCCCGTGACCACGTACGCCCGCAAGATCCAGGGAGGTCTCAATAACTTCCTCCAGGGGACGATCTACATCGAGGCGACGTCGACCGAAGACATCGGGCGCGCGCAGAAGGACATCACCGCCCTCTTGCGCGATCGGCATCACCTGTCGCCGCGCGACGACGACGACTTCTCGATCCGCAACATGAGCGAGATCGCCGGCGCCCGTCAGCAGGGGACCGACACGATGACGACGCTACTCGCCAGCGTCGCCGCGGTGTCGCTGCTCGTCGGAGGCATCGGCATCATGAACATCATGCTCGTCAGCGTCACCGAGCGTACGCGCGAGATCGGGCTCAGGATGGCGCTGGGGGCGAAGCCGCTCAACATCCTGATGCAGTTCCTCATCGAGGCGCTCGTGCTCTCAATGGCCGGCGGCGCGCTGGGCGTCGCCACGGGCCTCGGCATCGCCCGGGGACTCGCCGCGCGCTTCGCGTGGCCCATGCTCGTTCAGCCCAACGTCATCATCGCGTCCGTCGCGTTCAGCGCGACCGTCGGCATCGTCTTCGGTCTCTACCCGGCCCGAAAGGCCTCCCAGCTCGACCCCATCGACGCCCTTCGCTACGAGTAGTGCCCGAGCGACCCAAGCGATGCCACGGGCCGGCGTCGTTCGCGCGATCGCACGTCACGGTACGGACATCGCCTCGCCGGGGGGCCGGTTGGCTTCGCCGGCCGGTCGACCGGCTTCGCTGGTGGAAGAATCTCCTTGGCTTGCCGGTGCGTTTCCTTCGCGGACGGACGACTCTTCGTGCGAAGCGGATGCGTCCCCTTCGCTGGTCGATGCCCCTTCTTGCGTCGGAAATCGGGTAGCTTCGCTGGTGGACGACTCTTCTTGCGAAGCGGACGCGTTCCCTTCGCTGGTCGATGCCCCTTCTTGCGTCGGAAATCGGGTAGCTTCGCGGGTGGACGACTCTTCTTGCGAAGCGGATGCGTTCCCCTCGCTCGTCGATGCCCCTTCTCGCGTAGGAGATCGGGTGGCTTCGCGGGTGGATGAATCTTCTTGCGAAGGAGATGCGGTTGCTTCGCTCGCGGAGGACTCTTCTCGGCTCGCGGATCGGGCGTCTCCGCGGGCGGACGCCCCTTCTCGCCTTGCCGACTGGGTTTCTTCGCCGGCGCGGGAAGGCTTCGAGCGAGCCGACGCGTCGGCTTCGCGGCCCGACGCGTCGGCTTCGCGGCCCGACGCCCGGTTCCGGAAGGTCGTCGAGCCTTCGTGGCTTACTTCTCCAGTTCCCTGCGAAGCCGATGCCGTCGCCTTCCGGAAGGGCGTCTCCGCCTCGCGAGCGTTCGAGGGAACGTCGCTCGTCGGTTCGTCCGCCGGAGACTCAGAGCTTGCCGGAGACGAGGGCGAGGCCGAGGACGACGAAGAGGACAGCGGCGACCTTCTGGGTGACGGTGGGGGAGAGCATCTTGCCGGCGTGGTTGCCCACGAGGGCGGCGATGCCCGCGACCGACCAGAGGGCGGCGGCCGAGCCGACGAAGACGGCGACGGGCGCCGCGTAGCGGGCGGCGAGGGCGGCGGTCGCGAGCTGGGTGAGGTCGCCCCACTCGGCGATGAAGACGACGACGAAGACGGTCCACACCGTCGCCCAGAAGCCCTTCGACGTCGCGTCGTCGGCGCCCTCATCGCCGACCTCCTCGTGACGGACCCACATGACGATCGCCGAGACGATGAAGACGAAGCCTGCGACGACGTGGACGACGTGCGCCGGAAGGAGCGTCAGGAGCTGACCGGCGAGGACGGCGACGAGGCTCTGGATCGCGAGGGCCGCCGCCGACCCGACGAAGACCGGCAGAGCCTTGTGCCGGGTCGCCAGCACGAGCGCCGCGAGGGCCGTCTTGTCCGGAAGCTCGGCGATGAAGACGACCCCGTAGACGGAAAGCGCGATGGCGAGGAACGGAGGCACGGCGGCGGCGAGAGCCTAGCCGCAGAGGCGCTGAGAACGCAGGGAGAAGAGAATGGGGCCAGCTGGGAGCGAGCCTTCGCCCCCTCTTGCCTCTGCGTCCTCCGCGCCTCTGCGGCCAATCTCTCTCTCGAGCGACCGGCCGAGGCCTTCAGCAGGTCAGGGCCCGACGATCTCGAGCTTGCCGGCGAGGAAGTCCGACGCCCAGTTGGCCATCGTGATGCCGCCGTCATTCGTGATCGCCTGGTAGAACTCGTTGCGGAAGATGTGCTGGTGGAACGACGGGTTCATGTAGGCCGTATTCGTCCCGCCGATCTGGTACGCGGCCAGACGCCCGGTGCAAGAGTACGTCGAGACGAGATCCGTGATGCCCGCCGTGTATTTGTCGCACGTGTACCCGCCGCAGAGCGCCTGACTCAGCGTCAGCGCCGTGGCGTTGTTCGACGCGCACGAGTTCTCGCCCTGGGAGAAGAAGAGGCGAATGACCTCGTCTTGCATGGTCGTGACGACGCCGATCTTGGCCTTCGGGTACTTGTGCAGCCAGTAGTAGACCACGTTCGTGAGGCCGCTGCCGTCGGGCAGGTTGCACTCGGCGCAGTCCGATGGCAGCGACGCGTCGAAGCCCCAGAGGTCGCGCCACGTCTTCTGCAGGCAGGCGGGCAGGTACGTCGCGCTGAACGGGAGGCCCGAGTCGTCGATGACGACGACGGGGATCTTCAACCCGAACGAGTCCTGCACCATGCCGTAGTTAAGCCCGGCGCCGAACCCGCCGGCGCTCGCCCCCGTGAGCATGACCTGGCTCATGTTGGGGAACGTCGGAACGATCCGCGCGATGTAGCTCTTGAGGTTCAACCCGCCCACGAAGTGCTGGTGCGGCTCATCGGCCAGGACGCCGTCGCTCGGGATGTCGACGTCGTCTTTGGTGCCGAAGTGCACGTCGCCGGTGCAGTAAGGGACGTAGACGGCGTTCCAGTCCTTGAACGGGTTGGCCGTATTCGTGAAGTCGAAGATGCCGGGGCTGTATGCGGGGGTCGCTCCGGACGCCGGCGTCGGCGTGTACGGCACCTGACCGGCCGTCGTGAAGGTCAGCGAGCCGATGATCGTCTGGCCCTGCGTCGCCGCTCCGCCCGAGAACACGGACGCGAGGTTGCCCGGGTTGTGGCTGCAGAAGGTCGCGCTGTCGCACGCGCCGCCGCCCTCGAGGTAGATGTAGAGCTTGTCCGAGTTCGAAGGCGAGTAGTGAACGTAGAACCCGGCCGGCGAACCGTCGCGACAAAGGCCGCCCTGGTGAAAGTCCCAGCCCGGAGTTTGCGGCACGCCGGCGTCGCCCGGGATCGCGTCGCTCTGGCCGGGCGTCAGCTTGGTGCCTGGCGTGACCGCGAGCTCCACGAACTTCGTCTGCGGGTACATGTTGTTCGCCCCGCAGTCGGCGGTACCGGCGTCGCCTTCCGGCGACGCGTCGTCTCCCATGGTTGCGTCGTCGCCCGACGAGCCGGACGACCCGCCCGACGACGAGGGATTGCCGCTGCTCGATCCCGAGGAGCTCCCGCTGCCGCTCGACGACCCGCTCGAGCTGCTCGAGGCGCTGACCCCGGACCCGTTACCGCCGGGGGAGGAGCTGGAGGAACAGTGCGCAAGGACCGGCGCAATTGCGCAAGCCGCAACGGCGGCAAGGAGACGGAAGCGAAGATTGGTCATCGATAAGGGGACTCCATGAGGCGAGGTGCAGCCGACAACCCCACGCGCCGCGGTTACGCTTAGCAAGCGGGAGCCCAGGGGGTCGAATACGTATCATTGCAGGCCAGATCCCCCTTCATCGCCGAAAGAATTGACCGGAATTGATGCAGCAGTCCGACGGCAGACGAGAGCCCCGACCATCCAGCGTGGATTATTGCGCGGCCATGAGCACCGTTTTGCGCGACCTGCACGCCAGTGAGGCCAGTGAGGAACGGGTGTCTCCCCAGGAGCAGCTCGCGCAGAGGCCGGGTACCGCGCGGATGCAGTTCTGCCATGGGTCGACCGGGACGACGCTTGGGTCCGCCTACGCAACGAGCCCGCTCCGACTCCTGACGCCTCGCAACCATGGCGTTGCGGCCTGGGTGTATCTTTCCAGTTTCGGAGGCGGCCTCGTCGACGGCGACCACTTCGACGTCCAGGTTGATGTCGACCCCGGAGCGTTCGCCCTGCTGGGAACGCAGGCGTCGACGAAGGTCTATCGGTCGCCCGAGCGGCGGGCCGGGGATGCGCTCGCCAGCGGCGGGCCGACCGCACCGGACGGAACCGACGGAACGGCGGCAACTGCCGCATCTGCAGGAGCCGCCGGAACCGGAGGCGGATGCTCTCAGAGGCTCTCGGCGCGGGTCGGCGAGGGCGCCGCCCTCGCACTCCTTCCCGACCCGGTCGTCTGCTTCGCCGACGCCCGCTACGACCAGACCCTCGACATCGCGCTGGCCCCGACGGCGTCGCTGGTGGCGATCGACGGGTACACGTGTGGCCGGAGCGCTCGCGGCGAGCGGTGGGCCTTCTCTCGCTACGCGTCGCGCACCGTCGTCACGCGCGGCGTCACGCGCGGCGTGACGCGCGCGCCCTCCGGCGGACCGGGCGTGGCAGGCGGACAGCGCTCCCTCGTCGACGCCACGCGCCTCGAGCGACGTCGCGGCCACCGCGCCATCGCCGATCGCATGGGGCGGTTCGACGTGGTCCTCTCGCTCATCGCGTTCGGCCCGCGCTTCATTTCCGTACGCGAGGCGATGCTCGCGGCCATTCCGCACGAGGCGCCGAACGGGAACGGCCCGAGCGGCGATCCGGCGCCGGTGATCCTGGCGGTAAGCCCCGTGGGGGACGACGGATGCATCGTGCGCGTGGCGGCCGAACGTTTCGAAACGGCGTCGCTTGCTTTGCGTTCGAGTTTCTTGGCGCTCGCGCATGTGCTCGGCGACGACCCCTTCGCTCGAAAGTGGTGACCGAAAGTGGTGACGGTTCGCGCGCGATGCGTTAGTGGTCACCGCTGGCGATGCACCTTGCGCCTCGCGACCTCGACAAACTCGTCCTTCATGGCGCCGGGGTCGTTGCGCAGAAGCGCCTCGCCCGCGGCCTCCGGCTCAACTACCCCGAAGCGATCGCTCTCATCGCGACGCAGCTCCTCGAGCTGATTCGCGAAGGCCGCTCGGTCGCCGACCTCATGGACCAGGGGCGCCGCATCCTCGGGCGCGTCCACGTCATGGAGGGCGTGGCCGACATGATCGTCGAGGTGCAGGTCGAGGGGACGTTCCCCGACGGGACCAAGCTCGTCACGGTGCATCGGCCGATCGCGCTCGACCGCGTCGACTTGAAGCTCGCGCTCCACGGCACCTTCTTGCCCATTCCCGACGCCGCGACCTTTCCCGACGTCGCGGCTGCCACCGCGCCGTCGTCGCCGGGCGAGTCGTTCATCGCGCCCGGCACGATCGTCCTCAACGAGGGGCGCGACGTCATCGAGGTCGTCGTGAAGAGCGTCGGCGATCGCCCCATCCAGGTGGGGAGCCATTACCCGTTCGCCGAGACCAACGCGGCGCTGGTCTTCGATCGCGCGCGTGCCACGGGCCGCCGGCTCGACATCCCGGCCGGCACCGCGGTTCGCTTCGAGCCGGGCGACGAGAAGACGGTGCGGCTCGTGGCGACCGCAACGACGGCATCGACGGCGCCCGCGGATACCGCATGACCACGATCGATCGACGGCACTACGCGGACATGTTCGGGCCCACCACGGGCGACCGCGTCCGCCTCGGCGACACCGCGCTGATAGCCGAGGTCGAGCGCGACTTCGCCGTCTACGGCGACGAGTGCAAGTTCGGCGGGGGCAAGGTCCTTCGCGACCGGCAGGGCCAGCGCGCCGGGGTGAGCGATCGCGACGCGCTCGATTGCGTGATCACGAACGTGCTCGTCGTCGACGTCATGGGCATCTACAAGGCCGACATCGGGATCAAGAGCGGCCGCATCTCGGGGATCGGCAAGGCGGGCAACCCCGACGTGATGGCCGGCGTCACCGCGGGCATGGTCGTCGGGGTCACGACCGAGGCCATCGCCGGCGAGGGCCTCGTACTCACCGCGGGCGGCATCGACACGCACATCCATTTCATCTGTCCCCAGCAGATCGACGAGGCGCTCGCCTCGGGCGTGACCACGTTCGTCGGCGGCGGCACCGGGCCGGCCACGGGAACGAACGCGACCACGTGCACGCCGGGCTCCCGCCACATCCGGCAGATGCTGCAGGCCACCGACGCGTTCCCGATCAACATCGGCCTCACCGGCAAGGGCAACACGTCGTCGCCCGAGGGGCTCGTCGATCAGATCCGCGCCGGCGCGGTCGGGCTGAAGCTGCACGAAGACTGGGGAACGACCCCGCCCGCCATCGACTGCTGCCTCGGCGTGGCCGAGGGCGAAGACGTGCAGGTGACGATCCACACCGACACGCTGAACGAGTCGGGATACGTCGACGACTCGATCGCCGCCTTCAAGGGGCGAACGATCCACACGTACCACTCCGAAGGCGCGGGCGGCGGGCACGCGCCGGACATCATCCGGGTATGCGGCGAGCCCAACGTCATCCCGAGCTCCACCAACCCGACCCGTCCCTTCACGGTGAACACGCTCGACGAGCACCTCGACATGCTCATGGTCTGTCACCACCTCGACAAGACCATCCCCGAAGACGTGTCGTTCGCCGAGAGCCGCATCCGGGGCGAGACGATCGCGGCCGAGGACATCCTGCACGACCTCGGCGCGATCAGCATCATCTCGAGCGACAGCCAGGCGATGGGCCGGGTGGGCGAGGTGATCATGCGCACGTGGCAGACGGCCGACAAGATGCGCCGCGACCGGGGCAGCCTGGCGGGCGAGGTCGGCCACAACGACAACGCGCGCATCAAGCGGTACATCGCGAAGTACACGATCAACCCCGCGATCGCGCACGGAATGTCCCACGAGATCGGGAGCGTCGAGGTCGGCAAGTGGGCCGATCTCGTGCTCTGGCGGCCGGCGTTCTTCGGCGTGCGCCCCGAACTCGTCATCAAGGGCGGCTTCATCGCCTGGGCGCAGATGGGCGATCCCAACGCGTCGATCCCCACACCGCAGCCCCTCCGGATGCGACCCATGTTCGGCGCCTACGGCGGCGCGATCGGAGCGACGAGCATCGCGTTCGTCTCGCAGCGCGCCGCGCTCGAAGGGGGCCTCGCCGAGCTCGGCCTGGGCAAGCACATCGTGCCCGTGAAGCGCTGCCGGGGCATCGGGAAGCGCGACATGGTGCACAACGACGCGCTCCCGAAGATCACGGTCGACCCCGAGACCTACGAGGTGCGCGCCGACGGCGTGCTCCTGCGCTGCGGCCCGGCGTCGCGCCTGCCGCTCGCGCAGCTCTATCACCTCTTCTAGGGTGTGTGACTAGGGTGTGTGACGTGGTGCGCTGGACGTTCCTTCAGATCGCCGACTCGGCCTTTCCGACCGGCGGGTTCGCGCACTCCAGCGGGCTCGAAGCCGCGCTGCACCACGGGCGCGCGACGACCGGCGGCGGCCTCGACGACTACGCGCGCGAGCACCTCTGGAACGTCGGATACGCGTCGCTCCCGTTCGTGTCGGCGGCGTTCGCGGCTCCGGCCGACGTCTGGGCGCTCGACGTCCGCG
Source organism: uncultured Myxococcales bacterium (assembly GCA_937902985.1). Taxonomy (GTDB): domain Bacteria; phylum Myxococcota_A; class Polyangia; order Polyangiales; family Polyangiaceae; genus Palsa-1150. The sequence goes on from CALFNG010000534.1 coordinate 13,562, forward strand.
CCGACGCGACGCTCACGAGCCACGTCGCGAACCGGGCGAGCCGCACCCAGGGGCGCACGTTCCTCGCGACGAGCGCTCGCATCTTCGACGAGCCGGCGGTGGTCGCGCTGGCGGCCCGGTCCGGCTCTCGCGTCGACGAGGCCGAGCGGCCGAAGGTCTCGGCGCACCTGGCGCCGGTGTTCGGCGCCGCGCTCTCCGCGCTGGGGGCCACGAAGGCCGAGACCCAGACGCTCTACCTCTACACGGCTCTCCGCGGCGTGGCGTCGGCCGCGGTGCGCCTCGGGATCGTCGGCCCACACGAAGCGCAGCGGCTCCAGCAGCGCCACGCGGTCACGCTCGACGACATCCTCGACGAGTGCGCGGGGCTGGGCCCGGACGACGCGGCGATCGTCAATCCGCTGCTCGAGATCATGGGCGCGACCCACGATCGGCTCTATGCGCGCCTCTTTCAGAGCTGAGGGACCCCGATGGCTCACGACCACGACGGACACGCTCACGTTCACGCTCACGCTCACGCTCACGACCGCGCGAGCGAGGGGCACGGCCACACGCACGAGGCCTGGACGCACCCCGGCCGCTTTCGTGACCGAGAGCCATCGCGCCGCCGCGACTACGCAAGCCGAGCCTTCACGGTGGGCATCGGCGGGCCCGTCGGCAGCGGCAAGACGGCGCTCGTTCTCGCGCTCTGCGGGGCGCTCCGCGACCGCATGAGCCTCGGGGTCGTCACGAACGACATCTTCACCCGCGAAGACGCGGAGTTCTTGCACCGAAACCATGCCCTCGCGGCCGAGCGGATCCGGGCGGTCGAGACCGGCGGCTGCCCGCACGCGGCGATCCGCGAAGACATCAGCCACAACCTCGACGCGCTCGAGCAGCTCATGGCCGACGTGGGCCCCGAGCTCTTGATCATCGAGAGCGGCGGCGACAACCTGGCCGCCCAGTTCAGCCGCGAGCTCGTCGACTACACGGTCTACGTGATCGACGTCGCCGGCGGCGACAAGGTGCCGCGAAAAGGGGGGCCCGGGATCACCCAGTCGGACCTCCTCGTCATCAACAAGACCGATCTCGCCCCGTACGTGGGCGCCAGCCTCGAGGTCATGGCCCGCGACGCGCGCGCGATGCGCGGCGACGGCCCCTTCGTGTTCGCCCAGGCGAACCGCGGCGTGGGGTTGCCGGAGATCACCGCGGCGATCCTGGCCGCGTGGCGCGAGGTCGTGCCCGCCGCTGAGCCCGCGTAGCGTAGGAGCGAGGCGGCCAGCGGTCGGCGTAGCGGTAATGCCGCTCACTTAAGCGAGAGAGAGATTGGCCGCGGAGGCGCAGAGGGCGCAGAGGACAGAGGGTTTTGCGCGCGCTCGAGTAGCTAAAGGCAGCGCAGATCGGATCCGCCGCGCAGGTTTCCAGCCTTCGACCCCAATCTCGGCTCTCCGCTCTCTGCGCCTCTGCGGCCCATCTCCCTCTCCTAAACTAACTGAGCAGCATTGCGGCCAGCGGCAGCGCGGCCGTCCGCGTCCTGGGGCGTGTCACGACGGGTCGCGCGATGCGCGGGTGGCCTCGTGGGAGCGGGCCCGGGCGGGAACCGGAAAAAACATCGCGCCGACAACTGCCGGAAACAGGCCGAGGAACATCGTGCCTCCCGAGGAGTTACACACTCATGCGAAAGTGGCTCATTGTGCTTGCGGCGCTTTGCCAGCTCGGAACCGAGGGCTGCAGCAAAGACGACGCGGCCCCCGCGCCCGCTGCGGCGTCGGCAGTGGCATCATCGAGCGCTGCTGCGCCCGCGCCTGCGGTGTCCGCGGCAGCAGGCGGCGGCGACACCATCAAGATCGGAATTCTCCACTCTCTTTCGGGCACGATGGCCATCAGCGAGACGTCCCTGCGAGACGTCGCGCTCATGACGATCGACGAGATAAACTCGAAGGGCGGAGTGCTCGGCAAGAAGCTCGAAGCGGTGGTCGTCGATCCCGCGTCGAACTGGCCGCTCTTCGCGGAGAAGGCCCGCGAGCTCCTGCAGAAGGACGGCGTCGCCGTCACCTTCGGCTGCTGGACCTCGGTATCCCGAAAGTCCGTGCTCCCGGTCTTCGAGGAGCTGAACGGCCTCCTCTTCTATCCGGTTCAGTACGAGGGCGAAGAATCGTCGTACAACGTGTTTTACACGGGCGCTGCGCCGAACCAGCAGGCCATTCCGGCGCTCGAGTACCTGATGAGCGACAAGGGCGGCGGCGCCAAGCGCTTCGAGCTCCTGGGTACGGACTACGTGTATCCGCGTACGACGAACAAGATTCTTCGTTACTTCCTCAAGTCGAAGGGAGTCTCCGACGACGATATTCACGAGGAATACACCCCGTTCGGTCATAGCGACTACCAGACCATCGTCGCGGGCATCAAGAAGTTCGCCGTCGGCAAGCGAACCGCCGTCATCTCGACCATCAACGGCGACTCGAACGTTCCTTTCTACAAGGAGCTCGGCAACCAGGGCATGAAGGCGTCGGACATTCCCGTCGTGGCCTTCTCGGTCGGCGAAGAAGAGCTCCGCGGCATCGACACCAAGCCGCTCGTCGGGCAGCTGGCCGCGTGGAACTACTTCGAGTCGATCGATACGCCCGAGAACAAGGCGTTCATCGCGGAGTGGAAAGCCTACGTGAAAGCGCACAACCTCCCGGACGGGGACAAGCGCGTCACGAACGACCCGATGGAAGCGACGTACATCGGAATGCACATGTGGGCCCAGGCCGTGCTCCAGGCGGGAACGACGAACGTCGACGCCGTGCGCCAGGCGCTCGGCTACCAGTCGTTCAAGTCGCCTTCGGGCTTCGAGATCACGCTCGATGCGAAGAACCACCACCTCCACAAGCCGGTCTTCATCGGCGAAGTGCAGGCCAATGGCCAGTTCCAGGTCGTGTGGAAGACCGACGGTCCGATTCGAGCCAACGCCTGGAGCCCCTTCATCCCGGAGAGCGCGAAGAAGGTCGCCGACTGGACCTATCCCTGGGTCTGCGGCAACTGCACGGAGGGGAAGTACGGCAGTCCTCCCCCCGACACGATGGCGGCCATGACGACCAAGAAGTGACGATGGCGAGGCGCTGAACCGGTCGCCGAGCACGAGCGAAAGCATCATCATGATGAACGCGAGGATCTTCTCTCCGCTCGGGCGGTGGTCGCGCATGAGGGTCGCGAGCCTGCTACCGGTGGTGATGCTGGGCATGCTGCTCCTGGCAGCCCCCGCCAGGGCCGAGGGGGAGAACGACTACGCGTCGGCGCTCAAGGGTATCGCAAACCCCTCGACCGACGCGGTGGTGCAGGCCATCACCGCGCTCGGCGCGACGGAAGATCCACGCGCGCTCAAGTTCCTCCAGAGCCTCGACGGCGGCGACGTCGCCGTCGATGCCGCGGGGGGCGTCTTCGTTCGCGACCGTGGTGGCGCCTTGCACGACGCCGCCACGGGCGCACTGGCTAACGCGCCGGACGCCCATCCGCTCATCGTCGACAACTCGATCCGACGCATTCTGGCGCCGACGGTCTCGCGGCTCCAGCTGCGCTCACCCGATCCCACCGTGAGGCTCGCGGCCGTCGAGGACGTCGCGGGTCGCGCCAGCAGCGACGACGCGCCGGCGCTTCGCGACGCCCTCGCGCAAGAGAAAGTGGCCTCCGTGCACAAGGCGCTCGTATCGGCGCTCGCCGAGCTGGACCTGGCGAGCGACGATCCCAAACAGCGCATGGCGGCGATTGCGGCCATCGACGCCGAGGGCTCGGAGCGCTTGCGCCCGAAGCTCGAAACGCTCATCGCCAAGCACGACGACGGCACGTTCGGCGAACCGGACGCGAACGTCCGGGCAGCGGCGGAGAAGGTCGTCAAGGGTCTCCAGCGAAAGCAGGTCGTCTTCGACACGACGGCCGACGTCCTCTACGGCCTCAGCATGGGGAGCATCCTGCTCCTGTCGTCGCTAGGTCTCGCGATCACCTTCGGGCTGATGCGCGTCATCAACATGGCTCACGGCGAGATGTTGATGCTCGGGGCCTACGCCACCTACGTGACGCAGCAATTCTTTCACGCGCACCTCCCCGAGCACGAGTCCTGGTATCTCCTCGCGGCCGTCCCTGTCGCGCTCATCACCACGATGGCGGTCGGCGCGCTCCTCGAACGGACCGTCATTCGATTCCTCTACGGGCGACCGCTCGAGACCCTGCTGGCTACCTACGGCCTCAGCCTGCTCCTCATCCAGATCGTCCGGACGATCTTCGGCGCGCAGAACGTCGCGGTCGGAAACCCGCCCCTTCTCTCGGGCGGCTTCGAGATCTTCGAGGGGGTCGTCGTTCCCTACAACCGCATCGCGGTCATTCTCTTCACGATCGTCGTGGTCACGTTCGTGGGCTACGTCCTCCGGGGCACCTCGCTGGGCCTTCGTGTTCGCGCTGTAACCCAGAACCGGCCCATGGCCGCCTGCATGGGCATTCGCACGGAGTGGGTCGATATGTGGACGTTCGCCCTGGGCTCCGGGGTCGGCGGTCTCGGCGGAGTCGCGATCTCGCAGCTCGGCAACGTGGGCCCCGATCTGGGTCAGAGCTACATCGTCGACTCGTTCCTCGTCGTCGTTCTCGGCGGCGTCGGAAAGCTGGTCGGCAGCGTCGTCGCCGCCTTTGGGCTGGGGATCCTCAACAAGCTGCTCGAGCCGCTCGCCGGCGCCGTTCTCGGCAAGATCATCGTGTTGATGACCGTCATCCTCGTCATCCAGAAGCGCCCCCAGGGTCTCTTTGCGCCGAAGGGACGCACCGTCGAGTCGGCATGAGCCCCGCCAAGCCCACCAAAGCCGTTCCGACGCTTGCGGGGTTCGCGGCCGCGCGCCCCCTCCACTGGAATTCGTGGGTGGCCGGCGTCGTCTGCCTCGTGGTCGGAGTCATCATTCCGGTCCTCAACGTGGGCCCGTCTCCGCGGAGCGCGTTTCACATCTCGGACTTCTTCGTCACGCTCGTCGGCAAGCTCACGTGCTACGGCATCGTCGCCGTCGCGATGGACCTCGTCTGGGGATACGCGGGCGTCCTCAGCCTTTGCCACGCGGTGTTCTTCGCGCTCGGCGGGTACGCCATGGGCATGTACTTGATGCGGGCCATCGGCACGGAGGGAAACTACCGCAGCCTCCTTCCCGACTTCATGGTCTTCCTCGATTGGAAGGAGTTGCCCTGGTACTGGGAGGGCTTCAACCGCTTCGGCTTCGCGATGGCGATGGCGCTCATCGTGCCGGGCGTCGTGGCCTTCATCTTCGGGTTCTTCGCGTTCCGTTCGCGCATCGGCGGCGTCTACTTCTCGATCGTCACCCAGGCGCTCACCTACGCGGCAATGCTGCTCTTCTTCCGCAACGCCACCGGCTTCGGGGGGAACAACGGGCTCACCGACTTCAAGCGCATTCTCGGGTATCCGCTTCGCGAGCCGTCGACGCGCGCGGCGCTCTGCGCGATCACCGGGCTCGCGCTCGGCCTGACCTACGCGCTCTGCCGCTACATCATCGGTTCGCGCGCGGGCCGCGTGATGACCGCGATGCGAGACGCCGAAGCGAAGGTGCGGTTCAGCGGCTACGACCCCGTGGCCTACAAGCTCTTCGCGTGGACCGTGTCCGCCATGCTCTGCGGTCTCGCGGGCGCTCTCTACGTGCCGCAGGTCGGCATCATCAATCCGAGCGAGATGCAGCCGTCGAGCTCCGTCGAGATCGCCATCTGGGTCGCCGTCGGTGGCCGGGGCACGCTCGCGGGAGCCATTCTCGGCGCGTTCCTCGTCAACGGTGCGAAGAGCTGGCTCACCGTCGCGTTCCCGACCGCGTGGCTCTACTTCCTCGGTGTCCTCTTCGTCGTCGTGACGCTGGTGGTTCCGGGCGGCATCGTCGAGTCGTTCAGCGGCCTGCTGAAGGGTGGCGGCTTTCTCACCAAGTACTTCGGAGGCCTGGGCGTCAAGCGCGCGGCCGCCGGGCCGGAGACGGCCGCTGCCGCTCCCGTGAGCACCGGAGGGCCGGGCGTGGGCGAGGAGCAGGAGCAGCCGTGAGCGCGCAATTGCAAGTCGACAAGGTCACGGTGAGCTTCGACGGCTTCCGGGCTCTCAATGACCTGACCCTCCACCTCGAGGCAGGCGAGCTCCGCTGCATCGTGGGCCCGAACGGCGCCGGCAAGACCACTCTGATGGACATCATCACGGGCAAGACCCGGCCGGACGTGGGCACCGTGACCTTCGAGGGCAAGGACATCACGCGGTTCGCCGAGCACGAGATCGTCGCCCTGGGAATCGGCCGCAAGTTCCAGCGCCCCACGGTCTTCCCTGGCCATACCGTCTTCGAGAATCTGGAGCTGACGAGTCACGGGCCCAAGGGCGTGTTCAAGATGCTCTTCGCGCGGCTGACGGCGGACCAGCGACAGGCCATCGAAAAGACGCTCGAGCTCATCGGTCTGACCGACCACGCCACGAGGCTCGCGGGGCTCCTGTCGCACGGGCAGAAGCAGTGGCTCGAGATCGGGATGCTCCTCATTCAGCAACCGAAGCTCTTGCTGGTCGACGAGCCCGTGGCCGGCATGACCCAGCAAGAGATCGAGCGAACGGAGGAGATCCTGTCAGGCCTCGCCGGCGCGCACACGGTCGTCGTGGTCGAGCACGACATGGACTTCGTTCGCAGCATCGCGCAGAAGGTGACCGTGCTCCACGAAGGGAGCGTGCTCGCCGAGGGGCAGATGTCAGACGTGCAGAACGATCCGAAGGTCGTCGAAGTTTACCTGGGAGCGTGAAGTGCTCGAGACCCGCGACGTCCATCAATACTACGGCAGCAGCCACACGCTTCGCGGCACGACGCTCACCGTGCCGCCCGGCACCTGCACCGTGGTCATGGGGCGCAACGGGGTCGGCAAGACCACGCTGCTCCGCGCCATCATGGGTCTCGTGGCGGTGCGCTCCGGGAACATCAAGTTCGGCGAGAAGGAGCTCGTCGGCGCCGAGGCGAGCTATCGGGCGCGCGTCGGCATCGGGTTCGTGCCGCAGGGCCGCGAGATCTTCGGTCAACTGACGGTCGAGGAGAATCTGCAGGTGGGCGTGTACGCCCGAACCGACGGCAAGAAAGAGATCCCGGAGCTCGTGTTCCGGCTCTTCCCCGTCCTCAAGACCATGATGCACCGCCGCGGCGGGGACCTCTCCGGCGGGCAGCAGCAGCAGCTGGCGATCGCTCGTGCGCTCACCATCGGCCCGAAGTGCGTGCTCCTCGACGAGCCGACCGAGGGGATTCAGCCGAACATCGTGCACGAGATCGGCAACGTCATCCGCAAGCTCTACGAAGAAGAGAAGCTCGCCGTGCTCCTCGTCGAGCAGAAGCTACCGTTCGCCCGCAGGGTGGCCGAGCGCTTCTACCTCATGGAGCGAGGCACCGTCGTCGCCCAAGGCAAGATGGCCGAGCTCTCCGACGAGCTCGTTCAGAAACACCTGGCGGTCTGAGAGCACTTTTCCTCGTCGTTGATCGGGCCCGTCTCGGCGCTCGCCGTGCTCAGCATACAGACGTACGCTTCCGCGCGGCGCCCGCCGATCCAGACCCGCTCAACTTAGAGGAAAAGCGCTCTGGCGCGCTCCTCGAAGAATACCGCACGGGGTTTTCAGCGGGGACGCCCGCAGCCAGGGGGAATACTTCGCGCCTCCGCGCCTTTGCGGTTCCCGGGATCACGACAACGCCTTGACCAAGCGGGTCGAGTCGGAGACCCACCCGAAGATGCCCCCTTGCGCCTTGATCATTCGCAGGCCCACCTCGTGGAACTCGGGAAAGTAAGAGGCGCAGCAATCGCCCGGCACGATGCACTTGAAGCCGCGGTCGTTGGCTTCGCGCACCGTCGTGTGCACGCACACCTCGGTCGTGACGCCGCACACGATCAGGTTCTCGATGTGCTGGTGCTGCAGGATCGCGCCGAGGTCGGTCGCGTAGAACGCGCCCTTGCCCGGCTTGTCGATGATCACCTCGCCGTCCTTCGGATAGAGCTTCGGCACGATGTCGTGGCCGGCCTCGCCGCGAATGAGGATGCGCCCCATCGGCCCCTTGGCTCCGATGCGAAGGTGCGGCTCTCCGCGCTCGACCTTCGCCTTGGGCGCGTCGGACATGTCGGGCCGGTGCCCCTCGCGCGTGTGCACGATGAGCATTCCCACCTTCCGCGCGGCCTCGAGCAACGCCGCGATCGGCTTCACGGCCGCGTCGAGCAGCGACACCTTGTTTCCCAGGGTCTCTCCGAAGCCCCCGGGCTCCAGAAAGTCGCGCTGCATGTCGATGATGACGAGCGCGGTACGGCCGACATCGATCGCCAGGGGTTGGGGCTCCGCGTCGACCAGGACGGAAGAACTGGCGTGAGACGTGGCCGTGGACATCGCAGGTCTCCTTCAGGCGCCCGGACAGGGGCGCCGTACCGGGACACGCTATCGGGCAGACGTTTCGGGCTCGTTGCCCGGCCGAGAACGCAGGAGTACCGCGGCGAATTCGTGTGTCCCCAGCGAGTCTCTCGCCGGTGGCTCCAGAGAGATTGGCCGCAGAGGCGCAGAGGGCGCAGAGGGATGAGGGTTTTGTGCGCGTTGCAGTCTCGTGAGAAGGGCGCGGATCTGCCTTACGTCGGCCGTCCTTCCTGGTTCGGGCGCCTTCGACCCCCCCTCTCTGCTCTGCGCTCTCTGCGGCTCGGCGGCCCATCTCCTCATCTTACCGGCGGAACGCTTCGAGGAGAGAGTGCGAGTCGGTGACGGCGCCGAAGACGCCTTGCTGCATCGTCACCATCTTGAGCGCGGCCTCGTGATTGCCGACGTCGGTGGCCGCGCAGCAATCCGACAGGATGACGCACTCGAAGCCGCGGTCGTTTCCTTCGCGCATGGTCGTGTGGACGCACACGTCGGTCGTGATGCCGGTCAAGACGAGGTTGCGGATGCCGCGCGTTCGCAAGATCAGCTCGAAGTCGGTCGCGCAGAACGTGCCCTTGCCGGGCTTGTCGATGATGACCTCGCCCGCGGCCGGCGCCAGCTCGGGGATGATGTCCCAGCCGGCCTCGCCGCGGACGAGCACCCGGCCGCAAGGTCCGTCGTCGCCGATGCCGACCCCCGACTCGGTCCGGCGCGAACGCCACCTCTTGTTGGCCGGCAAGTCCGAGAGGTCCGGTCGATGCCCCTCGCGCGTGTGGAACACCGGGAACCCCCGGGCCCGGAACGCGGCGAGCACCCGCTGGATTGGCTCGATGACGGCCCTCGTCAGGGAGATGTCGTAACCGAGGAGGTCGATGTATCCGCCCTTGCCGCAGAAATCGGTCTGCATGTCGATGACGACGAGCGCGGTATTGGCGCGCTCGAGCACGCCGTCGAACGGCCAGGGATACGGGGTCGATGCGACGTGGGTCATCGGTCAGCCCTCCAGGTCACGCGTCTTCGCTTCCGACGAGCGCAGTTTCCCAGTCGACGGTTTCGCGCGCGTGTCGCGGCGGTACGGAACCGATGGCAATGCAAATCAGTTTTTCGTGCTGCCGCACACGAATGCCACAAATATTAATGTGCGCGAAATCGGTACGACACCTGCGGCCGAGTAACCAGCGGTTGAGTCGTTTGAATGGTCCGCCCCGCCCGGGGACAGGGGAGGTTGAAAATAGTACCCGGGCAAACGAGGGAGAGTTCTGTCCGCGATTCCCGAGTCGAGCTTGACACATGAGGAGAGTGCCGATGATACGAGTCACGTCGCGATTGCCGCCGGTCCTGGGTTCGGCTTTGGTGCTGTTTCTGGCCATGGCAGGTGAGGCGCGCGCCCAGCAGCCCGTCCCTCCACCACCGCCCGCCGGGGCTGCCCTGCCGCCCGCCCCTGCGCCGCCGGCCCCGCCGCTGGCGGCACCACCCCCGCCGCCCTTGGCGGCGCCGCCGCCCCCGCCCATGGAAGCGGCGCCTCCTCCACCACCCATGGCGGTCGTGACCCCCCCGACGCCGCTGCCGCTCCCGCCCGAGGCTCCTGCGCCCGCGCCGGTGAAGGAGACACCCTTGCGAGTCGGCGGCGCGGTGCGCCTGGGCCTGATCCTTCAGGATCCTGACTTGCCGAAGAAGATGGGGGAGCTGCACCTCGATACGACCGGGTACTCGAACGCCGCGGAGCTCCGTCTCGGAGGCGACGTCACCGACTACTTCTCGTGGACCGCGAACTTCAACGCCCTCATCGATGGCGGAGCCGTTGGCAGCGCGGGATCGGGCAACCAGTCCACGTTTGCGGTGCTCAGCATCGAGGACCTGATCGCCCAGTTCAAAGCGGTCGACGCCTTCCAGATCTGGATGGGCCGGCTCCTCGTTCCGTCGGACCGAGCGAACTTCTCCGGTCCGTTCTTCATGAGTCCCTGGGACTATCCCGGCTTCTACTTGAAGAACGCCCCGCCCATCGGCCCGATGGAGGGCGCGAACGGCCGCAACCAAGGGATCACGGTCTGGGGCAACGTCGGTCCCGAATCGAAGTTCAAGTACTTCGCCGGCATCTACGGCATCGACCAGGGCGGGCCGAACAGCACGCAGCTTCCCGCGGACAACGCGTTCTATTCGGCTCGACTCTCGTACTCGCTGCAGGGCAGCGAGCCCGGCTACTTCGGGTCGAGCACCTGGTACGGCGACAAGGACATCACGACGATCGCCGTCGGCGGCCAGTACAAGCGGAACGGTTCGGTCGATCTCGCCTCGACCACGGGCGGCCGGAAAGACACGTTCGTGGGCATCGCCGACATTCTCACCGAGCAGAATGTCAAAGGAACGGGAACGTTCACCTTCGAAGGAGAGTTCTACGCCTTCAACAAGGACCTGCCCTTCAGCAGCTTCAGCGAAGGGGCCAACACCATCCCCATCTTCAATCCGAGAGAGGCGTTCTATGCGGTCGTCTCGTATTTGACGCCGGAGAACATCGGCGTGGGCAAGTTCCAGCCGCTCATCCGATGGCAGCAGACCATCGACCCCGAGTGGACGATCATCGACGGGGCTCTCGCCTACGTGATGAAGGAGTACGACGCGCGGCTCGTCTTGACCTACGAGCACATCGACACGGGTAGCACCGGCGGCCCGAACCGGTACCAGAACTCCCTCCAGTTCGGCGTGCAGCTCCAGAAGTAATGCGCAGCTAGTCAGTAGTGAGGGGGCCGGTCGTTCGGGGCGGCCGGCTCCTCTTGCAACTCGCGCTCGCGCAGGCGCTTCGTCTCGGCCGTGAGCGCTTCGATCTGGCGCCGCTGGGCCACGACCACGTCGGACAGTTCGTGCGCGAAACGCTCGAGCTTCATGAAGCGGAGCTCGAGGTCCACGAGGCGCGTCTCCGTTGACTCCATAGCCCGGAGGCTACTCCAGGGCGCAGGCGGCGTGCGCGTCGTTCAGCCGATCGGTGCGCCGCAGGGCAGGGAGGCGCCAGGCCCAGATGGCTTGAAACAGCCTGAACGCGCGATGTCCGAAGGCGGCCGACCAGGGGACGCGCTCGTGGGCGGGCGCCGCGGGCGCGCTCACTCTCCCACCGCGCGCTTCTTTCTCACGCGCTTCGGGGGACGCGCGAGCGTGCCGCGGCACTTCGCCGCTCCGCAGCGGCACGGGTAGATGCGGCGGAGATCGTCGAGGGTGTAACTCTCGTCGGTGGTGTACCAGTAGTCGTACGACAGCTCTTCACCCGCTGGGATGTCGCGCAGCGCGTGCACGTAGACCCGGCTCCGCGAGATGATGATCTCGCAGTTCGGGTCGCACGAGTGGTTGATGAACCGCGAGTCGTTCCCGCCCGACGAGCCGTCGATCACGAGGTCGTCGTCGACCATGAAGAAAAAGGTGTGGTGGCGTCGCGAGGTCGCGTCGTCGGGGGAGGTCGAGTCGGCCTCGTCGGGCGTGATGCGCTTGCCGGTGTACTCGACGACGCGCTCGGCCTCCGCGATGTCGCGCGTCGCAAAGACTCCCCGCCCTTGGATCTTCGACCGGCGGCTGACGATGGGGGGTTCATTCATTCTCGCGCGCTTTAAGCAGCGCTACGGCCGGGCCGCAAGGCCGAACGTGGGACGCTGGCGTCTCGCGCGGCCACGGTGCGCCCGGCTCGCTCGACGGCCTCGAGCGTCAACGGGGTGGGTCACCGCGCGATCCCGCGCATGACCACGACCGGCTTGCCCGCCTTGGCCGACGCCCGGAGGTCGATCCAGCACGAGAGCGCCCAGTCGTCGTTGCCGGCGGGATCGCAGAGGACCTGCACGACCTCCCACGTTCCCGCCGCGACGGCCTCGCCCGTCTTCTCGATGCGCGTGTTCTGCGGAGCACGCGCCGAGGGGTCGACGCGCAAGGTCGCGTTCTCTTCGAAGAACAGCGCCAGCGCCTGCTCGAAGCGCGCGGCGGTCCATTCGTCGCCGTCGGCGCCGCCGGCCGAGGCCCGCGTGACCATCACGGCCGCGGCGGGCCAGTCGTGCCGCGCGAGCGCCTTGATCAGCTGGAACAGGGCGTTACGCACGAGCACCGTGAAGCCGCGCTCGTCGCGGGTGATGTCCGGCTCCTCGATCACCGTCTCGGCGCCGACCTTCGCCGCCTTCTCGAGGAGCGCTTCGGGCCCCGCCAGGATGCGCTCCCACTCGTCGAGCAGGCTGCTGTCGACGGAGCGGACGATCGCTCGCAAGAAGATCTCGATCTCCTCGACCGCGGGGGTCTTGGCGGGCGCCGGAACCGTCTGCACCAGCGCCTTGTACGCGTCGCTCAGGTAACGGAGGAGCGTCCCTTCGGCGCGGCCGAGCTCGTATTCGCGGACGTATTCGTTGAAGTCCATGAACTTCTCGACCATCTCGCGCGCGATCGACTTGGGACGCACGTCGTCGCCCTTCACCCAGGGGTGTTTGCTCGCGAACGCGTTGAACGAGTCGTACACGAGCTCGCGCAGCGGCTTCGGGTACTCGAGCTTCTCGAGCTCGGCGATGCGCTCTTCGTACTCGACGCCGGCCATCTTCATCTCGGCCATCTTCAGCGTCTTGACCGCGTCGAGCTGCTGGCGGAGCACGTAGTCCGGGTTCTCGAGGATCGACTCGACCAGCGTCAGCACGTCGAGCGCATACGTGGGGCTCTCGACGTCGAGCTCGCCCAGCGTGTCGACCAGCCAGAGCGAGAGCGCGTGATGGATCGAGAAGTCGTCTTGCAGATCCGCGTGCACCTGGATCTTGCGGCCGCCGTCGCCGCTGACGTCTAGGATGCCCGCGTTCACGAGGGCGTCGGCCATCGTGCGGGCCTCGCGCGCGTAGATGCGCTGCTGCGCCCGGCGCTCGTGCGACCGGTAGATGATGCGCGCGACGTCGAGGCACCCGCCGCCGGGGCGCTCGAGCACGTCGAGGATCATGCTGTGCGTGACGCGGAAGCGCGAGGTGAGCGGCTCCGGCTGGGATGTCACCAGGCGATCGAAGGTGGCGCGATCCCACGGCACGTAGCCGCGCTCGGGGGGCTTCTTGCGCACGATGCGTTTGAGCTTCACACGGTCGCCGCCCGCCTTCTGTTCGAGGCGAAGGTTCTCGATGACGTGCTCGGGCGCCTGCGCCGCCACGTAGCCCTGGGTGTCGAACCCCTTCCTGCCCGCGCGGCCGGAGATCTGCTGGAAGTCGCGCACGCTGAGCACGGCCGTCTTCTCGCCGTCGTACTTGCAGAGCTGCGTGAAGAGGACGGTCCGGATCGGGACGTTCACCCCGACGCCGAGCGTGTCCGTCCCGCTCACGATCGCGAGGAGGCCCTTCTGCGCGAGCTTCTCGACGAGGAGGCGGTACTTCGGCAAGAGCCCGGCGTGGTGGAGGCCGATGCCGTGCACGAGAAAGCGCTTCACCTCCTTGCCGTAGGGCGAATCGAAGCGCACGCCCGCGGCGTCGATCGCCTCGGCGATCGCGCGCTTTCGCTCCTTGGGCATGAGATCGACGCTCATCAGGTTCTGCGCGTTCTCGGCGGCCGCGCGCTGCGTGAAGTTGACCACGTAAACGGGCGAGCGCCCGGTCTTCAGGAGGTGCTGGATGGTCTCTTGAAGGGCCGTCTCGCGGTACTCGTAGTCGAGGGGAACCGGGCGATCGGTCGACCGGACCGTGACCGTCGGCCGGTGGGTCAGCTTCGTCAGCGCCTTCTCGAAGCCCTCGGTCGGCCCGATCGTCGCGCTCATCAGCAGGAACTGCGCGCGCTCGAGGACGAGCAGCGGAGTCTGCCACGCGACGCCGCGCTCGCGATCGGCGTAGTAGTGGAATTCGTCGACCACGACGCAATCGACGGCCGCCTCCTTGCCCTCACGGAGCGCGATGTTCGCGAGGATCTCGGCGGTGCAGCAGATGATGTCCGCGTCGCGGTTCACGGCGGCGTCGCCCGTGACCAGGCCCACGCGGTCGGCGCCGAAGTCGCGGCAGAGCGCGAAGAACTTCTCGCTGACGAGCGCCTTGATGGGCGCCGTGTAGTAGCTGCGTTTTCGCTGGCTCATCGCGAAGAAGTGCAGCGCCAGCGCGACGAGCGACTTGCCGCTGCCCGTGGGCGTCGCCAGGGCCACGTTGTTGCCCGTGAAGAGCTCGAGGATCGCCTCTTCCTGCGCCGGATAGAGCTCGAGGCCCGCTTCCGCGACGTGCCCGAGGAAGAGATCCAGGAGCTCGTCGGGCGACGCGCCGGGGCGAGGAGGGAGGCGATCGGCGAGCGACATCGGCCGATGTCCTAGCACCCCGGTTGACGGGTTGTGCCAAGGTCGCCGATCCTGCCGCCATCATGCCGTTCGACCGAACGCTCGCAGGCCAGTGGTCGCCGCCCGTCTCGTCGGAAGTCACTCCGAGAGACACCGCCCTCTACGCCCTCGGCGTCGGAGCCAAGCGCGAGGAGCTCGACTTCCTCTACGAGGGACGCGGGCCGAAGGTGCTCCCGAGCTTCGCCGTCGTTCCGAAGTTCCAGCCAATGCTCGATCTGCTCGCGAAGAGCGGCGGCGACCTCGCGATGCTCGTGCACAGCGCCGAGCGCGTCACGGTGCATGCGCCGCTCGAGCCTCGCGGGCGCCTCGCGACCACGGCGGCGATCCGCGGCTTCTACGACATGCGCCGGTTCGCGCAGGTGCTCGTCGACACGAAGAGCCACGACGAGGGGGGCCGGCTCGTCGCCGAGACCACGTCGACGATGCTGTTCCGCGATCAGGGCGGCTTCGGCGGCGCGCCGATGCCGAAGGCGGCGCCCGGCGTCGAGCGACCGAAGGACGTGCCGCCGACGTTCGCCGTCGAAGAAGGCACGACGCCCGAGCAGGCCCTCCTCTACCGGCTCTCGGGTGACCACAACCCGCTCCACGCGGATCCCGAGTTCGCCAGACGCGTCGGCTTCGAGCAGGGGCCCATCCTCCACGGGCTTTGCACGTTCGGCTTCATGATCCGCCACGCCGCTCGCGCCGTCTGCGGCGGCGACGCCACGCGCATCCGGGCCTTCGAAGCGCAGTTTCGCCGTCCGGTCTGGCCGGGCGACACCCTCGTGACCGAAGGGTGGCTCGTCTCGCCGGGCGCCCTGGCCCTCCGCGTGAAGGTTCGCGAGCGCGACGAGGCCGTCATCACCAGCGCGTGGCTCACGTTCGACGCCTGAGAGGATCCTCGGCGATACGACACCCGTTCACGAGTACGCGCCGGGCACCTGGGGCCCGGCTGAAGCGAGCGCGATCGTCACCGGGTTGGGCGGCTGGAGCGACCCGCTCCGACGAGGGCGGGCCCGCACGTGGCGCCGAGGACGCTGGCACGTGGCGCCGAGGGCTCTCTGCGGTTCTCTCGCCGCGGAGGTAGGTGTGCGCCTTACGCGGCGCCTTCCATCAAGATGCGGCCCGACTGGCGGAGGGCGTCGATATCGACGTCGCCTTCGAACGCCTGCTTGCCCTTGAGGATCATCCACCGCAGCGCGTTGCGCATCGCGCGCACGGCGTTCAGCGCCGAGCGAAGGCTGGGAAACACCCAGGCGAGCGTTCCCGGCTGGCTCTCGCGCCAGCCGTAGATGACGAGCGTGACGGCGCCCGTCGTTTTCTTCGTCATGCGAGATGCCAACCGGCGAAGGTGCGATCGCATTTCCTTATCCTCGGCGCAGCACGAGCGTAAGTCCAATCGGTGATGGTGCAAGCGACATCTGAGCGACGCCACGCATAAGATGCTCCGGGTGGACAGTTCGCACGGTTCGGGCGCCCCGCCGTCGCCGCCACAGGCTCATTTCGCCACTAGCAGCGTACAAGTAGCTATTTCTTCGTTCCCGCCTCACGCCGGCCGCGCCGGCCGCGCCGGCCGCGTCTGGCCACTTCTGCCGCTCGCGCCCGCGATCGTGATCCTCGTGGGGCTCACGGTCGCGATGGCGATCGGTCTATTCGGCGTCTCGAACCTGGCGACGGCCAGCGACGATCACGCCGCCGCGCGCGCCGAGCTCCTCGCGACCACCCTCGCGGCACGCCTTTCGCGCCTTCCGAACGCCGAGTGGCTCGAGGTCATGCAGCTCGCGGGTCGAAAGACCGGAGCCGAGCTCGTGGTGATCTCGTCGAACGGGGGCAACATCTTGTTCGACGCCAGCCTGGGCATGGCCGATCGCGCGGCCCTCAAGCGCGTCGCGTCGGTGTCGTCGGGCGAGACGTTGACGGGGCTCGGCCGGGCGCGTTTTGCCAGGGCGCCGCTCTTCGTCCGGGGCCTCATGTCGGGTCAGGTGCTCGTGGCCTTCGTGCGCGAGCCGAGCGCGCCGGAGGCCGCGCCGGCGCTCCTTCGTGCCTTGATCGCGCTGACGACGCTCCTCGTGGGCGTCGCCGCGGGCGTGGCTTATGCCGTCGGACGCGACGCGAACCGTGACGTGGAGTTCGTCGGCGAGCGCGTTCGGGGGATGGTCCACGTGCGCTCCGAACCCACCGGCGAAGCCGTGCCTGTCCGCACCATGGACGAGGTGGGCGCGCTGACGGTCGCCTTCAACGCCCTGGTCGATCGCTTCGCCGCGGCTCAGTCGAGTTACACGAGCGATCTCGGCCGTGTCCGGGCCGCGGATCGGGATCGTGCGGCGTTCCTCGCCGCCGTGAGCCACGAGCTCCGAAGCCCGCTCAACGCGATCCTCGGCTTCGCCGACATCTTGATGACCGAGGTCGACGGCCCTCTCTCGGCGGAGGCGCGCGAAGAGGTCGAGCAGATCCGTGGGTCGGGCAAGCACCTGCTCGATCTGATCAACGACATCCTCGAGCTGAGCGCCCTCGAGAGCGGGCAGTTGAAGCTCTCGCGCACGCGGGTCGATCTCGCCGCCGTGGCCCATGACGTGGTCCGCGAGGCGGCGGGGCTCGTGGGCACGCGGCCGGTCGTCGTGCGCCTCGAGGGCGAGGTTGGAATCCAGGCGCTCGCCGATGCCAAGCGCGTGCGGCAGATCCTGACGAACCTGGTCGGCAATGCCATCAAGTTCACGCAGCGCGGCGAGGTAGTCGTCGGCCTCGGTCGCGAGGGGCCCTTCGCGCGCCTCAGCGTGAGCGACACCGGTCAAGGCATCAGCCCGCAAGAGCGGGCGGTCATCTTCGAGGAATACAAGCAGACGAAGGAAGAGCGGTCGCGTCGGCGCGGCACCGGCCTCGGGCTCGCGATCACGCGCCAGCTCGTGCTGATGCACCGGGGCCGGATCCGGGTCGACAGTGACCTCGGGCGAGGGTCCACGTTCGAAGTGCTCTTGCCGATGTGGGTCGCGCCGGCAGGGGAGGCCCCATGAACAACGCAGGGATGAAGAACGCAGCGGGCCGGATCGTCGCGCGTCTCCTCGCGATCCAGATCGTGTCCTGGGGCACGATGGAGCTGCTCGTCGTGGTCTTCGCGCCGCGCCTCTTGCTCCTCGATCCGAGCGTGGTGGAGGGCAGCGCGCCGCTGGTTCTCTGGGGCGCGTTCGCCACGGCGGTGGTCGTCGTCGCCGCGACGGCGCTCGTCGGCCGGCAGGTGCGCCCGGTGCTCCTCGAGCTCACCGTCGGCGCATCGCATGTCGAGCCGCGCGACGTGCACGTCCTCTACGACGCCCCGCGGCGTCTCGTGGCGATCGATCTCGCGGGCACCTTCGTCATCGCCGCCGCGACGCTGGTGACGCCGCTCCGCCCCCAGACGAACGACCTGTATACGCAGGTCGAGCTCGCGCTCCTCGCGCTCACGATGGCGAGCGTCGCGGCCCTGCCCGCCTACGTGACCATGCGGGCGTCGGTGGCGCGCGTGCTCGAGCTCGTCCCCGTCGCGGCTTCTCGCGAGGCGATCGATCTGCTCGGGACCCGTGAGCGGCGGATGTCGCGGCTGCGACGTAGACTCCTCGCCGCCGTCGTCGCCCCCGTGGCGTTCGTGGCGCTGGGCGCGTCTCTGCTCGTGCACGCGCACCTGCGCGCGTTCGACACGTCGTCCCGTCAGAACGACGCCGCCGAGCTCGCGCAGGGCGTGCTCGACGTCGTCGACGGCGACCTGCGGGGAACGAAGGCCGCCATCGACGCATCGCGCGCCTTTGGCTTCGCCTTCGACGAGTCGCGCTCGGCCGCGCTCTTCTCGGCCACCCGAACCGACGATGGGCAGACGGTGCTCACCGTGCCGCTGACGGACGGGCACGCCATCGCGCGCTTCGAGACGGCGCGACTGAGCCCGGGCACGTCCGTGTACCTGGGCCTCGCGCTGGTCGCGCTCGCGGTGGCAGGCATGCTCGGGTGGCGTACGGGTCGCGCCTTCGCCGACGACGTCTCGCTCGCCGAGCGGGAGATCGAGGCGACCGGCGTGGCCGACGTACTGCGGGGCGGTCGTATCCGCGGCGACGCACGCTTCCAGTCGGTGGCCGCGTTGATGAGCGCGACCGACAAGCTCGGGGGGGTCTTTCGCGAGTTCGCGAGCGCCCAGCAGCGCGCCATCGACGCGCGGGCCGCGACCGAGCGGATGCGCGGTCTCTTCCTGGCCTCGATGAGCCACGACCTGAAGGCGCCCCTCAACGCCATCCTCGGGTTCGCTGGGCTGGTCGCGCGCGGCGAGCTGACGGACGGGCAACGCGAGAGCGTTGCGATCATCGAGCAGCGGGGGCTCGAGCTCCTCTACCTGGTCAACACCATCCTCGACGCGGCGCGCGTCGAGGCCGGCGAGCTCACGGTCTCGCCCGAGAGGACGCGCATCGGCGACATCGTGATGCCGGCGGTGCTCGACGCGCGCGACCTGACCGCGGGCATGAACGTCGAGATCGTCGGTGAGATCCAGCCGGGCGCACCCCAGGTGATCGCCGATCCGGCGCGCCTGACCCAGGCGGTGACGGCGATCATCCTGGTGGCCGCGCGGTTCGCCGAGCGGGGACACGTGCTCGTTCGCGCCTCGATGCCGGCGAGCGGCGACCAGCTGCGGATCGACGTCGAAGTGACCGGCCAGGGCATCGCGGCGGCTGATCAGGAGAAGATCTTCGACGCGTTCAGGCACGCCGACCGCGCGCGACGCCATGGCAGCCTCGGCCTTGGCCCGTCGCTGGCGCGCTCCATCGTCGATCTCCACGGCGGAGCCATCGACGTCGAGACGACCGAAGCGGGAGGCACCGCGTTTCACGTCTGGGTGCCGAGCGAGCGCGGGACGTCTCGGTCCTAGGAAGCTACAGTGCCGCGCATGACTCCGGTGCTCTCGAGGGCCCAGATGCGCGCGTTCGATGCGCACGCCATCACGCAGTGCAGCGTGCCGGCTTTGCTCTTGATGGAAAACGCGGGCCGAGGCGCGACTGACGTGCTCGTCCGCGAGCTCTGCAGCGACGACGCACGCGGGGTCGAAGGCGCTCGCCCCGTCGTCGTGTGCGGAGCGGGCAACAACGGCGGCGACGGCCTCGTCATCGCGCGCCACTTGCTGGTCCGCGGCGCGTCGCCAACGGTCTTCTTCGCGGGCGACGCCGACAAGATGACGCACGACGCCCGGGCGAACTTCGAAGCGTGGCGCGGCCTCGGGGGCGAGATCCAGTGGCTGCCCCCCGGCGCGCCGCTCTCCACGCTCGAGCACGCGCTCGCGGGCGATCAGATCGTGGTCGACGCACTCTTCGGCACGGGCCTCGATCGGCCGATCGAAGGGTGGCTGGCGACGGTCATCGAATCGATCAACGGCTCGCGTGGACCGCGCTTCTCGGTCGACCTGCCCTCGGGGCTCGACGCGGACACCGGCGCGGCGCTCGGCGTCGCCGTCGAGGCCACGGTCACCGCCACGTTCGCCCACTACAAGCTCGGCTTGCTCACGCCGAACGGCGTCAGCCTGGCCGGGCGCGTGCGCGTCGTCGACATCGGCGTCCCAGCCGCACTCGTCGCGTTCGTCGTTTCGGCCGGCAACTCGGCCGAGCGGCTCGAACCAGACGACGTCGCGTCCCTCGTGGCCCGGCGCCCCCCCGGGGCCCACAAGACCTCCGCGGGGCATGTCGCCATCGTCGCCGGCTCACCGGGGCGCATCGGGGCTCCACAGCTGTCCGCCCACGGCGCCCTCCGGGCGGGAGCCGGTGTCGCGACCATCGCGACCTGGCCCGAGGCCGCATCGGCGTTGCAGTCTCATCTCCTCGAGGTGATGTCGGCGCGGATCGACCCCACGGCGATCGCCGAGAGTCTCGACGCTATTCTGCGCGGAAAGCACGCCGTCGTCGTCGGCCCCGGGTTCGGTCTCGGAGACGACGCGCGAATCGCGGTCGAGTACATCCTCGCGGCGTACCAGGGCCCCGTCGTCGTCGACGCCGACGCGCTCACGATGTTCGCGGGTCGCCCCAGCGTGCTCCTTGCGGCCAAGAACGCCGTTCTCACGCCGCACCCGGGCGAGGCGGCCAAGCTCCTCGGAAAGTCGACCGCGCAGATCGAGAGCAATCGCTTTCATGCGGCGCGCGAGCTGGTCGCGGCGACGGGGGCGGTCGTCGTCCTCAAGGGCGCGCACACGATCATCGCCTCGCCTGATTCCCGCCTCGCCATCAGCCCCATTTCCTGTCCCGCGCTGGCCACTGCAGGATCGGGCGACGTGCTCTCGGGCATCATCGGGGCGCTGGCGTGCACGCTGTCGGGGTTCGACGCGGCCTGCGCAGGCGTCATGCTCCACGCGATGGCCGGCGAGACGTGGTCGCGCGCCCACGCGGGCGCCGATCGCGGGATGCTCGCCTCGGAGATTGCCGACGCGGTCGCCATCGTGCGCCCGTCGCCGAAGTAATTCCCCTCGCGGCCCACTGGCCTCCGCGGCGACCTCCCCGTCGTTCCGTTGCTCGACGGACACAGAGGTTTGGGCGGCCGGACGCGCCGCGGGCCCTGGAACGCTCTTTTTGCAATGATTTCGGCAGGTCCAGGAGTGGCACCTGGCTTGCGATGGTCCCGTTCGTACCCACGGAGGAGCCATCGATGTCCGCTCGCGCTTCCCACCCTGACTTATCCGACCCCCTTGAACGTCGCGCGCCTCGCGGCGAAAGACCTGGGCCCCTCGTGGCCCGCGACGAACGCGAGCTGCGCGCCGGCCTCGTCGCTCTGATCCCGCAGCTTCGCACGAGGGCGCTGCGGCTCTGCGGCGACGCGACCGCCGCCGACGACGTCGTCCAGGACGCGGTCGAGCGCGCCCTCCGCTTCTCGCATCAATACGAGAGGGGCACCAACCTCCGCGCCTGGGCGCTCCAGGTGCTCTTCAGCGTGTTCATCACCCGCTGGCGCCGGCGGCGTCGCGAGCGCAATGCGGTGACGCGACTCGCCGGCGACCCCTTCGCCTGGACAGTGCCCGCACCGTTCGGCCCGCCCGACGCGGGCAGCGGCGCGATGACCGCATCGACGCGCCGCACGCTCGACGCGCTGCCCCACGGGTTCCGCGCGGCCGTCATTCTCGTCGACCTGGAGGACCGGAGCTACCTCGACGCGGCCGAGACGCTCGGCGTCCCGGTGGGCACCGTGATGAGCCGGCTGCATCGGGGCCGCAAGCTCCTCGCCGCGAAGATGGGCGCCCGCGAAGCGGCGTAGAGCGGGTCGCTCGAGGCGCTACGTGCCGCGCGGGTTCCACGGCACGTCGCTCACTCCGGCGATGACGTTGGCTCTTCGCGCGAGCGCGAAGAGCAGATCGCTCAGCCGGTTCAGGTAGACGAGCACCTCGGGTCGCACCGGACCGTCGTCGATCGACAGCGTGGCGCGCTCGGCCCGGCGAGCGACGGTGCGCGCCAGGTGGAGCGCGGCCGCCTGCGGCGACCCGCCGGGGAGCACGAACGTCTTCAAGGGCGCACAGGCCGCGTCGGCCTCGTCGATCGCGCGCTCGAGCCGCTGGATGTCCCCTTCGGCGAGGAGCGCCATGCTGAGCTTCGACTCGCGCCCGGGGACGCACGCAAGCTCGGCTCCGAGCGTGAACAGGTCCTCCTGGACCTTCTCGAGGACGGCGTCGACGACGGGGTCGAACTTCGTCGCGCGCGCGACCCCGATGACCGCGTTCGTCTCGTCGACCGTGCCGTAGGCCTCGACGCGCGCGCTCGCCTTGCGCACCCTCCCGCCGCCGAAGAGCCCCGTGGTGCCGTCGTCACCCGTCTTCGTATAGAGCTTCATCGCGAGCTCACGTCTGTCGCACGACCTCAGGCCCGGTGCAACGCGGCCGCCTGGGTCTGCGCCTCCGTGGCGACGTAACTCCGGGCAAAGTCGAGCGCGGTATTGATGGTCGCAGTGGCGTCGTTCGCGGCGTCGGACGCGTCTTTGGCGTCGTTCGCGAACCGGTCGGCGGCGGCCTTGTCGCTCGCGGCGTCGGCTTCGTCGTCGTGCTGGGCGGCGGCGAAGAAGCCGTCGACCATCTTGGTTGCCGCCGCCGTCAGGTCAGTGCTCGCTGCACCCCACCCGGACGGCCCTCCCGTTGGCGCTCTCGGGATGAAAGCGTCCCCGAACGCGGCGGCGACTCCGATGCCGCCGTCGACCCATGCCTGCGCCCGCATGCTCGACGCCTCGCTATGGATCGCCTGGACCTGCGCGGCATCGGCGCGCTCCTGGTCGGCTTCGTCGATGGCCCGCTGGGCGTGCGCCGTCGCACGCTGCGTGTTCCCGTTCTGGATCGCGAGCGCGGCGATCTCGGCGCCGAGATCGCCGCCGTCGACGAAGGGACTCGCAACGTCGAACGTCGTGGCGATCGACTGGAGAGGTTGAATTGCGGACATGGCTCTATCCCTTCACCGTCATCGAAGCGGGCGCCACGATCGTGGCGTCGTTGGTTTGCATGGCCTGAGTGAGTACCTGGAGCGATTGCTGGTGCGACTTGTCGGCGTCTTTGAGATCCGCGATCACGTCAGTCGTGAGCTCCTGGAGCTCGGTCATGCGGTTCGTGGCTTGTGTGGCGCCGGCGCTCGCGTCTTCGGCGTTCGCGGCGAACTCGCCGGTCTTGATGCCCGCCAGCGCCGCGCCGGCCTCGGCCGTGACGGTGACCGTCGTCACCGCGGCGGCGATGCCCGCTCCGACGACGATCCCGGCGGCGCCCGCCGTGAGGATCACGCTCCCGGCTGCCGCGGCCACGATGGCGACATCCCGCAGACCCGTCTCGAGATCGCTCCAGAACGCGGGGCTGTTCCAGGCGGCGTCGAGGTCGTGCCCGGCGTCTGTGAAGGCGCTGCCGACGTCCCCGTGAACGAGGTCGCTCGCGACGTCGCCGAAGAAATGACCGATGCTCGCGAAGAAGCCGCTCCCCGAGTCGGCCGCGTTGGCCTGCTCCTGCTGAATGGCGGCCCGCTTGGCCGCGTCCTGGCGCTGGGTCTCGGCGTCGTTGCTTGCGACCTGACCGTTGCCGCTGTCGACGACGTTCTGCCTCAGCTCGGAGATCACGGTGTAGAGCTCGGCCATCGTGTCGTCGAAGGCCCCGAGCATCGATCGATCTTGCGGGGGTTGAGCGGGGCTGCTCCCGATCGCGGTCGTCAAGGGAACCCCCACGGAGCGAGGCCAGGATGCTTCGAAGTCTTCAGTGTCGTGAACATGGGCGGCCCTTACTTTCCGATGTTGTCGGCGATCTTGTTCTCTTGATCGCCGAGGGATTGAACGATGTTCGTGGTCAGCGAGATGGCCGTCTGTCGCTGAGACATGAGCGACTGGAGCTGCACCATCTGCAGCTCGGACGACGAATTGAGGTCGCTGGCCGCGTCCGTGAGGTCCTGCGCGTAGCCTTCGACCTCGGTGGCGGCGAGGTTTTGATCCGCGTTCCAGGACGCAATCATGGCGTCGCGAGTCTTTTGCAATTTCTGCAGCGCCGGCGATGGCGGAGTGCTCTTGTCGGCCGGCGTGATGTCGGCGATCGCGGTGTTCAGCTGATCGAGCATGCCCTGGTAAACGGTCGGATCCGTCACGGCCGCGGAGCTATTTTCTTTGAACTTGTTGGCCGCGTCTTGAATCACCGCGATCTGGTTGGCGTTCTTCTCTTGGTTGTCGAACGACGCCTGGACCTGGCTGTCGATCGAATTGAGGCGCGCCTGGCAATAGGCCATGAGCGCATCGGGCGTGAGGCTCGCAAATCCGACGGCGGGCGCGCCGCCGCCGAGCGGATCGGCCGGTGAGGACGTGCTCGCGATGCTCGGGGATGACGAACTCCCGTTATAGTTCGTAAGAGCCTCGATGGTGGCGTTCAGGTTGCTGTAAGGCGTGATGTGAGCGATGGCGCTCGGCGTTGCCGTCATGGTCTTGTCTCCGTGTTGAGGGTGAGGTCTTGCGTCAGCCGCGAAGGCCGCGCGGGCACTCGGTCGCGACGATGCTCGACGCTTCGATCGCTTCGAGGAGCTCGTCGGGCACGAAGATGGTGGCGTCGCCGAGCAGCGCGAGCACACGCTGGGCGTGCTCCCAGGCGCCATCTTGTCGCGCGCGCTCCGCCCTGATCTCCTCCAGACGCTGGTGGCTATATGCCGGCATGGGTGGCTCCTTTTGAAACCCCATCGGCCGGCGCCCGCGCGAGTTGCGCGCCCCTCGGCGAAAATGCGTCAGCGCGCGATGGTGCCTTGCGTGGCGCACGGCGTGTCGAGCCCCCGACTCACGATGCCGGCGATGTCCGCGCGTCCGCTCGCCGTGTTGATGCGGATGCGTCCCGCGCCGCCGCCGCCCGAGCCCGCCATTCCCCCATCGGGCGCAAGCCCATCGCCGCCGTTGATCGCGCTGCCGGCGCTGCCGTTCCCGCCCGACCCGGCGTATCCCGGGGCGGGCTGGTCGTTGGCGGTCGCGTCGCCGCCGATCGCATTGGATGCTCCGCCCCCGCCTCCGTTCGCCGCGACGTGGCCATGGATCGAGATCGCCGGCGCCTCCAGCAAGATGGCTCCGCCCGACCCGCCGCCGCCCGTGTGCGCTCCGCCGCCGGCGTGAATGGCCCCCGTCGGCCCGACGCTGATGCTCGTGCCGGCCACGATTTCCAGAGCGCCGCCGCCGGACCCACCCGGGATGTCGCCGAACGAGCTGAAGTCGCCGCCTTCGGACCCGCCGACGAGGGGATGGAGCGTGGCGCTGCCATAGGTCGCCCCGCCCGGCGCGCCCGGTCCTGACGCGTTGCCGCCATGCCCCCCGACGCCGCAGTACGACGCGCCGCCTTCTGTCAGCCGGCCATCTCCAGAGCCTCGCTCCGGCGCGCGCGCTCGAAGCGCTCGATGGCCTCGCGACCCAGGGCCCGGCCGAGCGCGTAGTCCCGGTGGAGCGAGTCCGGATCGCGCGAGGTTCGACCCGTCGCCAGCGACCTCGCCGGCGCCACCTGGATCACGTTGCAGCCCGCAGGGGGCGCCTTCATGAAGGCGACCGCGTCGCGATAGACGCTGGCTGCCCTGCGACACGCCCTAGCCACCCCCGGCTCGTGGCGCATCGCCCAGGCGCCGACGCGATTGCCGACGCGCGCGTTCTTCACGAACTCGGCGGCGCGCGATCGAACGACGACGATGGTGCGCGCGCCGCGTCGGTAGGCTTCGCGCACGGGAATCGGGTCGCTGAGCCCCCCGTCGACATAGCGTTCGCCGCCGAGGCTGATGGTGCTCCGGTAGAGCACCGGCAGCGCGCACGAGGCCTTGAGCGCATCGAGCATGGTTTCGGCCCCGGGCGCGAGGTACCGCGGCTCGCCCGTGCGAACGCACGTGGCGACGAGGGCGTATTCGACCTTGCTCGCGGCGGCCGCGCGCCGATCGAGGGGGTCTTCGCGCTCGATGGCGTCCCAGAGCCAGTCGAGGTCGAGCGTGTGACCGCCGCGAACGCCGCGCCACGGATCGATGAACTCACGGCGGGACATCTGATTGAGGAAGCACCGGCGCGTCCGGCCGTGCTGCCCGGCGAGGAACGAGAGGATGTTCGAGGCGCCCACGGAGACGCCGAGGGCCACGTTGAAGGGGCAAAACTGCTGCTCGAGGAAGACGTCGAGGACCCCGGCGGCGAAGATTCCGCGCATCGCGCCGCCTTCGACGACGAGGGCAACACGGCCAACGGGGCGAGCGGGGTCCGAGCGGCCGGAGGGGCGGGCGTCATCGGCGAGGCCTCCCGTCATGGGACCGTTGTGACCTGCGCGACGGTCGGAGTCAACGCTCGCACGACGACCTGACCGCCGCCCCGGTGCCGAACGTCGACGATGGCGCCGCCGCCCGCCAGCGGCCGGACCACGAACCCTTCGCCCACGCCCTCGGTGCGGGCGCATCCCTCCGAGTCTACAATCGCCGGCGTGCGGCGCGAACGCGGTCTCGTTGTCATCATCACGTACAAGCTGAGCAAGGCGGGGTTGTGGTTCGCCCTCGCGATCACCATCGTCGTCATGATGCAGCTCGGCCTCGGCGATCACCTGCTCGGTCTCGCGCATCACCTCCGATTGCACGCTCACCCGTGGAGCCTCGCGCTGGCCGATCTCGCGGTGAAGGCGTCGAGCCGGCGCTCGCTCTGGAAGATCGTGTTCGCGCTCGTCGCCGACGGTTCGCTCACGCTCGTCGAGGGGTGGTCTCTCTTGCACGGCCGCTGGTGGGGCCCCTGGCTGGTCGTCGCGGCCACGGGCTCGCTGCTCCCCTTCGAGATCCTCTCGCTCCTCCGGCATCCTCACGCCGTGCGCGCCCTGATCCTCGTCGTGAACCTCGCGATCGTGGCCTACCTGGCGCGCAAGGCGCTGCGCGAGCATCGCCTCAGGCGTCTCGAGCGACGCGATCGAGCATCTTCCGTACCCCCTCGCGAAGCGTGGCCTCCGGCGTGAGCAGGCTCACGACGACGTAGGCCTCGTCGTCGAAGTCGAAGAAGTGACCGGGGTGGACGTGCACGCCGTCCTGCTCGAGGAAGAGGAGCG
The DNA here is from genome assembly GCA_937902985.1 of uncultured Myxococcales bacterium. Taxonomy (GTDB): domain Bacteria; phylum Myxococcota_A; class Polyangia; order Polyangiales; family Polyangiaceae; genus Palsa-1150. Next base: position 40,742 of record CALFNG010000534.1, read on the forward strand.
CCCACGCCTCTTCGTCGCGCGTACGGGGCAGGCGCAACGTGGCGTACCAGCCGCCCTCGGCGTCGAGCAGGGACACGGCCGACCCGGTCAGCTCCGCCGCGAGCCATGCGAGGTTCGCGCGCGTCCGCTCGCCGATGGCGCGCTCGGCCACCGAACGCGAGGCGAGCAGCCCCGGCAACGCGTGCTGAACTGCCGTGCCCACCGAGAGGAACGCGTCGGCGATGACCTCGAGGCGACCGAGCGCGCCGGCGACGCGGGTGGGCTCGCCGCCGACCGCCGTCCACGCGAGCTTCGCCTGCGGCAGCGCGGCGAGCTTGGAGAGGCCGCCGAGCGCGAAGACGAGCGACGCGCCCTCGGCCTCGAGCGCGGTGACCGCGCGGCGATCGCCGCTCCGGTCGTCGCGAAGCGGATAGCGCCCGAAGACCTCGTCGCTCACGATCGGCAAGCCCAGCGCCGCGAGCGTCGCGAGCTCCGTTGCCTTCAGGTACGAGCCCGTCGGGTTGTTGGGGCTGACGGTCACCACGGCGCGCGTTCGCGGCGAGAGCGCGGCGCGCAGGGAAGGGAAGTCGACGTGCCACACGCCGTCGTAGGCGAGCCGGTAGGGGACGGCGCGCACCGCCTCGAGCCGCGCGAGGTGCTCGAAAAGCGGGTAGCTCGGGCGCGGGACGAGCACTTCGTCGCCCGGGTCGCACAGCAGCTTGAAGAGAAACGCGTAGGCCTCGCTGGTGCTCGCCGTGAGCACGATCCGCGACGGCTCGACGGCGGGGCCGTGCGCCGACAGCTCCCGGGCGACGGCCTCGCGTGCGCTCGCGAGCCCGAAGGCGGACGGCGCATAGACGAGCGCGGCCTGCGGGGCCAGCGCTGCGAGGATGGCCTCGCGATCGTACGGGATCGCCGCAGACGTCGGGTTCGCGACCGTGAGGTCGAGGACCCTCCGAGAGCGCGCGAGCGCCGTCTCGAGCGCCACGGCAAGGGCGTTCGGGGCAAGGTCGACCCCGGAGCGGGAAGAGAACATCGGCCGCGACTATAGCCGCCGGCACTTCGTCGCCGCCGGTCAGCCCGACGGCGGCGTCGACGCCGGCTGGAACGCCGACTGGAGCGTCGCGTCGGGCTCGACGAACTCGATCGCCATCGGATGTGCCCACACCGCGCGCGGGTCTTCGTCGCGCGGCTCGACGCGCACGATGCGCCCGGACAGTTTCGCTTGGGGCGGAGACGCTGGCGTCAACTGCTTCTGTCCGTCGACGACGATCGATCCGATGTGGAACTGAGCCGACGCCCGGACGCTCGATAGCGGGCGCGGCGACCGGCCAGATCGCGTCGGGGACGAAGACAGAGCGCGCCGCGCCGACGGTGATACCCTCCGGCCTGATGTTCGAGGCCAACGCACCCTCGACGATTCGCATGATCGACGAGATGCGAATCGCCCGGGTGCGCCAGAAGATCGACGAGCTCGCCGTGCGTACGTGCGGGTCCGAGGCCGATGCCGACGATCTGGTCGCAAACTCGATCGTGCTCGTGGGCGACCCGGCCAAGCGTCCGTGGGATCCCGCGGTGGGCGGCCTGGCGCGCCACATGGGATACGTGATGCACGACGTCTGGATCGCGCATCACCGTCGCGCCTGGACCCGGCGCGAAGTCGTCGATACCGACGGGGCCCACGAGGCGCCCTCACGCCACGAGACCCCGGCTGACGAGGCGCTCATCGAAGCCGAGACCCGCGGCCGGATGAAGCGCCTCGGGCTCGAGGTACGCGCGACCCTGGTGGCCGAGGACCCGAGCGGGCTCAAGGTGTTCGACGCGGCCGGCATGGGGATCGAGGGGCTCGGCGAGCTGGCGTTGGCCGCCGGCCTCACGCCGAAAGAGGTCGAGAAGGCGCTCCGGCGCATTGCCTACCGGGCGGCGCGCATCAAGGAGCGAGACGACGCCGAGCTCGCCAGAGGTCGCAAGCCGTCGCCACGCGTCGACGGGCGCTCCCGCTCCGGCCAGGACCGTCAATGAGCAGCGAGACCGAGAAGCCCGATCCGGCGCGCGGCTGGCTCTTCGTGGAGAAGCTCCTCGCGAACGAGGAGACCGACGAGGTCGACGCCATGGACGACGAAGGCCTCGCCGTGGCTCTCCGCGCGCGCGGTCGCGATCCCGACAAGCTCACGAGCGTCGACGACCTCATGGCGCGCGCGGCCGCGATCGTCGAGCGCGAGGCCGCGCGTCCGCGGGCGATCGTCGTGCCCCTTCGCCCCAGGCGGGTTCGCTGGCAATCATGGCTCGCCGTGGCTTCGCTCGGGGTCCTCGGGGTCTTCGTCGTCAAGATGGGCCAGGGGCCCGATCGCGTCGGCGCCGCGCCGCCCGATCCGCACGGCCTTCGGGTCGAGGGGGTCCGCGCGTGCATCGACCGCAAGTGGGATCTGTGCGAGCAGCGCCTCGACGCCGCTCGCGCGCTCGACCCCGCCGGAGACTCCGACCCGACCATCGAGGAAGCGCGGCGAGAGATCGCAGAGGCGCGGAAGGTCATGCAGGAGAGAGAAGAGAAGCTGCACGAGCAGCCGCCTTAGCAATAGGCTGATCGATGTTGATCGATCATGCGTGCTCGGAGATCGCTCCGCCGAGCGGCGTGACGCGCCCGCGTTCGCCGGGACGCCCGTGCCGCCTCCGCCGATTGCTTCGCCGCGAAAGCGCCGAACGTGGGACGCTGACGGTCCGTTTCGATCCGAACGATTCCCCCGAGTCTCGCCCAGCTCACCCAGCCCATCAGCTCACCAAGGAGGTCCTTCCCATGGCACGCGTGTGGCGCCACATCGGCGTAGGTCTGCTGTCCGCTTCGTGGATCGTCGTTCTCGCGGCCTGTCACCTCAAGCCCCAGGCCGGCGGCAAGTGCTCCAACGTCGGGCAGTACGTCTGCTCGGATCCGCAGAACGCGCTGCTCTGTCAGGACGGGACGTTCACCCCCATCGCGTGCCGCGGCCCCAAGGGCTGCGCCGGAACAGGCACGGCATCGCAGTGCGACGACGACCTCGCAAACGAAGGGGACGGCTGCCTGACGACGCTCAACGAGAACTTTGCGTGCAGCACCGACCATTCGAAGGAACTCCTCTGCAAGAACGGCAAGTTCGCCGAGGTTCGCTCGTGCAAGGGCACCAAGGCGTGCTCCATCAAGGGCGACTCGCTCCATTGCGACGACAGCCTCGCCGACCCGGGTGATCCCTGCGTCGAAGAGGCGGGCGACGCCAATTACGCCTGCAGCCCCGACAAGGCGCTCGAGGTGGTCTGCAAGGCCGGCAAGTTCGAGCAGTCGAACAGCTGCCGCGGCCCCAAGGGCTGCTGGATCGGGGGCGACACGGTCCATTGCGACATGTCGTTCGCTCGCGAGGGCGAAATCTGCCGTCCCGTCGACAACCACTCGTGCAGCGAAGACGCCAAGAGCGAGGTGCTCTGCAGCCCGCAGATGAAGTGGTCGAAGAAGCGCGACTGCAAGCGCGAGGGCTGCAAGGTCAAAGGCAACGAGGTCTACTGCAACTGACCGATCGGCTTGTGCGTAGGCCTCCGGGACAGTAGTGATCGGCGGAGCTCCACGCACATGGCACCGCAGGCACCGCAGGCACCGTCGTTCTCGGGCGACTCAGGACCGCCTTCCGCGACGCCACGCCGCATTGGGGTCTATGGGTGGGGCGTGGTCGCGCCGGGAGCGCGGAACGTGGCGGCCCTCGAAGCGCTGCTCGAGAGCGGCCGTTCGGCCCTTCGTACGAGCAGCGACCGCGGCCGGGCCTCGCTCGGCGGCGGGCTATTCGCGACCGGGGAGCCCGACTTCGACCTGACTGACTACGAGCCCTGGATCGCCGCCCGTCACGGGGACGCCTACCTGGCGCGCATGCGCACCAAGATGGGCGAGAACGTTCAGTTTGCGGTGGGCGCGACGATCCAGGCGCTCCAGTGCGACGAGCGGCTCGAGGGGCTGCTGAGAGGGCTCGACGACGCATGTCAGGTCTTCATCGGCTCCGGCGTGAGCGACCTGCCCGAGAGCTACCGGGCGGCCGCCTCGCTGGGCAGGGCGACGCGCGTGTGGAACCACTTCTGGGCGCAGCCTGCGCACTGCGGCGCGCGCCGTCGCTTCGAGGGCGAGCGCACGCTCCCGGCGGGCGAGACGCCTCCCCTCGATCCGGGCGCGTTGCCGGTCGACACCGAAGAGCGGGCCGACGCGCTGCGCTCGTGGGACGCGTACTGGGCCGCTCGCTCCGACGAACAGCGGGTCTTTCTCGATCGCTTCGCGGCGATCGAGAGCATGGACGCCGACGACGAAGACCACGAGAAGGCGCACCTCAACGCCATCCGCAAGCGCGTGCGGGCGCACCGTGCCCTCGTCGACGAGGTGGGGTGCCCGCCGCCGCCTTGGACAGCCGTCAGCCCCAACCTGATCTGGAACATCCAGAATGCGGCCGCGGCCCAGATCACGATGCTGCTCGACGTGCACGGCGCCGCGTGGGCTCCCGTCGGCGCCTGCTCGACGTTCGGGGTCGCCATCAAGTGCGGGCGCGACGCCATCCTGCGCGGCGAAGCCAAGGTGGCGATCGTCGGAACGACCGATCCACGGCCCGACGCGGCGCTCGCGGGCGCGTTCCACTCCGCGCGCGTGATGCCCGGGGTTGGCGAAGTGAACATGCCGTTCACGTCCCTGCGTGGCACGCACGTTTCGGGCGGGTCGTGCGTGTGGATCCTCGGCGACGCCGAGTGGTGCGAGGCTCGCGGCCTCGAGCCCGTGGGCGGATACATCGAAGCCGTGGCGCTGTCGTCGGACGCGGAGCACATCATCACGCCGTCGCAGAGCGGCCCCAAGCGTGCGATCGCCCGGGCCTACCAGGAGGCGGGGATCACGGCCGCCGACGTGTCCGTCATCGATCTGCACGCCACGGGCACGCCGGGCGATCTCAACGAGCTCGCGCTCGTCGACGCGTTCATCACCGATCGCACGCGCATCACCGCGCGCAAAGGGCAGCTCGGGCACGGCATGGCCAACTCGGGCGGCTGGGAGCTCACCGCCCTGGCCCTGGGCCTCGCGCGAGGGGTGGCGTTGCCCACGGGAATCCCGGCCGACCGTCTTCACCCGCGTATCCCGAATCCGAAGGCCATCGTCACCGACGAAGCGCCGCTCGACGGCGACATCGGCGTGAAGCTGATGCTCGGAATCGGCGGCCTGACGGCCTGCGTCGTTCTCCGCCGCGCGCGCTAGATCAAGCGTCGGCGTCGCGGAACGAGCCCGTCTCGACGCTCGCCGTGCTCAACGCACGGGAAGTGCGTTTCCGCGCGGCGACCGCTGCGCCGGCCCCGTTCCGCATAGCCGACGCTTGGCCTAGACTGGGGCCCGCGCAAGGCCGGTTTCCTGGGGCGAAGAGCCGGGACGAGATGGGCCGCGGCCAATCTCCTCTCGTCTTTCGTGACGGCGACAGAAATCGTGACGCGCGACGTTGACAGTAACGAGTGTCACAGTTATAGATGAATCACGATAGAGAGACGCGCTAGGGCGCGCGCGAGGTGCGCGTGGCCCCTGGATGCGCGTCGAGCCCTGGAGGCGTCGATGATGATCGAATCATCCCGCGCGAGTGCCATTTTGTGCGCTCCGCCAAGCATCACTGTTCTCAACGATTCCGAGGCCCGCCCGGACCCGACCCGCGAGGAGACGTACCGTCGGTTCGGCGATGAGCTCGACGACGTCAAACGCCGCGCGTTGTCGCGCGTGGGGGCCGAAGACGTCACGTACGTTCGTCGGTTGAACCGCTTCTCGCGCGGCATGGAGATCGCCGGCCGCCTGCTCATCATGCTGAGCCCCGAGCCCACCACCTTTTTTCTCGGGGTGGGCGCGCTCTGGGTGCACAAGCAGCTGCAGTCGACCGAGATCGGTCACACGGCGCTTCACGGTGCTTACGACCGCCTGCCGGGAGCCAAGGCGTTCGCCTCGAAGACGTTCCGCTGGGATACGCCCATCGACGAGGCGTCGTGGCGCCTGGCGCACAACGTTCGCCACCACGGGAACACGAACGTTGCCGGCAAGGACCCCGACACCGACTTCGGCCCCGTGCGGCTGACGACCCAGACGGAGCACACGGCGTTCCACCGGTTCCAGCTCGCGTTCGCTCTCGGGATCATTTTTCCGCTCTTCGCGTTCACCATCAACACGCACGTCACCGGGCTGAGCGAGGCCCTCGCGCCGGAGGGACGGCCGCTTCACTTCTTGCCCGACCGTTCGACGGCCAGCCGCCGCGCCGCGACGAAGAGGGCGCTACGAAAGTACGTGCCGTATTACCTCTACAACTTCGTTCTCTTCCCGCTGCTCGCCGGGCCCTTCTTCTTGAAGGTGCTGCTGGGCAACGTGCTGGCCGAGGTGATGCGCGACATCTACTCGGCGTGCACGATCTTCTGCGGCCACGTGGGCCACGACGTGAAGAGCTACCCGGCCGGCACGCGCGCTCACGGTCGGGGCCAGTGGTACGCGATGCAGATCGCATCGACGAACAACTACGAGGTCAGCCGCCCCATCTCGGTGCTCTGCGGAGGGCTCGACCGGCAGATCGAGCATCACCTGTTCCCTACGCTCCCGCCGCAACGACTGCGCGAGATCGCGCCGGACGTGCGCGCCATCTGCGAACGCCACGGTATCGAGTACAAGACGGACACCTGGGGCCGGACGCTCAAGAAAGCCCTGACGCACATCGGAAACCTGGCGCGCAACGCCCCGCCCGGCGGGAGGGTGAGCGCCGGATTGAGCGAGATCGTTCGCGAGATGTCCTGATGCTGCTAGAAGTGTCAACCACGCCGGACATGAGCACGACCGCCGAGCCGAACAAGTCCTCGTCGGCGTCGGCGTCCGAGTACACGATCGACGAGCTCGCGGCCGCGGCCAAGGTCCCGAGTCGCACGATTCGTTTCTACCAGTCGCGCGGCGCGCTCATGCCTCCCGAGATCCGCGGGCGCGTGGCCTTCTACGGGCCCCCGCACCTCGATCGCCTCAAGCTCATCGCGCAGCTGCAAGACCGTGGGCTCCGCATCGACGCGATCCGCGACCTCTTGACCAGCATCGATCGCGGCGAGGTCGATCTCGCCGAGTGGCTCGGCGTCGAGCAGCAGGTGCAGGCGCCGTGGGCGAACGACCAGCCGCGAACGGTGACCGAAGACGAGCTCTACGAGCTCGCCGGGTCGCGGCGCCCCGCTCTCGTCGCTGATCTCCTGCGAAACAAGATGATCGAGCGTCACGGCGACGTTTATCTCGTGCAGAGCCCGGCGCTCCTCTCCATCGCGATGCGCCTCGAGGGCATCGGCGTCGATCTCGTGACGGCCCGGCGCGCCGAAGAGACGGTCCGCAAACACGTGGGCCGTGCGTCGAGCGAGCTCGTCGAGATGTTCGTCCAGGGCTTCGGCGACGGCGCCATCGCTCCACGCGAGTTCGGTCCAGGCTTCACCGCCCTCCGCTCGCTGGGAATGGACGCCGTGCGCATCATCTTCGGCCGGGCCATGGAGCAAGAGCTCCGCAAGCTCTACGAATCCGGCGCCCTGGCCAAGATCCCGGGCCGCGCCCACCGCGCCCAGCGCGCTCGCAAGCACCGGTAGCCCGCGCCGCGGTTTCTCCCGGGCTACGAATCGAGGAGGTTTTCGGCTTTCAGCCAGTCGTAGGATTCGCGGAGCATGTCGGCGAGCGGGACGGGGGCGTAGCCGAGCTCGTGGATGGCTTTGTCGCTCTTGAAGTAGTGCGGTGCCGCCGTCGACACGGCGATCTCGGGGGTGACCTGCGGAGCGCGCCGGGTCACGTGGGAACCCCACTGCGAGACGCGCCCGAACGCGCGCATCACCCACGGCGGGATGGGGCGCGACGGCACCTTGCGCCCGGTGAGCGTCCCGATGATCCGGATCACGTCGAGGTAGCTCGCGTCGACGCCCCCGAGCAGGTAGCGGTCGCCCACGCGGCCCTCGTCGACCGCGGCGATATGCGCGCGCGCGACCTGGTCGCCGCTCGCCCAGCTTCCAGCGCCTGCGGGCACGCCCGGCAGCTTCTTCTGGTGCACGGCGCGTATGAGCCGCGCCCATCCGGTCACGTCGTAGCGACCGAGAACGTGCCCGGGGTTCATGATCACGGCTCGTAGCCCGCGCGAGATGCCCCTTTCGACCTCGAGCTCGCCCTCGTACTTCGTCCGCACGTAGTTGATCGAGGAGTCGCGAGCGTTCGACTCCGCGCCTTCGTCGAACGGATTGACCGCCTGGTCCCCCCACGACGCGACGCTCGACGTATGAACGAGGAAGCGAGCCTCCTTCTTGATCGCGGCGTCGACGACGATGGCCGTGCCGGTCACGTTGACCCGCGTCTGCTCGGCGTCGCCGCCCGACCAGAGGTTCGTGTTGCCCGCGATGTGGAAGATCGCGGCACACCCGGGAGGCATCCCCTTGCCGATCGATCTGGCGTCGGTGACCGACCCCACCACCAGCTCGGCGCCGTAGGCCTTCAGGTGACGGACGTCGGCCGAAGGACGATGCAGGGCCGTGACGTGCCATCCGCTCGAGGTCAGCTGCTCGACGACATGACGACCGATGAACCCCGTCCCCCCGGTCACGAAGGCCGTTCTACGCACCACCGAACCTTACACGCGGGCGACGGTTCAGTCCCAGCCTGCGTCGACCGCGGCCAGCTCGTCGTTCGGTTCGGACTCGATGGGGGACGCGTGCACTTCGTGCTCGAGATCTTCGCCGGGACCTTCGGTCAGGGGGATGACGACGGCGATGTCTTGCCGGGGCCCTTCGGGGCTGCGCGACTTTCGAGCGCGCGGCGGTCGCGAGCGTCGGGACATGGGCCACCACCTTCCTCTGGAACCGTCTGGAACCGTCTGGAACCGAAGACATCATGGTACCTGTCGCAGGCAGGTAGCCAAGGACTTATCGAAGTCTCACGGCGCGCAACCGCGCCGGCCGTATCGGGATCATACAGCCATTCTGGCTCTTTCCGGCCCCACGGTTCGACGCACCTGCGCGGAGGCGCCGCCTCGCGTTAGGCTGCGCCCCCATGGAAGCGAAGACGATCGTGGTCGGCGCCGGGTCATCGGGTGCCGTGATCGCCGCCCGCGCGACGGAGGACGCGGGACGCGAGGTGCTGCTCGTCGAGGCCGGCCCCGACTACCCTTCCGGGGACTTGCCCCCGGACCTCGTCGACGGCACGCGCAACTCGATGCGCCGTCATGACTGGGGTCACCTTCATCGCGCGCGGCCCGGACGCCGCATGCTCTTCTGGTTTCCGCGCGGGCGCGTCGTCGGCGGCTCGTCCGCGGTGAACACGTGCATCGCCCTCCGCGGTCAGCCGGCCGATTACGACGAGTGGGCATCTCGCGGTCTCCGCGACTGGGGATGGGACGCTTGCTTGCCGGCGTTCAAGCGTCTCGAGAACGACCTCGACGTTCGCAGCGCGTGGCACTCCCAGGACGGGCCGGTCCCGATTCGGCGCCACCCTGCGAGCGAGCTCGTTCGCTGGCAGGCGCTCTTTCTCGACGCTTGCAAGGCGCTCGGCTTTCCGCGTGCCGACGACTCGAACGATCCGACGGCCACCGGCTGGGGGCCGCACGCCATGAACAAGGTGGGCGGCGAGCGTATGAGCGTCGCCCGCTGCTACCTCACGGCGCCGGTTCGCGCCCGCGCGAACCTTCGCATCCAGCCGCTGACGATCGTGCGCCGCGTGCTCTTCGAGGGCCGGCGGGTCCGTGGGCTCGAAGTCGAGACGCAGGGGCGGGTCAGCGTCATCGTGTCTCGCCGCGTGGTGTTGTGCGCCGGCGCCACCGCGACGCCGGGGATCCTCCTGCGCTCCGGGATCGGTCCACGCCGCTCCGTCGAGCGCGTCGGCGCAGATCCGGTGATGGAGCTCCCCGCGGTGGGCGCGCGGCTCCTCGACCATCCCGGTGTCGCGATCTTCTTGAGGCCCAGGCGGTCGCTCCATCAAACGATGCGCGACCCGCTCATCCAGACGGTGCTCCGCTACACGTCGTCGAAGGCGAGCTCCTGCCCCAACGACATGATCCTGCAGCCGGGCTCCGTATTGCCCCTTCCGTTCATGACGCTGCCGCTCGTCAGCTTGATGTGCAGCGTCGGCAAGCCTCGGGGCTTCGGTACGATCGAGTTCACGTCGCCCGATCCCCGGGTTCGCCCGCAGATCGAGTCCCGTCTCCTGGTCGACGACCAGGACCGGCACCGCGCCGTCGAGGCGATGCGGCTGGCGGCGGATCTCGCCGAGACCGCGCCGATGCGCGGGGAGGCGACCTTCTTCTGGCCGCCCGGCCGGGCCGTGGCGAGCGAGACGAAGATGCGCACGTGGATCGGCCGCATCTGCGACTCCGGCTACCACCCGTGCGGCACCGTGCCGATGGGAGCCGACGACGCGAGAGACACGGACGCCGCGACCGACGGACGCGGTCGCGTCCGAGGGGTCGAGGGCCTCTGGGTCGCCGACGCGAGCCTGATGCCCACGATCCCGAGCGCCAATACGAACTTGACGACCATCATGATGGGCGAGCGCTTCGGCGAGTGGATGAAGACCGGGCAAATGTAGCGTCTGGACCCTTTCACCCCTTGCCTGCGATCTGCCCACCAGTTTGGCGCATCACCTCGGCCATGAGCACGCCGGCGGCCACGGCCACGTTGAGCGACTCGACGGCGCCGCTCCCGCGAATGGCCACGATCGCGTCACACTGAGCGCGCACGCGATCGGCGAGGCCCTCGCGCTCGTTGCCGAGCACGAGCAGCGTGGGGCGGCCGAACGCGAAGCCGATCGCGCCCGCCTTCGCTTCGCCGTCGGCACCAACGACGCGCACGCCGCGCTCACGGAGGCGCGCGAGGGTGTCGGCGAGATCGGTGGTTCGCGAGACGAGCAGGTGCTCGACGCCGCCTTCGGCGACTCGGATTGCGGTGGGCGCGAGGTCGGGGTGCGGCGCCTGCGCTCCGAAGAGCGCGCCGTCGAAGCCGAAGAACGCTGCGCTGCGGAGGATCGCGCCGACGTTGTATGGATTGCGCACGCGATCGAGGGCCACCGCCGCGCCGCGGGTTCGTTCGAGCACCTCGGCGAACTCGCGTGCCGGAGCCCATCGGAGCGGTCGCGCGATGACGCAGAGCCCCTCGTGATGGGTCGACTCGGCGAGGCGGTCGAGTTCGGTCTCGGACACCTCGGCGCAGGGCAAACCCGTTCGCGCGGCCGCGCGAACGAGGTCTCCGAGCTCGTCGCGGACGCCGCGCGTATGAACGACCCGAACGACGTCGCCCGGGCGTCTCGCGAAGACCGCCAGGCCCGCGCGGAGGCCCTGCACGACTTCGGACCGCGGATCGCGTGGCTCACGAGGCCCGCCGGGTCCCGACCCACCGGAACGAACATCGCGCCGCTCACGGGGGCCGGCCGATCCTACGAAGCCTTGCTTGCGGCGCGGCGCGGTCACGCTTTGCGGCATGATGGCATAGGCGCGGGTGCGGGCGAACTCGGGAACAATCGCGCGTAGGAGACGGTTACTCCTCGCGCGGGGGGGTGTTCTCGAGCGGGAGCCTGGAAAAATCGGGCCGGCGGCGTCGCGCGGGCGCGAGTGCCGCCTATACTTCCGGGCGATGCGCATTTTCGACCGTCTCGCGAAGGCCGGCGCTCTCGTCGGCGCCTTCGTCGTTGCCAGCCTGCTCGCCCTGCAATTGCACGGGGGCGGACTCTGGGATGGGCTCGCGCCGGCGATCGCGGCGGGGAACCCGGTCGCGCAGGAGCAGAAGCCGGCGCCTTACGACCTGACGCAGCTCAAGGTCGTCAACGAGGTTCTGAAGACGATCCGCGATCGCTACGTCGATCCGAAGCGCGTCAAGCCGAAGGAGATGCTCCTCTCGGCCCTCGACTACGTGCAGAAAGACGTGGCCCAGGTCATCGTCACCCGGGAAGAGAACAACCCCTCGAAGGTGCGAGTCCGCGTCGACACCCAGGAGAAGGAGTTCCGCGTCGACGACGTCGTCGGCCCGTGGGACGTGAGCTCGCACCTTCGCGATGCGTTCGCGTTCATGCAAGACGGTCTGCGCGGAACGGACGTCGATCTCCGCGACGTCGAGTATGCGGCCTGCAACGGCATGCTGCACACGCTCGACCCGCACTCGGTGCTGCTCTCGCCCGACGCGTACAAGGAGATGAACCTTTCGACGCAGGGCCAGTTCGGCGGCCTCGGCATCGTCATCTCGATCCGCGACCAGCAGCTCACGGTCATGAACCCGATGCCGAACACACCGGCGGGTCGCGCGGGTCTGAAGAAGTTCGACCGCATCCAGAAGATCAACACCGAGTCGACGCTCAACATGGGCCTCAACGAGGCGGTCAACCACCTCCGGGGCGTGCCCGGTACGAAGGTCACGGTCTGGATCCACCGCGAGGGCGCGGACAGCTGGGCGAACGCGCGCCCGTTCGAGCTCACGCGCGAGGTCATTCACGTTGCCTCGGTGGACCACAAGCTGCTCGAGGGCGGTATCGGCTACGTGCGCCTCAAGCAGTTCCAGGCGAACACGACCAACGACCTCGAGGCCGCGCTGGCCGACATGAAGAAGAGCGGCGAGCTGAAGGGGCTCGTCCTCGATCTCCGCGGCAACCCCGGAGGTCTCCTCGATCAGGCAGCCAAGGTGGTAGACACCTTCGTGAGCGACGGGCCCATCGTCGCCACGGTGGGCAACCCGAGCGAGGGGCGGGAAGAGAAGGTCGCCCACGGCGACGGCACCGAGCCGAACTACCCGCTGGCCGTGCTCGTGAACGGATCGAGCGCGAGCGCGAGCGAGATCGTCACCGGTTCGCTGAAGAACCACGAGCGCGCGGTGGTCATCGGCGACACCACGTTCGGCAAGGGTAGCGTGCAGCTCGTCTTCACCGATCTGCCCGACAAGGCGGCGCTCAAGCTCACCATCGCCCAGTACCTCACCGAGCCGGGTGACGTCTCGATCCAGGGCGTCGGCGTGACGCCCGACATCGAGCTCGATCCGATGACGGCAGACTCGCTCGAGATGGATCTCACGGCCGATTCGAACGGCATCAAGGAGCGCGATCTCTCGCGCGCGCTCTCGAACGTGCGCGCGAAAGACGGGGGCCGTCCGATGGAGCTCGTGAAGTACGACCTCCCCATCAAGGAGCGCCTGGCGGAGCGCGAGCGCGGCGGAGACCTCGACGAGAACTTCGAGCTCGACTTCGCGATCCAGTTCGCGCGCGGCTTCGTCGCCCACGTGCAGTCGGGCAAGCGAACCGAAGAGGTGCGACAGGCCAAGCAGTACATCGCGGACGCTCGGAAGGCGGAGGTCGAGAAGATCGCCGAAGAGCTCAAGGGGCTGAACGTCGACTGGAGCGACGCGCCCGCCGACGTCGCCGCGGTGACCCCGCCGGGACCGCCCGCCGGCCTCGAGGTGAAGATCGAGACGGACCGGCCCAACAACGAAGTGACGGCGGGCGACCCGATCAACCTCAAGCTGACCGCGACCAACCACGGGACGGTCACGCTCTACCGGCTGTTCGGCGTGACCAAGAGCGAGAACCCGCTCTTCGACAACAAGCAACTCGTCATCGGCAAGCTCGAGCCGGGCAAGTCGCGAACGGTGACCGTGCCCGCGGGCTGGTGCGACTTCAAGGGCCACAAGGTCGGCTCGTCGACGCAGCTCCCGAAGGACGCCCCCCGGCAGTGCCTCGTTCCCAAAGATGCCCTCATGCGGTCCGACGGCGTGAAGGTGCACTTCGAAGAGGCACGCGGCCGGACGCCGGCCGACACCGACATTCGCGCGACGGTGAAGTCGCTCGACCGGCCGATCTTCGCCTACTCGTACGAGGTCATCGACAACCGCCTCGGCAATGGCGACGGTCGCCTCCAGAGGGGTGAGGACCTGACGATGTACCTGACGGTCAAGAACGTCGGGAAGGGCCGATCGTACGAGACGATGGCCAACCTCCGGAACCTGTCCGGTGAAGGATTGCTCTTGCACGACGGCCGCTTCGACCTGTCGAACATGATGCCCGGCGACAGCAAGCGCGTCGCGTTCACGTTCGACGTGGGGCCGGCCCTCGCGGATCCCGAGGCGAAGGTCGAGCTCTCGATTCACGACGAGGATCTGCGCGAAGGCGTGGTCGAGAAAGTGCGCGTTCCGGTGGCCGACGCGGCGGTCGTCGCGGCCGCCGGCGGCGTGCAGCATGCGACGGCCAGCGGCGCCGACCTCTCGAACGAACCCGATGCCGGCGGCCGCGTCTTCGCGCGCCTGCCCGCCGGGGCTGCGGCCACCGTGCTCGGCACCGCCAACGGCTACGTGAAGCTCGCGCTCGGCGACGGTCGCTTCGGCTTCGCGAAGGCGTCCGATCTCGAGAAGGGCGGCACGGCGACGGCGCAGGTCGGGCTCGAGGACTCGATGGGGCATGCTCCCCCAGCGCTCGACCTCCCGCAGCCGCAGCTGGCCACGCGCGACGTGCACACGCTCGTGCACGCGGTCGCGAGCGACGACGCGCGTCTCCTCGATACGTTCATCTTCGTCGGCGCGCGCAAGGTGTTCTACCGATCGAACCGCAACGGGCCCGACCCGAAGAAGATGGCGTTCGACGCCGACCTGCCGCTCCGGCCCGGGGTCAACGTCGTCACGGTCGTGGCGAGGGAGAACCCGGACACGACGACGCGGCGCACCTACGTGGTGCGGCGCGACGGACCGAATGGCGAGCTCTTGCCGACGCCGAAGACCGACGACGATCTCAGCGAGACCGCCTCGTCGGACGATGACTGACCCGCCGGAGCCAGCCTCTTGAGCGTAAGACTGCACGTCAACGTCGATCACGTCGCGACGCTCCGCAACGCCCGCGGGACCCCGTATCCCGACCCGCTGCGAGCGGCCGAGGAATGCCTCGCGGCCGGCGCCGATGGGATCACGGCCCACCTTCGGGAAGACCGGCGCCACATCCGCGACGACGACATCCAGCGCATCGCCGCGATGTGCTCGCGCGCCGGCGTCACGTTCAACCTGGAGATGGCGGCCACCGACGAGATGGTCGGCATCGCTCTCCGCGTGCAGCCGCAGGTGTGCACCCTGGTCCCCGAGCGCCGCGAAGAGCGGACCACCGAGGGCGGGCTCGACGCGATCGGGGGAGGCGAAGGGCTTGCCCGGAAGGTCGCCGCGCTGGCGTCGGGCGGCATCAAAGTGAGCCTCTTCATCGCGGCGGACTCGCCGCTGATCGACCGCTCGCGCGACATCGGCGCGCGGCAGGTCGAACTGCACACCGGCGAGTATGCGCGGGAGTATGCGCGCGAGTATGCGCCCGCACGCCTGGCCGAGCTTGCGCGGCTCGCCGACGGCGCTCGGCGGGCGCACGCCCGCGAGCTCGATGTGGCGGCGGGCCATGGTCTGACCCTGGAAAACGTGCCCGCGCTCGTGGCGCTACCGGAGATCGTCGAGCTGAACATCGGCCACGCGATCGTCAGCGACGCCGTCTTTCTCGGCCTCCGCAGCGCGGTGATGGCCTACCGCGACGCCATCGATCGCGGTGTCCGCTCTCGCTGAGGTCTCAGCCCGGCGGCCTTGCCCCGATGAGAGTAGCGAGAGCAACGAGACCGATCGCCCAGGTGACGAGCCAGACGCTCGCCGTGGCGCTGGCGTACGCGAGAGACGCGCGCAGCAGCCAGCGCTCGACGCGCGTGACGGACTCGCGGGGGCCCCCGCCCATTCGAGGAGCGCGGTCCCGAGCAGGCTCACCGCGAGCGCAGCGAGACCGGCGACGGCGAGCCGGGAGCCATCGGTCTTCGACCCGACCATCGGCATACTGGATCCGGATTTGCGCGAGGTTCATGACATTCCTCTCTCGGCCCACCTCGATCGGGCGGGTCGTTCAACGGCCCGCCGTCTCGATGGCGCAGAGGGCGCTGCGCGCCTTGTTGCGGGTTTCTTCGGCTTCTTTCGGCGGATCGCTTCCCTCGACGATGCCGGCGCCGGCCGTGACGAAGAACGTGTCGTCTCGGCAGACCGCCGTGCGGATCGCGATCGCGAAATCGAGGTCGCCGGTCTTCGCGACGTAGCCAATCGCCCCGCCGTAGATCCCGCGGGGACCGGCTTCGAGCTCGCGAATGATCTGCATCGCGCGGACCTTCGGCGCCCCCGACAGCGTTCCCGCGGGGAAGGCCGCGCGAACGACCTCGAGAGGCGGCGTCGACGGCGGCACCCTGCCGGTCACCTCGCTCACGATGTGCATCACGTGCGAGTAGCGCTCGATCTCCATCTGCCGCATGACCTTCACGGTCCCAACCTGAGCCACGCGACCCACGTCGTTTCGCCCGAGATCGATGAGCATGACGTGCTCGGCGCGCTCTTTCGGATCGGCGAGGAGCTTGCGCTCCAGCTCCGCATCTTCGTCGGCGGACTTGCCGCGCCGGGTCGTACCGGCGATGGGCCGGAGCGTCATCGCACCGTCCTGCAGGTGCACCATCGTCTCGGGGCTGGCTCCGGCGATCTGCGTTCGCGTGCGCTCGCCAGGCGCGGGCGGCAGATCGAGGAAGTACATGTACGGGCTCGGGTTGAGCACCCGCAGCGCGCGGTACACGTCGAACGGGTCGCGGCGGCCGCGCGGAACGCGGAACGTGCGCGCGACCACGACCTGGAACGCATCGCCCGCGGCGATGTACTCCTGCGCGCGCCGAACCCGCGCCTCGTAGGTCGCGTCGTCGAGGTCGACCGTGATGTCGCCGGGAATCTTCGTTCGATCGGGCAGGGCGAGCGGCGCGAGCGGCGCGGGGTCCTCGAGGAGCGCCCGCGCGCGTTCGACCTCGGCGGCATCTTCGCCGGCGATCGTGACCGTGTGCGAGAGGCTGTCGAAGACGACGATCGTCGCGCCGCCGAAGAAGCGTCCCAGCGGCGCCGTCGCCATGTCGCCCCAACCAGGCACCTTTTCGATCGCATGCACGAGGTCCCACGCGAGGTAACCCACGTAGGCGTGCGCGAAGCGCGCCGCGGGTCCGTCTCCGCCGGTCGGCTCCGAAGACGGCTCGAAGAGGCGGCGTGCCGCCTCGAGGGGATCGCGGCCATTCGCGGGCACAGGTACCGCCTGGCCGCGAGCCCCGACCCACTGCCCGTTCGCCAGCAGCGTCATCTCGTGGCGCGGCCGATAGCCCAGGATCGAGTAGCGCCCCCACCTCTCTCCGCCGACGACGCTCTCGAGCAAGAACGACGCAGCGTCTCCGGCGGCGCGCCGGAGCGCAGCATAGGCGCGCACCGGGGTGATCGTGTCGGCGACGAAGGTGAGCGTGGCGACCATCGAGCTCCTTGTCTTCTGCTATTTTTGCGACGCAGCCGCGGGGGCCCTGGCGAGGCCCAGCAGCTGTCGCGCCCGGGCCGGCGTGGCCGGCTGCCGTCCGATGGAACGAGCATATGCCGCCGCGCGCGCCACGAGCGGCGCGCTGCCTTCGGACAGCACGCCCTTGCCCAGATAGATGTTGTCTTCGAGACCCACGCGGGCGTGCCCGCCGAGGCGCATGGCAAGCTCGGTCATCGGCTGCTGCCAGCGGCCGATGGCCGCGACGCCCCAGGTCGCGCCCGCCGGGAGCATCGACCGCATCCAGCCCATGACGTCGTCGCGGGCGGGGCTGGCGCCCTTGACGCCTAGTACGAACTGGAAGTGCAGCGGACCCCGGAGCGCGCCTTCGGCCGCCAGCGCGAGCGCCTCGGCGACGTGACCCACTTCGTAGCACTCGAGCTCGGGGACGGCGCCGGCCGCCTGGATTCGCGCCGCCAGCGTTCGGATGTCGCCGCGCGAATTGATGAAGACGTCGTCGCCGAAGTTGATGGAACCGCAGTTGAGCGTGGCCATCTCGGGCCTGCAGGACAGGGGACCCGCGCGCTCGTCGATCGACATGCCGACGGCGCCGCCGGTCGAGGGCTGAACGATGCAGTCGCAAGCGCCTCGGATGGCGTCGATGACCTCGGCGAAGCGCTCGCTCGCCTGGGTGTTCGTGCCGTCTTCGTTGCGCACGTGCAGGTGAATGACCGCCGCTCCCGCCTCTCGGCAGCATGCCGCCTCGTCCGCGATCTCTCGAGCGGAGATCGGCAGGTACGGGGTGTGCGCGCGCGTCAGCTCCGCGCCAACGATGGCCGCCGTGATGACGAGCTCGGCCGGCTCGGCCTCCGACGGCGTGACGATGGGGCCAGCGCCGGGCGCAGGTCCCGGCGGAAGCCCGGGGGGGTAGAGCTCCGGAGGCCGGCGCTGGAGGGCGACGGGCACGACGCACGTACCGACCGCCCGCGCCACGACGACCGGCGGCGAGAGCACGTCGGCTGCGCTCGGCGCGAGGCCCGGTGAGCGTACGTTCGCGATGATCTTCTTCGCCTCGAAGAGGAACTTGCGGCTGGTCTTGCCGATGGCCACCAGCTCGCCCGTCACTTCGATGAAGTCTCCTGCAAAGATCGGCGCGAGGAACTCGACGTTCTCGTAGGCGCGGAAGAGGCCTTCGTCGCCGTCGAGGCGAATGAGCATCTCGGTCGCCACATCCCCGAAGAGCGCAAGCATTCGCGCCCCATCGACCAGATCGCCGGCATAGTGCGCGTCGTGAGCGCTCATCCGCAGGCGCACGGAGACCCTCGTCCCGATCATGATCGAAGAAATACCCGTTCACGGACGAGTCGCCAGCTGAGCGCCCTCGCGTCGACTCCGCGGGCGCGCAGGATGTCGTTGGGCGCCGTGGGGAGCGTTTCAGGGCGGCCGACCGCTACGGCCACCTCCCACGCACCCGCGGGCACGCCGGCAAACAGCGAGTCGACGGCTCCGGCGATCGTTACCGTTCCGTCGGCCGCGACGGAGAAGGGCGGATCCCATGGCCGGACCTCGTCGCCTCGTAGCAAGAAGCCGCGCGCCGCGATGGCGCCGCTCACGCGCGCGTCGGGACGGAGCTCGACCTCGAACTGGCCGCCCGGCGTGAGGGTCACTTCGTCGGTCGTGCTGCCCGCGATGGCGAAGCCGGGCACCGTGGGTGGCTGGAAGTACAGCCGGAGCGCGACGAGACCCACGGCGACGAGCACGGCTCCGGGGAGGAGCACGAGGGCGATCTTGTTCTGGCTCACGCGGTCGCCGTGCCGGGCGCCCCGCTTGCCGCACGCGCTCTCGAAAGCGCGAGATGATCGGCGTGGGTATGATTCGGCAGGAGGTCGCCGCCGCACACGCGCTCGATCTCGGCGCCCATCTGACGCCGGAGGGCGAGGGCGTACATCTTGAGGTCGCCGCGCAGGGACCAGAGGGGATGCTCGAAGGTCGCGGGCTTGTTCTTCTCGAACAGGAAGTGCCCGACCCACGCCGGCCCGTACCCGACGACGGGCGCGGCGAGGAGCCACGCCGGGTTGATGGTCACCGCCGCGAGGCCCACCGTTCCGAGAACCGCGGTGGTCCCGATGTAGTGGAGGGCGCGGTTCCGCGGATCGCGGTGCGCGTGCACGTAGTGGGGCCAGAAGTCGTTGAACGATTCGATGCCGGATTCGGTCATGGCGAGCGCGAAAGGTAGCACCCGCGCCCATCACGGGCGAGGTTCCGTCCTGGCGTGAGGCGCTCTTCGGCGGGGTCCGCGAAGAGAAGTGCTAGCGTTGAAAGTATGCGCCGATTGCACTCTGCGCTGTCGATCGTGCTTCTCGTGTCCGGGGGAGCGGTCGCGGCCTGCAGCAGCGAACCGTCGAGCGCGCCGGTCAACCCGGGCGACACCCTGTACGTCGACGTCGAGGCCGGCGCCCCTCCACCCTCGAGGAGCAGCGACGCGGACACCGATCCAGACGGCGTCTTCGCGCCCGTCGACGGGTCGGGGATTTATGGCTCGGGCATCTACGACGCCTCGGCCTACGCCGTACTCAGCATCTGCATGCCGGCCGACGCGTCCGCCGGGTCTTCGGCCTCGGACGGCGGGGGCGGGAAGAACCGGAAAGACGCCGGCGCGGGCGACGGGAGCGAAGCCGGCGCCGATTTCGACGCGGGCTACTCGCCGACCGACGGCGGATATCTGGCAGGCGACGCGGGGTGCGAGCCCTTTCCCGCGAGCTGTACGAGCCAGACTGACGTCTGCGCTTGCCTGCTGGGCACCCTGGCCGCCCAGATCCCGTGCCCGTATCCGCACTGCGCGGCCAATTCCAAGCGCACGGCATACGGCGTTTACTGCCCGCCCTGAGGGCCGCGGCCGGGCGGCCGGCCCACACCGGTCGGTGAGGCGGCCCTCTTCCGGCGGTCGCTCCTTCAACGATTTGCGTCGTTTCCTTCAACGATTTTGGCCTGACGCCCTGCGGCGTGACAGACTCCTCCCAGGCCCTCGTGCATTCCGTGATCCGGCGGCTAGCCGCGCTGTTCGTCCTTGCGATTCCCGTCGCGCTCGCCGCCGACACCTGGGGCGCATCGAGGATCCGTTCGGCGCCGCTGCGCGAGGCGCGTGTTCTGACGATGACGCCGCTCGCCGGCCACGCGGTGGTCGAAGACGGCGCGGACGACGATCGGTCCGAGAGCGCCGTCGTACTCGTCGTGCTCGACGGTGTGCGCTGGCAAGAGATCTTCAACGGCATCGACCCCTCGATGGCGCGCCAGCGCAGGATGACGAGCGCCGAGCCTGCGAACCCGCGCGACCTGATGCCGAACCTCCACCGTCTCATCGAGTCCGAGGGGCTCGCGATCGGTGCGCCCGGCCATGGCGGCGAGATCTCGGCAACCGGTCCGCAGTTCATCTCGCTGCCCGGATACATCGAGATCTTCGCGGGCAAGCCTGATTTCGGTTGCTACCGAAACGACTGCGCGCCGGCCCCGGCTCGGACCGTGGCCGATCAGGTCGAGGACGCGAGCGGCGTCGACGATGTCGCCCTCGTGGCGTCGTGGCCGAACATCGCCCGAGCGGCGTCTACCGCGCCAGGCTTCGCGTTGACCGCGGGGCGCAAGCTCGTCGCTCGCCAAGACACTCTCCGGGCCGACGCGGCCACGGCTCGTCTGCTCGACCAGGGCGCGCACGCGTCGGCGTTCCCGGGCGAAGGCGAGTACCGCCCCGATTCGTTCACGAGACCGATCGCGCTCCGGGTGCTCGCGTCTGCTCGACCGCGATTTCTATTCGTCGGCCTCGGAGACGCGGACGAATACGCCCACCGGAACGACTACCGCGGATACCTCGGTGCGCTCCGATCATCCGACGAGTTTCTCGGCGCGCTCACCGAAACCCTTCACTCGATGGGTTCGCGCGGCCGGCACACGACGGTGCTCGTGACGACCGATCACGGGCGCGCCTATAACTTCATGGACCACGGCCCCGCCTCGCCCGAGTCCGGCCGTGTCTGGCTGGTGGCCGCCGGGGCCGACGTACGCGGTCGCGGTCTCGTGGCGGCAGGCCGCCGTCATACCCTCTCGGACGTTGCGCCCACGGTGCGCGCGCTCCTTGGAATTGGCGAGGGCGACGCGCCGCCCATTCCCGAGATCGTTTCGGCGCGCTGACGCTGTCACTGGAACGCCCGGATCCCGAAGCCTGAGGCCCAGGCGCGGCGGTGGTGCCCGCTCACTTCACAAGGCCCCGATGTAGACGCGATCGCATCGCGCTCGCTCGCTTAGTCGCCGCGTGGGACCGACTTTGCTTTATGGTTGATCTTCGGCGATGAGCGTCTTCTCCAAGCTCTTCTCCGGAGGTCCGAAGGGCGAGACAGAGGGCACGTCTACCAAGACGGCCGAGGAGGGCCCATCGATGCAACGACCGCCGAACGAGGGCCGTGGCGCCGGGGCACCGGCGCCGCCGAATGCTCAGTCGCCGAAGGCCGCTTCGCCGCCCCCGAAATCGGCGCCGCAGCGGGCGCCCGCGAGCCAGGCCACGCCCTCGAAGGGAAACGTTGCAGCCCCGCAGCCGCCGAGCACGGCGGCAAAGCCCGCGGCGACGCCGGCCGCCGCTACCCCCCCCGCCGTCATCGTCACCCGCTCGATCGACATCGGTGCGAACTCGACGGGCAAGCAGCAGCGGCCGGCGATGCCGCCGATCTCGATCGGCCCGCCGACGGCCTCTCCCGCCAAGGCCTCCACAGCGTCGGCCGTTCCGCCCGCCGAGTCCCGCACCTCCGTGCGGCCCACCGCGCCGGAGATGATGACCACGCCGCCCTCGAACGGTCAGGCTTCGATCGCCGACACGTTCGAACGGCTCCTCAGCTCCGAAGACCTCGAGGCCGGCTTCGCGTCGATCGAGAGGTCGTCGTCGTCCATGGCGGCTCACGCGTCGACCGCCTCGCTGGCGATGACCGATCTCGCCGAGGTGCGCGTTCTCTTCGCGCAACTCGCGGCGAATCACGTCCGGCAAGTGCGCGACTTCATGATCGACCTGCGATGGAGCGAGCCGACGACGGACTGGCTTCCCATCTGCGAGCCCGCGCTCCGTTCGCTCCGCCGCGCGGCCGACAAGCTGGAGCTCACCGACCTCTGCGAGTCGCTCGATCGCTTCTCGACGACGCTCGGCGAGACCATCGCGAGCGGCGCCAAGACGATCGCGGGCGGGTCGCGAGAGACCCTCCTCGCACGGTACGACGAGCTCAGTCGACTGATGCCGCAGGCGTTCGCCCTCGATCTCGATCGCACGCAACGCGAAGCGGCGATCCTCCAGTCGCTCCTCCTGCAAGTCCCCGAGGTCAAGAAGGTCACCCTCGACCGCATGTACGCGGCGGGCCTCACGACGCTCGAGGCGATGTTCCTCGCGAATCCGGGCGACATCGCTGCCACGACGGGAATCGCCGAGCCGCTCGCCCGGCGGATCGTCGAGCGCTTTCGCGCTTATCGCGAGCAGGTCAAGGCCACGGTTCCTGACGCCACGCGCGCCCGCGACCGCGAGCGCATCGCGGAGCTAACAGCGCGCCTCCGCCGTGAGAACGACGATTACGAGCGCGCCGCTGCCTCGTGGACGCGCGAGGCGAGCGACCAGAAGAAGGAGCTCCGGAAGGTTCGCGAGCAGACGCTGCTCGACATCCAGGTGGCCCTCGCACGCCTCGGCGAGGTCGATCGCCTCGGCCAGCTCGAGCGGCTCCCGTTCGAAAAGAAGCTCGCACACCTCGAGTCGTTCCTCGAGGAAGCGCGCGACAAATACGTAGCGCAGTCCTGACGACGAGGAGGTTGACGGTCCCCATGCCCGAGTTAACGGCCGACGTTGTACTGAGAAAAATCAAAAGCGGCGAGAAGGTCGAGAGAGCCGATCTTCGCGGCCTCGCGATGCCCAAGGCCGTCCTCGAAGGCGTGAGCTTTCGACGCTGCGATCTCGACGGCGCGAACTTCGAGGGCGCACGCCTCTCGAAGGCGGTGCTGAAGAACGCGAGCCTCCGGGAGGCCTTCCTCTCGGGCGCCGATCTGCGCGAGGCGAACCTCGAGAGCGCCGATCTCGAAGGCGCCAATCTTCAAGGCGCCAAGCTGATGGGCGCCAACCTGAATCGCGCCAACCTCGAGGGGGCGAACCTCCAGGGCGCCGACCTCACGGGCGCTCGCCTGACGCACGCCCAGCTCGAGTCGGCGAAGCTGGGGGGCGCCATCCTCATCGGAGCGCAGCTCGCGCACGCCGATCTCGGCGAGACCGATCTCTCGACCGCCAAACTCGACGAGGCCGACCTCACGAGCACCAACCTGACGAGCGCAAACCTCGAAGAAGCGAGCCTCGTACGGGCACAGCTTCGCGACGCGCAACTTCGCGAAGCCTCGCTCAAGGGAGCGAACCTCTCCGGCGCCGCGCTGGTGAATGCGACCCTCGCCGCCGCCGACCTGACCAACGCCGACCTGACGGGTGTCGACGCTCGTCGCGTGAGCTTCGCCGGCGCCAAGCTCGAGGGCATCAAGCTGACGGGCGCGCGGCTCTACGGCATCATCGGCACCGGCGGACCGGTCCATGGCGTCATCGCCGAGTGGGTCGACGACAGCGCTGATGGCACCGAACACAAGGTGACGGGCGGCCGCATCGCGACCCTCCTCTCGGGTCAGAGCGCGGAGCCCGCGGGCTTGAAGCGCTATTTCGGTCGCGGCGACGTCCTGCGCAACGCCAACCTCGAGTTCGACGCGGGCGCGTCGGTGGAGATCGAGAGCCTCTTCGAGCACTGCACCATCTCCCTCGGAGACGGCACGGAGCTCGTGGTCGGCAAGAGCGGCGTCCTGTCGGGGTGCCAGGTGAAGGGAGCCGGCCGGATCACGATCCACGGCAAGTTCGTCGAGCGCGAGAGCCCGGGAATCGTCGGTGCCTCGCAGCTCATCGTGAGCGCGGGAGGTTCACTCGTGGGGGCGGTGGAGCAGCCGCCGGATCAAACGCGTTTCGCGTTCGAACCGGGATGCATGCTCCGGATGAAGATTCAGCAAGGCAAGAAGGAACGAGCTAGCAAAGGCGGGAGGCCGCGATGAGCGATCCGAAGAGCACGACGCACGATCGAAAGACCCTGGTCGAAGAAGGCACTCAGTTCAAAGGTTCGCTTTCCTCGAATTGCCCTATCGAAGTGAAGGGTCGCGTCGAGGGCGACGTCACCGCGCCGTCGCTCACCGTGGCGGTCGGCGGCGCCGTTCACGGCAAGGTCAAGGTGGGCGAGATTCGCTCGCAGGGCGAGCTTGCCGGAGAGTTCGACGCCGACGTCGTCCAGCTCTCGGGGACCATCAAGGACAACACGGTCATCCGCGCAAAGTCGCTCGAGGTGAAGCTCTCGTCGCCGACCAGCAAGATGCAGGTCATCTTCGGCGAGTGCGAGCTCGAGGTCGGGGGCGAACAGCCTCCGGCGGGCGTTGCCGCGAAGCCGTCCGAGCATCCCAAGACGTTGAGCGTTCGGCCTACCAAGATCGAGAGCGTCCCGCCGCCCGAACCGAACGGCACGATCTGACGCCGGTGCTCGGCGCCTGACGGGCCGGCACCGGGCGACGGACGCCGACACGCGGCGCCGACGCGAGCACTCGGAAACTGGGGATTTGGGGAGAGCGGCGCTCTCCCCAAACTCCCGACGACCTACTGGCCGTGAACTTCCGTGCAGAGGTTGCCGTAGATACCGAGGATGCTGAAAGACTTGTGATCGACGCTCGCGACCTGGGTGATTCCGCCGGCCGACTTCGCGGCGTCGATGGAGCCGTCGCCGACCGCGACAATGCCGAGGATCGACATCACGCAGGCCTCGCCGGTCTTCGTCCCCGTGCCCGGGCCGACGCCGGCGCCGACCGTGTAACCAGAATAGATGTCACCGGTCACGTAACCAGGAGCCGCGATTGCGCAGCCCAGAGCCGTGACACATGCAGCCAGACCCAAAAGGATCGTCAGAAGCTTCATCGCAGTCTCCCATTGTTAAGGCCCCCGTATACTGCTGAGGCCCGTGAAGGCGGCACGAGCTTAAGGGGCGCGCGCCGTCCCAGTCAATAGGTCATCGCCTCGCGATATCGTGACGGTATTCGCGCGTTTTGCCGCGTAGTCGCCTCGTCACTCGGTCAGCCCGTCACTTGGCCTGCGTAACGCGGTCGTCACTTTTCAGCGACAGGGCTCGCCCGGACGCCGCCGAGGCTCATCTCGACCTCGAGGCCGCGCAGCAGGTAGTTCGAGTCGCCGAGCCATCGCCACAAGTACTCCGCGTAGGCTTCGACGCCGAGACGAAGGCCCCCGAAATGGAGCCAGACGGCGGCCGACGCGCGCGGCGAGAACATCTCGAAGCTGAAGTCGCCGTGGAACGCGTCGACGGTGAACGTCGACAGGCCGCCTCCGACCTCCGGCTCGACGGGGCCCAGCGCCAGACCGACGCGAACGGTCTGCACGAACGATAGCGCGTACGACTTGGCGTCGAGAATTCGCAGCGTCGGGTCAGACGTCCACGTCAATCGAAACGGCAGGACGCGCGCCGTGGATCGGCTGCCGAAGGCGAGCTCGGAGCCGCGAGACCAGCGCGCCACCGAGCTGCCGACGGGCCGATAGTCGACCAGCGCGTAGTGCAGTTCGAAGGCCGACTCTTGACGCTCGGGCGACCAGGCCGCGAGCGTCCATTGCCATGCGCGGTCGCCGCTCTCTGCCTGGGCCTCGGCGGGTCTCGCCCCGAGGACCGAGAGAAGGATCGCGAAGATCGTCGGGAGGATGAAGCGGGTCACGGGGCGGCGGAGGCTACCACCCCGTGACCCCCTCCATCGTCGCGCAGCGCGCGGACGTCGCGTCGAGGCGTTCGCGCGCCGCTCTTGCTACTTGACGAAGAGCATCTCTTCGTACGTGGGCAGGCCCCAGCGATCGTGGGCGACCAGGCCTTCGAGGCTGTCGCAGGCGCTTCGAATCTCCAGCATGACCGGCAAGACTTCGTCGCAGAAGTGAGCCGCTTCTTTGACGATGGTCTTGGCCGCGCCGTGGGCCATGGTCTTCTCCAGGCCGTCGACCTTCTTCTCCACAGTGGTCACCAAGCCGGCGATTCGCTCGAGCAGCGCCGTGTCGGTCGCGATGCCGAGGGCCTTCAGCGAGCTGCACGACGCGGCGACTTCCGTCTGGTAGCGGAGAGCACCGGGGAGAATCATCGTCCTCGCCATGCTGAGGACCAGCTTGGCTTCGACGGTGACCGACTTGACGTACTGCTCGAAGGCGACCTCGTAGCGGCTGTGAAGCTCGCGGGGCGTCAGCACCTTGTACTTGTCGAAGAGCGCCACGACCTCCGGCCGCTGCAGGGCCGGGAGGGAGTCGACGGTCGTCTTCAGGTTGGGGAGGCCCCGCTTGGCGGCTTCGACGTGCCACTCCTCGGAGTAGCCATTGCCGTTGAACACCACGGAGTCATGCTCCTTGGTGATCTTGGCGAGAAGCTCGGAGATCGCGACGTTGACCGCCTTGCCTCCGGCGACCGCGGTCTCGAGCGCCGTCGCGATGAAGTCGAGGGACTCGGCGCAGATCGTGTTGATGACGAGCATGGGGCCGGCGATCGATTGGCTGGAGCCGACCGCGCGGAATTCGAACCGGTTGCCGGTGAAGGCGAACGGGCTCGTTCGGTTCCGGTCGCCCGGATCCTTCGGGAGCTTCGGCAGCGTATCGACGCCGATCTCGAGCGTGCCCTTCGACTTCGACGACTTGGCTCCGCCGGCCTTGATCTGCTCGAAGATGTCGGCGAGCTGCTCGCCGAGGAAGATCGAGATGATCGCGGGAGGCGCTTCGTTCGCGCCGAGGCGAAAGTCGTTGCTCGCCGAGGCGACCACCGCGCGGAGAAGGTCGCCGTACTTGTGCGTCGCGCGAATCACCGCGGCGCAGAAGACGAGAAACTGCGCGTTCTCATGGGGAGTGTCACCGGGATCGAGCAGGTTGCCTTGCGTCGCGTTGCCGATCGAGAAGTTGACGTGCTTGCCCGAGCCGTTGATCCCGGCGAAGGGCTTCTCGTGGAGCAGGCAGACCAACCCGAAGCGCTCGGCGACGCGCTTGAGCGTGACCATCACGAGCTGCTGGTGGTCCGTGGCGACGTTGCTCGCCTCGAACATCGGCGCGAGCTCGAACTGGCCCGGCGCCACTTCGTTGTGCCGGGTCTTGGCGGGGATGCCGAGCTTGAAGAGCTCTTGCTCGACCGCGATCATGTACGCGTTGATGCGCTCGGGGATCGCACCGAAGTAGTGATCCTCGAACTCTTGACCCTTCGCCGGCATGGCGCCGAAGAGGGACCGCCCCGCGAGCATGAGGTCCGGGCGCTTGTAGTAGTAGCTGCGGTCGATGAGGAAGTACTCCTGCTCCGCGCCGGCGTACGACACGACCATGGCCGGGTTCGTGTGGCCGAAGAGCTTGAGGACGCGCAGCGCGTGCGTGTTGAGGGCCTGGGCGGCGCGCAAGAGCGGCGTCTTGGTGTCGAGCGCTTCGCCCGTCCACGAGACGAACGCCGTCGGGATGCAGAGCGTGGATCCCGTCGCCGTGTCGAAGAGGTACGCGGGGCTGGTGACGTCCCACGCCGTATAGCCGCGGGCCTCGGAGGTCCCTCGGATGCCGCCGTTGGGAAAGCTCGACGCGTCAGGCTCGCCCTGCGTGAGCAGCTTGCCGGAGAGCTCCGCGATCGAACCGCCCTCCCCGTCGGGGCTGTAAAAGCTGTCGTGCTTCTCGGCAGTCAGCCCGGTGAGCGGGTAAAAGACGTGCGCGTAGTGCGTCGCGCCCTTCGCGAGCGCCCAGTCCTTCATCGCCGCCGCGACGACGTCTGCGATCTTGGGGTCGAGCGGGTGCCCGGTCTCGATCGTCTTCTTGACGGACTTGAAGACCTCTTTCGGCAGGTGCGTCTTCATCGCCGAGAGGCCGAAGACGTTCGAGCCGAACGCGATGTCCGTGAGGCGCCCCTTCGTGTGATTGCTGGGGGCGTGGCCGTTCGAAGCGGACGACGCGTATCCGTTCGCCACTGCTTCTGGTCGAGCAATGCTTGCAGTCATGACATCCTTTCGTGCGTCCAGAACAATAGGACGCGGGGTGGGGACTCTCCGCCGTCGTCCGTTTCGGATGAACCGCGGGAGTGTTTCCGACTCTGCGCATGTGTCCGGCTCAGCGAACGAAGATGGGGTTCGTGAACCCGAACGGGAGGGCCCCCGGACGGTGCAAGAAGGCCATGGGCTTCTTTCCGCGCGCGATCCCGATGATCCAGTCTCCGGGTCGGAGCTCCACGCGGGCCGTTTGGTCGAAATGGAAGGGCGCCCCGGTGACTTTCGTGGTCCATTTGCTGGCGACTTCGCCACGACGCACAATCTCGATACTGGAAATGTCGACCCAGGGCGGCGCGTCGACCTGGACCCGGACATCGACGCCGTTCGCGGCGTCCGGGCCGGCGGCGATCTCCTGGCCGACCTCGGCGCCTCCGGCGCTGATGCGCACGAACGGGCCGCTCGAGACGACGACGCGCCCGTGCCGAACGGCGTCGACGAAGGCGCGCTCGTCGAAGGCCTCTGGCGTGTCGGGCGCACCGTTGCCGACGCGGACGAAATTCCTTGGAACGCCCGCCTCGTGGTAGGTCAGCTTGTGCGAGTCGGAGTTGCCGGTCGCGGTGACGCGAAGCCCGGCGTCGAGCAGCGCGTACCAGTCGCGCAGGCAGGCCTCGACGCGGTCGATGCTCGCGTAGTCGTCGCCGTTGAAGACCTCTAGGGCGTCGAATCCCGAGTCGAAGAGCGGCGCCCGTCGACGCCACCCTTCGAAGTCGAGCGGGTCGAGGTGAATCAGCTCGAAGAACCCGATGGGCCCCATGCGCGGGTGGTTCACCTGAACGACCTTGTCGCGGTCGACAGGGGCGGCCGCCCGGGCGGCCATGAA
This sequence comes from uncultured Myxococcales bacterium, assembly GCA_937902985.1. Lineage (GTDB taxonomy): Bacteria > Myxococcota_A > Polyangia > Polyangiales > Polyangiaceae > Palsa-1150. Next base: position 69,961 of record CALFNG010000534.1, read on the forward strand.
GATGTCGTGCGGCGTCGTTCGCTCGTAAGGAATTGGAGGTTCACCCGCTGCGAGTGGGAAAACGTTGAAATGGCCGAGCTCGACCCCGCGCGTCGTGACTTCGTCGCCGACGATCGACGCGAGCCAGCGCTGGGCGCCGAGCGCGCGGATGGTCGGCCCGTAGTCGGTGATGGCGTTGTGGTCGGTGGCGGCGGCGACCTCGACCCCCGAGGCCGCGAGCGAACGCACGCGATCCTCGAGCAAGGTCGGCGCGTCGGGAGAGGGAAGGGCGTGGACGTGCAGGTCGGCGGAGATCCATCCGCGCGTGTCGACGACGCGTTCGAGCGTCGCCTCGATCGACGTGGCGCGGCCCTCGTCGACGTGGATCGTCTGCTCGCTCGTCGTGTACTCGAAGCCGCGCGAGAGGATCACGCGATACGTCCCGGCGGGGATCGGGACGTCGCCCTCGCCGAGGGAGACGATCGCCTCCAGCGCGGCGCCGTCGTGGGGCTCGTCGCCCCAGTCCGGGTCGGGCGTCGGGGGCACCCCGCGGACGATGAGGCGAGCGGGAAGGGTGGACGCCCCGCGCTCCGTCACGTGCCAGTGCAGGCGTCCGGCCCGCGGGGGGGCGAGGCTGGTGGCCTCGTCGCCCGCAGTCCAGGCGCCGGGCGCGTACCCGGGCGCGGTGGCGCGGATCCGGAGGCAGCCCTTCGTCACCAGCGCGTCGCGAGGGGATGCGCCGAGCAAGAATCGCTCGAACGGCCTCGCGGAGGCCGAGACTCCCGTCGACGTGCCCGCGTCCAGCGAATCCGGCGCGCACGACGCGATCTCGGCCACCGCCCGCTCGGCAGCGACCGCGGGCAGCTTCAGCGGGACGAGGGCGACGCCCTTCGCGCGCTCGAGCGCAGTCACGGCGTCGCCGAGCGCGCCGTCGGCATGCGCCAGCCAGAGCGTTCGCGGCCGTGACGCTTCGCCCGCTCGCAGCTGGAGGGCCTCCTCTCCCGTGTGGGCGCGCTCGTGAAAGCCCGGCTCCGGGGCGTTGAAGCGCGCCACGAGCCGACCCGCATCGAGGCCGAGCGCGTACGCCTCGCCGAGACCTTCGCGTGCAATGAACTCTCCGGAGTACGTGCCGCCTCGGCTGACGAAGCCGGTGCCCTCGACCCAGGTCGGGACGTTCCCCCAAGCGACTCTCTCTCCGACCGTGACGCCCAACGTGGCCGTTCCCGCGTCGGCGTCGCCGCTCGAGGTCGCGACCGACTCGATTCGAAGTGTCGGTCCGACGAACGAAACGAACGTCCATAGCGTCAACGGGACGTCGTGCGCGCGACGCTCGATGCGCACGACCCGCGGCGCTTCGGGAACCGGTGCGACGGCGACGACCTCGGTCCGAACGTCGTCGAGGCCCACGTAGAGGGTGGGCTCGACCCCCACGAGCGCGTCGTCGCGACCCGCGGTCCCGAAGTCGACGATGCGGCCGCCACGGGCATCGACGACGGCGACCTGTCCGGCGCTCTCGAGGCGCCAGTCGCCCGCTCGCGCGTCGACCCGAGGGCCGGTGAGAGGGACTTCATCTCGCGCGCCGATCCGGAACACCTCGCCATCACCAGTCGATGACGGCGCGGGCGGACTCGACGCCGTCGCGGAGACGGGCGGGTCGTCTCGGACCGGCGACCGACCCGAGCACGATGCGAGCGCGGGGCCGAGCAACGTGACCGTGAGCGCGAGGGGGCGCCGGAGCATGGAGCGATCAGGCCACGTGGACCGCGTGAGGTGGAGCTTCGGCCACCCGCGGCGGCGCGGTCCACCCGGCGAGCGGCGCCGTGTCGAGCCAGCGCGAGAGATCGGCGAGCGCGCGCGTCGCGATGGCCTCGTTGCGCTCGCGTTTCTTCATTCGCACGTTCGCGAGCGGCGGCAGCCAGGCCCAGGTGACGTTCGAAGGTTGGTAGTCGTGGGTCGGCCGAGTGCAGTGGGTGATGACTCCGCCGAGGGCGGTGGCCTCGGGGGGCGGCGCCAGCTCGTGGCCGAGGAGCGCCTGCGCGAGCAGCACGGCGCAAACGAAGCCGCTCGCGCAGCTCTCGACGTAACCCTCGACCCCGGTGATCTGGCCGGCGAGAAAGACGCCCGGTCGCGCGCGGAGCTGCATCCTCGCGTCGAGCGCGCGGGGTGCGTCGACGAACGTGTTCCGGTGGACGCTCCCGAAGCGGAGGAACTCGGCATTCGCCAGCCCCGGGATGGTGCGAAGGACGCGCCCCTGGTCGGTCCAGGTCATTCGCGTCTGGAAGCCAACGAGGTTGTAGGCCGAAGCGGCCGCGTCTTCGGGGCGCAGCTGCACCACCGCGAAGGGACGCGACCCCGTGCGCGGATCGACCAGCCCGACGGGCTTCATGGGACCGAAGGCGAGCGTCATCGGTCCGCGCGAGGCCATCACGTCGATGGGGAGGCAACCCTCGAAGTACCGCACGCTCTCGAAGCTCCGCGGCTCGACCTTCTGAGCCGCGACGACGTCGGCGACGAACGCGGCGTACTGCGCCTCGTCCATCGGGCAGTTGATGTAGGCCTCATCGGCGCCGTCTTCGGCTCCCTTGCCGTAGCGCGATTGCTTGAACACGCGATCCCAGTCGATCGAGTCGGCGGCCACGATCGGCGAGATGGCGTCGTAGTAAGCGAGGTGCTTGCTTCCCACGGCGCCGGCGAGATCGGCCGCGAGGGCGTCGCCGGTGAGCGGCCCCGTTGCGAGCACGACGGGCGCTTCGTTCGAGGCCGGAGGGATCGCGTCGATGATCCGCGACTCGAGTGTGACGCGCGGGTGTCCACGAAGGCGCTGGGTGACGAGCGCCGAGAACGCCTCGCGATCCACGGCGAGGGCGCCTCCTGCCGGGACCCGCGTCGCATCGGCGACGGCGAGGATCAACGAGCCCCCTCGGCGAAGCTCTTCCTTCAGGAGCCCGACCGCATTGGCGAGCGCGGCCCCTCGGAGCGAGTTCGAGCATACGAGCTCGCAAAAAGCGTCCGTGGTCTGCGCAGGCGTTCGCGCGAGGGGCTTCTGTTCGACGAGGCGGACGTCGACGCCCCGCTCCGCGAGCTGCCAGGCGACCTCGCACCCGGCGAGGCCCGCGCCGATGACGGTTACGGAAGGCATCGGCGCTCCTCTAGCATGGGCCACCCCCCATGCGCTTCCACGTGCTCGACGGCTCTCGCGTCTTCATCGACCTCCGGGCCGGTGGTCTCCTCAGGGCCATCGCGCACAGCCCCACCCTGCGGGCGACGCCCGAGTCGTTCTCGCTCGACCTCGCGGGCGGCGAGGCAGCCGTCAGCGCCCACTTCCGGGCCGACGCGATCGCGGTCCCCGAAGACATGTTCGGGCCCGATCGAGACAAGATGCGAGACAACTTGACGAGCACCGACGTCCTCGACGCCCGCCGCCACCCGACGATCGAATTCCGAGGGCGGTACGCGGGGACGACCGCGGGCGGCGCGCTCGGTGGGGAGCTCGTCATCCGAGGCGTCGCTACGCGCCTCTCGATGCCGGTGCGCGTCGCGCGCCAGTGGGACGCGCTGGCGGCCGAGGCGTCATGGGAGGGGACGCTGACGGGCCTGGGCGTGAAGCCTTACAAGGCCCTGCTCGGCGCCATCAAGCTCGAAGACTGGATCCGCTTGCGGCTCGAGGTCCGCTTTCAAGAAGCGCTGGAGCACGTGCGCTGAAGCTGGGCTGGCGCCGCTCTTGGCATCGCTCCAGGCGCCGATCCAGGAGAGGCAGGGGGAACGCCCACCGGCCGGGTCCCGTCAGCTTCCGGCGAGGCTCGCGCGCAGCTCGAGGAGCGACGGGTGCGGCGAGTAGCCCTTTGGCAACGCGGCGATGGCGGCATCGGCGTCGGCGACCCGGCTCTCGAGCAAGAAGCCGAAGGCGAGGAGGTGGAGCGCCTCGGCCCGAACGGGGGCGGACCGCGACCCGAGGGCAACGGGGCGGGCGAGCTCGAGCACGAGGGCGCCGTCTTTGGCGTCGAGCGCGTCGTGCGCGAGCTTCAGCGCGGCCTGCATGGGAGCGTCGTGCTCCCGCGCAGACAGTTCTTTGAGCCCGCGCCAGTTGGTCGCGACGAACGAGATCGCCAAAAGGGCGCCCCACCACGACTGGAAGAGGGCGGCGGCGACGATCGCGAGCCCGGCCACGGCGATGGACACGACGCGCGCGGCTCGCTCCCCGCGGCCTCCGGTGAGCGCGTTGAGTCCCTGCGCCATGACGTTGCCGCCGTCGAGCGGCAGCATCGGAAGCAAGTTGAGGATGCCCCACTCGAAGTTGACGGCGAGGAGCTGGCGGTAGACGAAGGCGCCGATTCCCGCCGGCGGGAACGCGGCCGGCCCGATCCCGAAGCGGACGAGGGCCGCGGCGGCGAACCCCGCGCCGGGACCCGCGAGGCTGATCGCGATGCGCCGCGCCGTCGAGAGCTCGCGGGGGACGGCCCACGACGTGGTGCCTCCCATGCCGTGCAGGTCGATCTTCGGCTCGAGTCCGAAGGCCAGGCCCATGGTGGCGTGACCAAGCTCGTGGACGAGCACGGAGACGAACACGATCGCGATCCACGCCACGAGGACCCGGAGGTCCGTACCGGACATGCCGAGCAGCACCGTCATCACGAAGAACGACGGCGCGATGCGAACCGGGATCTTGCCGAGCCGGAAAGAGAGATTCATGACGCCCGAGGCAAAAGCTAGCTTGTCACGGCTTCGCCGCACGCGCGAGGAGCTCAGCCGCCTGGCGCGAGCCTTCACCAGCGGTAACCCGAGCCGCGTCACCGGGGTCGAGTCACCCGGGCCGAAGCATGTTACGAATGCGCCACTCGCCGTGGGCCACGATCTCGACCGTTTCTTCGCGCTCGTGCGCCGCGAGCTCGGCGCTGCCGAGGTGACCGTGCTCGAGGCCGGCGCCGCTCCGCCGGCCGACGAGGCTCGCGAGCTCCGGTGCACGCTGCCCGACGGCCAGGTGGTCGCGATCCGCTACGACGCGCCGCCGCCGGACCGCGACGCTCTTCGCCGGCGCCTCGAGATGCTGGCGAGCACGTTCGACACCGTCGCCGAAGAAGCCGCTCCGGGGCCGCGATCGAGGCCCCCCGTGGGTCGATTGCTTCGCGAGGAGCTCCAGAAGCTCTGCGAGCGATCCGGCGCGGTCAACGCGCTCGTCATCGACGCGAACTCTCCCATCCTGTGGGGCGCCGCGTGGCCGCGAGACGTGGCGTCCGAGGCCGGGACCGCGTTCGGCCCGCAGCCGGAAGACGTGGGCCCGACGTCCGAAGACCAGGCGTCGGTCGCGGCCACCTCGCGCAAGGCCCTCGAGGCCGTTCGAAAACTCGTCGACCTCGCGGCCCTCCGCAAGGGCAAGCGAGGCCGGCATGTCGAACGCGAGGGCGACGCGCCCTTCGTCGCCCATTCGTTTGCGGGCATCTACCTCTTGACGCTCGTCTTCGAAGCGCCTTTCGACGAGCTCCGCGCGGAGCGCGCGGTCGTCGAGTCGCTGTCTCGCATCGAAGCCCTCGTGCTCGCGCTGCCTCCGCTCGACCCGCCGCCACGCGACGGAGGCGGGGTCGTCGCCATCCGCCGCAGTCGCAGGCGATGACGGCGCCGCTCCTCGATCTCAAGAACGTCACCGTGGTTCGCGGGCAGCGCGCGGCGCTCGCCGGCATCACGCTGCGCATCGAGGGGTTCCCTTGCGCCTCGCGTGCGAGGACGGGTACTTCCACGTTCACTGACGCCTCGTCGAGAGCCGGGCTCCCGGCGTGACTCGACGGTTCAGGCCAGCGCGCTCCGCGCGATGACGAGGCGCTGAATCTCGCTCGTTCCCTCGTAGATCGTCGTGACCCGCGCGTCGCGCAGGTGACGCTCGGCGGCGAAATCGCGCGTGTACCCGTATCCGCCGTGGATCTGCACCGCGCTGTTGCAGACGGCGATGGCCGCTTCGCTCGCGAAGAGCTTCGCGATCGCCGCTTCGCGCGAGAACGGCCGGCCCGCCTCCTTCATCGCCGCCGCGCGCATCGACAGGAGATGGGCGGCGTCGATGCGAGTCTGCATGTCCGCGAGCATCCACTGAATGGCCTGGTGCTCCGCGATGGGCGCCCCGAACGTGCGCCGGTCCTTCGCGTAACGCACGCTCTCTTCGAGGGCGGCGCGCGCGATGCCGACGGCCTGCGCGCCGATCCCGATGCGGCCGCCGTCGAGCGCCATCATCGCGATCTTGAAGCCGTCGTTCTCGGAGCCGAGCATCGCGGTCGCTGGAACGCGGCAGCTCGCGAACTCGAGGGGCACCGTGCTCGATCCGCGAAGCCCCATCTTGTCTTCGGGTCGCCCCACGCGAAGACCGGCGGCGTTCCCGTCGACCAGGAAGCACGCGATGCCTTTCGTTCCCGTCTCCGGCGGGCCGGTGCGCGCCCAGACGATGAGGACCCGGGCGGCGCTTCCACCGGAGATCCACTGCTTGGCCCCGTCGAGCACCCACTCGGCGCCGTCGCGCCGCGCGGTGGTGACCATCGCGCCCGGATCGCTGCCCGCGTCCGGCTCGCTGAGGGCGAAGCAGCCGAGACCCTCGTCGCCCCGGGCGAGGGCAGGGCAGTAGTGGCTCGCTTGCGCCGAGGTTCCAAAGCGCGCGATCGCCTCGCCCACCATGTTGGTCACGCTCATGGTGACGGCGATCGACGCGCACGCCCGCGCGATCTCTTGCACGGCGAGCGCGTACGCGACCACACCGGCGCCGGACCCGCCGAGCTCGGGCGCGATGTTCACCGCCATGAGACCGAGCTCTCCGAGCGCTCGCACGACGGCCGGCGGAATGGTCGCGCGGGCGTCGATCTCGGCGGCGATCGGCAGGACCACGCGCGCCGCGAAGTCGCGCGCGGCGCGCTGGATGAGGGCCTGGGTCTCCGTGGGTTCGAAGTTCACCGTGGGGCTCGCCTCGATTGGACCTCAGAGGTCGAAACCGACCTTGGCCGGCCAGCTTCCGGGCGAGGGGAGGCCCTTCATCTTGCGGAGGACCTCGGCGAGGCAGTCTGTGTGGTCCTCGCCGTCTTTCGTCGAGGTCGCCACGCCAGCGCCGAGCACCTTGCCGCCGGGACCGACGTACATCGTCGCGTGGAACGAGGCGTTCGCTCCGGCCTTGCACTTGTCGATGGAATCGCCGTGCTTTCCGAGGGCGTTCGCGACCTTGTCGGAGTTCCATTCGCTCGCGGGGCGCGCCGATTGGAGAGGTAGCTCCATGCCGTAACGGGCCTCGGCCTCGCCTCCGTCGGGCTTGGGCCAGCGGGCCGACATGACCGCGCCGAGCAGACACTTCTCGGTGTCCCGGTCGCCGAGCTCGCTGCCCTCGAGGTAGGTCCAGCGCGTGGCGCCGTCTTCGCCGATTCGCACGAAGAATTTCACGCTCCCCGACAGCACCTCGATGCGGTCGAGCGCTTGCTTCTGGCAGGTCATGAACTTGTCGTCGAGCGCCCCGAAGGCGCGCTTCACCGCGCCGGGGTCGACGCTCCCGAGCTCGCTCTTCATCTTGAGCGAGGGCTTCGCCGGCGGCGGCGGCCGTTCGTCTCTGGGGGCCTGGGCCTCCTTCGGCGGAGGTTCTCCTCCCCCGCAACCGGCGCCTATGAGCCCGAGCGTGCACGCCAGCGCGGCCAACGAGATCGAGTTTCGCATGGATCTATCGGAGGAGATTGGCGGCGATGACGATGCGCTGGATCTCGCTCGTTCCCTCGTAGATCTCCGTGATGCGCGCGTCGCGGTAGTTCCGCTCGACCGGGAACTCGGTCGAATACCCGTAGCCCCCGTGCACCTGGATGGCCTTGTGGGTGACGCGGGTCGCCATTTCGCTCGCGTAGAGCTTCGCCATCGCGCTCTCGGCGGTGTGGCGAACGCCCTGGTCCTTCATCTTGGCCGCGCGCCACGCGAGCAGGCGCGCCGCGTCGATCTGCGTCGCCATGTCGGCCAGCATGAACTGGATGGCCTGGTGCTGGGCGATCGGCACGCCGAAGCTCTTTCGCTCCTTTGCGTAGGCGACGCTCTTTTCGAATGCCGCACGCGCGATGCCGATCGCCTGACATGCGATGCCGATGCGCCCCCCGTCGAGGGTGGCCATGGCCACCTTGAACCCGTCGCCCACCTTGCCCACGATGTTCGCGTCGGGAACCTTGCAGTTCTCGAAGAACACGGTGCACGAGTGCGCCGCGTGGATCCCGAGCTTGTGGTCCGCCGCGTTCTGGGTGAAGCCGGGGGTGCCGCGCTCGACGAGGAACGCCGTGTGCTTCACCTTCGGACCGCTGCGATCGGTCACCGCGAACACGATGATCCAGTCGGCGTGAGGGCCGTTGGTGATCCAGTTCTTGGCTCCGTTGAGAATGAAGCCCCCGGCCGTCCTCTCGGCGCCGGTCACCATCGTCTGCGCGTCGGAGCCGCTCATCGGCTCGGTGAGGCCGAAGCAGCCGAGCTTCTCGCCGCTCGCGACGGGCGCGAGCACGCGCTTCTTCTGATCGTCGTTGCCAAACTTGTAGACGGGGTCGCAGAAGAGCGAGTTGTTGACGCTCATGATGACGCCGCAGCTGGCGCAGGCGGCGCTGATCTCTTCCATTGCGAGTGCGTAGCTCAGCGTGTCCATCCCGGCGCCGCCGTGCTCCTGCGGGATGGCGACGCCGAAGAGGCCGAGCTCGGCCATCTTCGTCAGGATCTCGCTCGGCCAGCGGGCGTTCTTGTCGAGTTCGGCGGCCTTGGGCGCCACCTCGCGCGCGGCGAACTCCCGCGCCGTGTCGCGAATCATCCTCTGCTCGTCGGTCAGCTCGAAATCCATCGTGCGGGCAATCTAGCGCGGCTCGTCGTCGCGGGGAATCGCCGTCCCTCGACTTCAGGGCGAGCGCGGCGTCAGCCGCCTTCACGCTGGCGCGGCGCCGGCACGAGCTCGACGAGGCCCGGCACCTCCGCGGCGCGCGCGCGGAGCTTCGCCTTCGGGCGGACGGCCACGGGCACGTCCGCGCCCGACAGGAGGGCCACGTCGAACCCGTTGTCGCCGAACGACGCGTAGATCCGGCGTTCGGCTCCGACGCGTTCGCGCAAGCGGTGCATCTTGCCCTCGCCGTAGGGGATCGGCGCTTCGACGCCCGCGAGCATTCGCTCGCCGTCGAAGCGCGGGAGCGCCGCGACCACCCGGGAGGCGTCGAACCCGACGCGGGCGCCCGCCTCTTTGACCACGGCAAAAGGGGACGCGCTCACGAGGACGCGCTCGATGCCTGCCGCCTGGGCGCGCGCGAGCACCGCGTGGACCTCTCCATGAAGGCGGCCCGACAGGTTCCCTCTGGCGACGACCTCCCCCGCGAAGGCCTGGACCTCGTCGCGAGTCCATCCCGCGAAGCACCAGGTCATCAATTCGCAGGTGCGTTCTTCGGGGTACGCCCCTTCCAGATACGCTCCGTAAATCCGGCGCGCGATGTCCGACCCCTTGCCGGCATCGGAGAGGTCGTGAGCGCGCGCGATGCTGGACAGGGCCTCCACGGCCTGGGGTTCGACGCGCCCGCGATCGAGGAACGCGTGAAAGAGGTCTTCCCCCACGTCGCCACTCCAGAGGGTTCCGTCGCCGTCCGTGGCGACCACGCCGCCCGGGTGCTCGCGAGCGAGGGCCTCGATCCGCGCCCAGACGTCGTCCGCGGTCTGCAATTGCACTTCGCGAGCATAACGGATCGCCCGACGGCCGGCTTCGACTAGGCTCGCGCCGCCGACGAATGGACGATTCGAGAAAATGGAGAGATCGATGCGGACGGTGATCGCCCGGGGCGGCCTTGCGGTCGCGATGGGAATTTCGATGGGCACGGCGACGACCGCGCACGCGCAAGGCGCACCGCCGCCCGCGCCCGCACGGCCGCTGCCTGGCGCGGCTCCCGGAGCGACAGGGGCCCCGCCGCCCATGCCCTCGTCGCCGCCCTGGCCTGCGTCCGGCGCGGGACCTGCGTCCGCGGTCTCGCCCTCGTGGGCGCCCGCGACCAACGACGAGGCGGTGGCCGTCGAGGTTCCCTCCGACCTCGTGCAAGTCCACGAAGGGGGGCTGACGGCCGATCAAGCCGGAGGCCGCGCCTGGCAAACGAGCTGGAGCGCGAAGGCGTCGGAAGAGACGCTCCGGAGCGCCGAGGCGAAGGTCGACGCGGCCTGGGCCGGGTTCCTGCCGAGGCTCTCGGCGCGCGGCGAGTACGAGCGATTGAGCGAGTTCACGCCGCCGGCGTTCGTCATTCCGTTGCCAGCGCCCATACCCCCGATCCCTCCCATCACGTTCCCCCTCGTCTTCAACAACTGGACGCTCACGGGCACGATTACGGTCCCGATCAGCGATTACTTCCTGACGATCGATCAGCGGTACGCGTCGGCCACGCACTCCGAAGAGGCGGCCCGGTGGAACGTCATCAGCGCCCGCGCCGGCGCGCTCAGCGACGGCAAGATCGAGTACTACACGTGGCTCCGGAACCGCGGAGCCGTGATCGTCGCGGTGCAGGCGCTGAACGACCAGAAGACGCACCTTCGCGACTCACGAAATCAGTTCGCCGTCGGCAACGCGTCGAAGGCCGACGTGCTCCGCGCCGAGACCGCCGTGGCCTCCGCCGAGCTCGCCCTCGAGCAGGCCACGAACCTCTCGGACCTGACCGAGAAGCAGCTCCGGGTGGCGATGCACCTGCCCGAAGAGCAGCGATTGCTCCCGGGCGAGGACCTCCAGGTTCCGCTCGCGTCGTTCCAGGGCAACCTGAAACAGATGACCGCCGAGGCGCTCAGCGCGCGTGCCGAGATCAAGAGCGCCGACGCGAACGCCGCCGCCGCCGAGAAGCAATCCACGGTGGCCAAGGCCGCGCGCTACCCGACGTTGAGTGCGTTCGCCGACGGCATCGTCGCCAACCCGAACCCGCGATACTTCCCGCAGACGCAAGACACGCACCCTTCGTGGGACGCGGGCGCGATCATCAGCTGGTCGCCGAACGACATCCTCACGGCCAACGCGTCCGCCCACGACTTCGAGTCTCAGGTCGCCGCGATCAAGGCGACCCAGAACACCACCCGCGACGGCATCGAGGTCGAAGTCCAGCAAGACTGGCAGGGGGTTCGGGAGGCCGACTTCGCGGTCGATTCGAGCACGCGCGAGGTGGCGAGCGCCGAGGAGGCGTATCGCGTGCAAGGAGAGCTCTTCAACAACGGCCGCGGCACCTCCGCTACGCTCACCGACGCCGAGGGGGACCTCACCCGCGCCCGCCTCGATCTGCTCAACGCGCGGGCCAACGCGCGCATCGCACGGATCCGCCTCGACCACGCGCTCGGCCGCGATGTGCGGCCGGTCTCGGGCGACGCTACTGGCCCTCGTTAGCGATGAGCAGCCGGTTCGAGCCCGAGCTGATGTAGATCGTCGTGTTGGGCGTGGTCGCGTCGTTGTCGAGGTCGCACAGGGCCTCGGCGACGAACCAGGGCTGACCGCCGAGCGAAGCGAAGTTGGCGGGCGCACCGTTGACGATGACCTCGGCCGGCGCCGCGGCGTTTCCGGCGATGACCGAGTACCCGAAGAAGACGGGACCGCTCGGGGCGACGTTCAGCGACGCCCAGGCTCCAAGGTTGGCTCCCCATGCGGTCTTGAGCGCCGCCGTCGGCGTCGCCTGGGGATAGAGAGTCGAGAGGCTGGTCTCGGTCGCCAGGTAGCCGCCGTTCTCGGAACGAAACGACTCTTCGGCCATCCGGATGCTCGCCAGCATGTCTTCGGCTTCGCCGACGTGCGAGCTCCGGACCCACTTGCGATAGGAGACGCCTGCGACCAGGGCGAGGACGCCGACCACGACCACGACGATCATCATCTCGATCAGCGTGAAGGCCCGCTGGCGGCGTACGGTCCGCATCACACCGTAGAATACCGGATAGGGACCCGGGCCACCACCCGCCCGCCTTCGCGAGACGAGCGCGCAGCGCAGCGCAGCGCCCTAATCTTCCTCTTCCCTACATGCCCTAGTGATGGCGGGCCTAGTGATGGCCCTAGTGATGGCGCCTCGCGCGGGCGTCTCGCGCCGTGGGCGCGGGGCCCCCCCTTTGCCATCTATTCCATCTCGCGGTGGGTTGCTCTAGCGTGCCGCACCTTGCGAATCGCGGCTTTCATGGGCGCCACGCGGGCCTTTGCCCTGGGTGCCCCGGTCATCGGGCTCGGTGCTCTCGTTACGTTCCAGGCGGGATGCACGCGCGGGCGAGCAGGGCCGCCGGCCGAGGCGGCCCGAGACTTCGGCGACCTCCAGCATGCGCCGCGCCTCTCGAATGCCGACGCGGTCGGCTACCTCGCCATGGCGCGTGCCATCGTCGATCGTCGAGGCCGGGCGGCTGCTGCTCCTCCGGCGCCCGCGCCTGGACGCCGCGTCGTTCTCGCCGTGTGGCCGGGGAGCGAGTCGGGCAGCTCGCCTGCGTCGCCCGCGGTCGCCACGGCCAACGCCGCCAACCTGGCCGACGCCGTCGCCGCGGCGGCCGACGCGATCGCGGCGAAGGGCCTCGATATCGCGCACGCGCGCATCGAGCTCGACGTGACCACGGGCATCGACGGGATGACCCTCGACGAGGATCTCGAGGTCCCGACGGCGACGGTGGGGCTCGAAGGGGTGCTGGTCGTTCGAGACGACGGAAAGACCGGCGCCGTTCTTCCGGGCGAGATCGTTCAGCGCGCGATGTTCCGTTCCGGGTCGCAACCCAAGCTCGATCATACGAAGACGAGACCGGTACTCGCCGAGAGGGCGGGCGTGGGCGAACCGGATCTCGCCGGCATGCGCGCCTACCGCTTTCGAGCCGACGCCTATGTCGAGTCGGCCGCCAAGGATCGCGCTCTGTCGCTGCTGCGAGGGGTGGTGGCCCCTCCCTCAGCAGCGACTCCGGAGCTTCTCTTCGCGGCAGTTCGGCACGGCGCCGAGTACCTGTCGCGCGTCATGAACGACCAGGGCCGCTATATCTACATGTATCACCCGGTCGAAGATCGGGACGACCCGTCGTACGGCTTGCTCCGCCACGCGGGGTCGACCTACGCGCTCCTCGAGGCCTACAGCGAGTTCGATACGCCCCTGTACCTCCAGAAGGCCGAGCGCGCGCTGGGCTACTTGAAGTCGCACCTCACCGACGACGCGGCCTCGCAGGGTAAGTACGCGACCGACACGAACGACGAGGAGCAACAGAAGTCGGGGGGCGCCGGTCTCGCGCTCCTCGCGTTCACCGAGCACGCGGCCGTCACGGGCAAGCGCACGGAGCTCGAGACGATGCGAGGGCTCGCGCGCTTCATCATCGCGCAGCAGTACGCCGACGGGCACTTCCGCGCGAACTCCGACCTGCCCGACGAGCCCGGAAAGAAGCGAAAGCGCGAGCCGGTCTATTACCAGGGTGAGGCCGCGCTCGGCCTCATGCGCCTCTACGCGATCGATCCGCAGCCCTCGTACCTCGACGCCGCGCGAAAGGCGGCCGACTGGGTCGCGCAGGTCCGTGACGCGGACGTCTCGCAGGACAACCAGGAGCACGACCACTGGATCTCGTATGCGTTCAATGATCTCTATCGCGTCACCCGGAACGACACGTACGTGGAGCACGCGTACAAGATCGCCCGTGCGATCCTGAACAAGCAGCACCGCGCCGGCAATGCCGCGGCGCCCGACTGGGTGGGCACGTTCTACGAGGGTCAGACGACGCCGGGCTCCACGCGGCTCGAGGCCTACGCCGCGGACATCGCGCTGTCGCGATTCGCGGGCCGTGCGGATGCGTGGCTCGTCGACCCGGCGCGCGAAGTCGGCGCGTCGATGCTCGGCCAGCAGTTCGGAGCCGAAGACGACTACTGGCTACGCAACCCGACGAAGGCCGAAGGCGGGGTGCGCGAGAGCCTGATCGTGCAAGACGTTCGCATCGACTACGTGCAGCACGCGATGAGCGCGTGGCTGCACCTGGCGCGCGAGCTGAGGGACCCCCGCTACGGCAAGACCGGCGCCCCCTCGCAAGACGCGGTGCGACCGCAGGCGGCCGGGCTATAAACGCCGGCATGTCGCGACCGGTCGTCGGGGTCATCGGGGGAGGGGCATGGGGGGTCGCGCTCGCGGCCACGGCGGCGCGTACGGGTGGGACCACGCTCCTCAGATCGGAAGAGCACACGTCTGAACTCCAGTCACTTAGGCATCT
>CALFNG010000535.1 GCA_937902985.1 uncultured Myxococcales bacterium
GGGCGCGCGCGCCGGACGCGGGGCGAACGGCGGCAAGCCGGCCTGCACGCGAACCCACGCGCCCGCCCAGCGTCCCTCGACCGGGGACAGGGAGGCTCCCGCCGCGCGCTCCGCCAGCGCCCGGGCCTCTTCGGCCGTCCGCGCGCCGCCGCTCCAGGCGTCGGGGGGCCGGAAAGGCTCCTCGGTGGGCTCCCCCGTCCACCACGCGCACCACAAGAAGCGACGACGCTTCGTGCGAGTGACGCTATAGACACCGCGGAAAAGTGTAGCCACGGCAGGCCTAGGAAGGCCCTCTCCCATGATCGACGTTGCAAAGCTCGCGAAATCGTACGGCGCGCGGACGCTCTTCGAGGACGTCTCGCTCAAGCTCGTGGCGGGCTCGCGGTACGGCCTCGTCGGAGCGAACGGCTCGGGCAAGACGACCTTCCTCGAGATCGTGGCGGGCGACGAGCAGGCCACCGACGGAAACGTCACGATCGCGAAGACCGCCCGCGTCGGCGTGCTCCGGCAGGACCGCTTTCTTCGCGACGAAGACCCCATCCTCGAAGTGGCCATGGCGGGCGACGCGCTCGTGTCGGAAGCTCAAGCCGAGCAGCGCCGCCTCGTGGCCGACGGCGTTCCCGACGCGGCCCGGCTCGCCGAGCTCGAGGACCGCATCGCGGCCCACGACGGCTACACGCTCGAGGCCCGCGCCAGCGCCATCCTCGAGGGGCTGGGCATTCCGGTGCCGTCGCACCACCGGGCGCTCGCCACGCTCTCGGGCGGCTTCAAGCTGCGCGTGCTCCTCGCGCAGGTGCTCCTCGGGGGGCCCGACGTTCTCCTCCTCGACGAGCCCACCAACCACCTCGACATCCTCTCGATTCGCTGGCTCGAGCAGTTCTTGAGCGGGTACCAGGGCTGCGCGGTCGTCATCTCGCACGACGAGCGCTTCCTCGACACCGTCGCGACGCACATCCTCGACGTCGACTACGGGACGATCACGCCCTACACCGGCAACTACCGGGCGTTCGCGATCGAGAAGGCCGCGGTCTACGAGCGGCGCGCGGCGGAGATCGCGCGCGCACAGGCGATCGTCGCCGAGAAGCGCGCGTGGGTCGAGCGCTTCGGGGCGAAGGCGACCAAGGCGAGGCAAGCACAGAGCCGGTTGAAGCAGATCGAGAAGATCGAGGTCGGCGAGCTCGAGGCGAGCTCGCGCAGGGCGCCCGCGTTCGGGTTCTCGCCGCTGCGGCCGAGCGGTCGCGAGGTCTTGACGATCGACGCGGTGTCGAAGGCATACGGCGAGAAGCGCGTCCTCGAGAGGGTGTCGATGACGGTGCGCCGGGGCGAGCGCGTCGCCATTCTGGGCCCCAACGGCCTCGGGAAATCGACGCTCCTCAAGATCGCGACCGGCAACCTCGAGGCCGACGCGGGCTCGGTGAAGTGGGGACACGAGACGCGGGTCGGCTATTTCCCCCAGGACCATCACGAGCTCCTCGTCGACGGCGACGCGACCCCGATCGACGTCGTGTGGAACGTCGTGCCCGCCGAGAGCACGAGCTACGTTCGCGGCCAGCTCGGTCGCTTGCTCTTCTCCGGCGACGACGTGAAAAAGAGGGTCGGCTCGCTGTCGGGAGGCGAGGCCGCCCGCCTCGTCTTCTGCACGATCGCGGTCCAGCGCCCCAACGTCCTCGTCCTCGACGAGCCGACGAACCATCTCGACCTCGAGTCGATCCACGCCCTCGTCGCGTCGCTCAAGGCGTTCGAGGGCGCGCTGATCTTCGTGTCGCACGATCGCGCCTTCGTGTCGTCGCTCGCCACGCGAATCCTCGAGGTGACCGAGGGCGGCTTTCGCGACTTCCCCGGCACCTACGACGAGTACCTCGCGAGACGAGGCGACGACCACCTCGACGCCGACACCGTCGTCCTCAAGGCCAAGAAGCAACAGGCGACCGCCGCGCCCGCGAAGGCGCCACCGAGCACGCTGTCGTGGGAAGAGCAGAAGCGACGAAAGAACCGGAAAAAGCAGCTCCCCGCCCTCCGCGACGCCGCCGTGCAGTCGATCGAGGCCGCCGAAGCGCGCAAGGCCGCCATCCACGCCCTCTGGTGCGAGCCGGGCTTCTTCGACCGCACGCCGGCCGCCTCCGTCTCCCAGCTCGAAGCCGAAGAGAAATCCCTCGCCCCCCGCATCGAGAAGCTCACGGCCGAGTGGGAATCCCTCGAAAAGGAACTCGACACCCTCGCCGACTAATCTAACCACGTCGCCTCGCTCCAAGAGAGGATTTTCCCTCTCCCCGCGACTAGCGCGCGGGTTTGAAGAAGACGGCGCCCAGGGGGGGCAGGGTGACGTTGATCGACTGGCGGCGGCCGTTCCAGGGGATGGGGCGGGAGTCGAGGCCGCCGAAGTTGCCCTGGCCGCTGCCGCCGAGTTCCTTGGCGTCGCTGTTCATGATCTCGCTCCAGTGCCCGGCTCGGGGGACGCCGATGCGGTAACGGAACCGGGGGACGGGCGTGAAGTTGAGCGCCACGAGAACGACGTCGTGCTCGTGATCGCCGCGGCGCAGGAACGTGAGCACGCTGTCTCGCGCGTTGCTTCCGTCGATCCACTCGAATCCGTGCGAGAGGGCGTCGCCCCGGTGGAGCGCGGGCTCGGTCTTGTAAAGGTGGTTGAGCGTACCCACGAGGCGCGAGAGCTGGCCGTGCTTCGGGACGTCGACCAGGTGCCAGTCGAGGCTCCCGTCGTGGTTCCATTCGCTCCATTGCCCGAACTCCCCGCCCATGAAGAGCAGCTTCTTGCCGGGCGAGGCCCACATGTACGAGAAGAGCAGGCGCAGCGAGGCGAACTTCTGCCACTCGTCGCCCGGCATCTTGCGAAGGAGCGACCCTTTTCCGTAGACGACCTCGTCGTGCGAGAGCGGCAAGACGAAGTTCTCGGTGAACGCGTACATCGAGCGGAACGTGAGGTCGTTGTGGTGGTGCGAGCGGAACACCGGATCGAGCTCCATGTACCGGAGCGTGTCGTGCATCCAGCCCATGTCCCACTTGAGGCCGAAGCCGAGGCCGCCCTCGCCGATCGGCTTCGACACCAGCGGCCACGAGGTCGACTCCTCGGCGATCATCTGCACGTCGGGGTGGTCGCGATACACGGTGGTGTTCAGCTCGCGCAAGAAGTCGACGGCGGCGAGGTTCTCGCGGCCGCCGTTCGTGTTCGGAATCCACTCCCCGGGGCGGCGCGCGTAGTCGAGATAGAGCATCGAAGACACGCCGTCGACGCGAATGCCGTCGGCGTGAAAGCGATCGAGCCAGAACATCGCGCTCGAGAGGAGGAAGCTCCGCACCTCGCTTCGCTCGTAGTTGAAGATGAAGCTATGCCACTCGGGGTGAAAGCCCTGGCGTGGGTCGGCGTGCTCGTAGAGGTGCGTTCCGTCGAAGAAGCCGAGGCTGTGCCCGTCGGTCGGGAAGTGCGCCGGCACCCAGTCGAGGATGACGCCGATGCCGCGGGCGTGAAGGGCGTCGACCAGGAACATGAAGTCGTCGTCGGTTCCGTAGCGGTGCGACGGCGCGAAGTACCCCGAGACCTGGTAGCCCCACGATCCGAAGAAGGGATGCTCCATGACCGGCATGAGCTCGACGTGCGTGAACCCCAGACGCGCGACGTACTCGGGCAGCTGGTCGGCGAGCTCGCGGTAGTTCAGCGACCGGAACCCGTCGTCGGGGACGCGCTTCCACGACCCGGCGTGCACTTCGTAGACCGAGAAGGGCGCGTCGAGCGCGTCTCGCTCTTTGCGGGTGGTGAGCCACGCCGCGTCGCTCCACACGTACCCGTTCTTCGTGACGATCGACCCCGTCCGCGGGGGCATCTCGTGGAGGAAGCCGTAGGGGTCGGCCTTCTCCGAGACGAAGCCGCCGACGCGCGAGACGACGCGGTACTTGTAGACGTGCCCGGGGCGCGCCTCGGCGACCACGCCGTGCCACACGCCCGTGCCCTCGATCAATCGCAACGGCGAGGCGTCCGGCGCCCATCCGTTCCAGTCGCCGATGACGCTGACGCGCTCGGCGTTCGGGGCCCAGACCGCGAAGGCCACGCCCCCGGCGACCGGGTGAGCCCCGAGCTTCTCGTAGGCGCGCGCGTCGTGCCCGGCGTTGAAGCCGGAGAGATCGAGGGCGCTCAACTGGTCAATCCGCATCAGGAACCCTCGAGGATGCTTTCGAGCCCGAAGACGGGGATGGTGACCCAGTCGGGACGGTTATTGAGCTCGTAGTGGAGCTCGTACACGCACTTCTCCAGCAAGTAGAACCGCAGCAGCACGTCGCTCGCGGCCTCGTCGGCCGGAAGGACGGTGCGAGCGCGCGCGGCCTCGACGTAGGCGCGCAGGAACTCGCGCCGAGCCGCCTCGTGCCACGCCTCCGCGAGCGATCGAGGCTGCGGGGGCGACGACGAAGACGATGGCGAACGTGACCACGATGACGACGCGGAAGCGGCGTCCGCCGCTCGCCAGGCCGCGACCGACGCGTAGTGCAAGGAGCGGAGCATCCCGGCCACGTCGACGAACGGCGAGCGCTTGGCCTTACGCGCCGCGAGCGGGCGCGCGGGCTCGCCTTCGAAGTCGATGAGGACGAAATCGTGACCCGAAACCAGGACCTGACCCAGGTGCAGGTCGCCGTGCACGCGCGTCTTGACGGCGGGGCCCGCGCCGTCGACGAACCGCGCGATGCAGTCGCGGTAGGCCTTGCCGCGGGCGCGCAGGGCGTGAAGGCGATCGATCGCCTCGGCGGGGAGGCGGGCGGCCCGCTCGTCGGCGAGGGCCCAGGCCCGCGCGATCGAGGCCTCGACGGCTAGCCCCAGGGCTTCACGCTCGGCCTTCGCGATCGGCTCGGGCGAAAAGCGCGGGTCGGGCGCGGGCGACGCGAGCACCGCGTGCAGCTCGGCGACCCTCCGGGCCAGGGGCCCGACGAAGGCCCACGCACGGTCGCCGCTGGCCGGCACGGTCCAGGAGCGGGCGATCGTGGCGAGGGCGAAGGTCCACGCGTCGCCCTCGTTGGGAACGAACGCGTGCGCCGCGCCGACCGTGCCCGGCTCGGCGCCTTGCCTCACGAGCTCGATCGCCGCGAGCAGGCGCGGCGTGCTCGCATAGCCGGCGCGCGTCAAGAACTCGCCCATCTCGAGGTCGGGCGCGGCCCCCTCTTCGAGCTTGCGCACGATCTTCACGATGCACGACTCGCCGTAGACGATGCTCGTGTTGCTCTGCTCCGATTCGATGGGGCGAGGCTCGACAGGCGTCGGATCGAGCCCGCCGGGCCCGTCGACCACCGGACGGAACCTGAGGACGCACCCGTCGCCCTCGATCGTGACCCCGCGCGCCACCAGACCGAAGAGGCCCTCGAGAGCGTGGCGTTCGCCGAGCGCGTCGATCAACCACCGCGGGCGCTCTTCGCCGCTCACGGTCACCGCGCCGACGACGAGGTGCGGCCGCGTCCGGGCGAGGTGATCCCCGGCGTCGCCCTTCACCCAGGTGAGCGGCAAGACGTACTGCTCGCCGGGCCCCTCGTCGAACCGCACGCCAACGACCGTCAGCACCATCTCTCTCCCCTCGACGGGAAGGGAAACGACGTGGTCGAGCGAGGTCGCCGCAATGGCGCGCGCCTTCGAGCGAAACCACCGGCGCGGCTCGATGTAGTCGCGGAGCCGCGCTTCGAGCTCGCCGCGCGACGCTCCCGAGAACAGCTCGTCGAAAGATCCCTGGCTATGCACGGGCCGGCCTCACAAGAAGTAGTCGAAGTCCTGCTCGGTCCGCAGGCGGCGGCGCACGAGGAACACCGACGCCGGCAAGACGTGGGGATCGAGCTCGACGTACGCCCTGCCGCCTTCCCAGCGGTAGCGGGCGTCGGCGAGCAGATCGTGGACCTGGAAGGCCTCGCCGGGCGGCAAACCCAGCGCCTCGAGATCGAGGTCGACGTTCGCGGCGTGCGTGTGGTGCGGGTCGAGGTTCACCACGACGAGAACGACGCTCGCCCCGTCGGGGCTGCGCTTGCTGAACGCGAGCATGTTCTCGTCGTCGGTCGGGTGGAACGCAATGAGGTTGTGCTGGAGCGCGGGCTGCTCGCGACGGACGCGGTTGACGAGCGCGATGACGTCGCGGAGGCTGTCGTCGCGGTCGAGCTCCCACGCGCGCAGCTGGAACTTCTCGTTGTCGACGTACTCTTCGCTGTCGGCGCGCGCGACGTGCTCCATGAGCTCGAACGCCGGCCCGTAGATGCCGTAGTTGCTCGACAGCGTCGCGGCGAGCATGAGCCGCAGCACGAACCCGGAGCGGCCGCCGAACTGCAGGTTCTCGGGCAAGATGTCGGGCGTGTTCGGCCAGAAGTTGGGCCGGTAGAAGTCGACCACGGGCGGTCGCGTGAGCTCCTGCAGGTACTCGGTGAACTCCCCCTTCGAGTGCCGCCACGCGAAGTACGTGTACGACTGCGTGAAGCCCCCCTTGGCCAGGGCGTACATCAGCTTCGGTCGCGTGAACGCCTCGGCGAGGAAGATCGTCTCGGGGTAGCGGGCCTTGACCTCGGCGATGCACCACTGCCAGAAGCGGAGCGGCTTCGTGTGGGGGTTGTCGACGCGAAAGACGCGCAGCCCTTGCTCGCACCAGAAGAAGAAGATGCTCGCGAGCTCGGCCCAGAGGCTCTCCCAGGCCTCGCACTCGAAGTCGAAGGGGTAGACGTCCTGGTACTTCTTCGGCGGGTTCTCCGCGTACTGGATCGTCCCGTCGGAGCGGTGGCGAAACCACTCGGGGTGCTCCGTGACGTACGGATGATCCGGCGACGCCTGCAGCGCGATGTCGATGGCGACCTCGATGCCCAGGGCGCGGGCCTCGAGCACGAGCCGGCGAAGATCGTCGAGGGTCCCGAGCTCGGGGTGCACCGACTTGTGGCCGCCCTCGGGCGCGCCGATCGCCCAGGGGCTCCCGACGTCGTTCGGGCCGGCCTCGAGGGCGTTGTTCGGCCCCTTGCGGAACGAACGGCCGATGGGATGAATCGGCGGCAAGTAGAGGACGTCGAAGCCCATCTCGGCCACGTAGGGCAGGCGCCGCGCGCAGTCGGCGAGCGTGCCGTGCTTGCCCGCGGGCCCGGCCGAGCGAGGGAACATCTCGTACCAGGCGCTGAACCGCGCGCGCTCGGGGTCGACCACCACCTGGCTCGCCGGGCCGAACGTCGCGTCGGAGCGATCGGGGTGGCGCGAGGCCGCGGCGGTCACCGCGGCCGACGTGGCCTCGGCGAAGCGCGCCGCCTGCGGGACGGAGCTTCGCGCGAGACCCGCGGCGGCTTCGCGAAGTCTCGACGGGCCGGCGCGATCGTCGCTTGCGCCGCGAGCCGCCGTGGCCTCGAGCAAGCGTGCGCCGGTGGCGAGGTCGAGCTCGACGTCCTGGCCGGCGGCGAGCTTTCGCCCGGTGCCAGCGCGCCACGTGGCGAACGCGTCGACCCAGGCCTCGACGACGAACTCCCAGACGCCGAGCTCCGTGGCGGCGAACGAGGCCGCGAAGCGATCGTTGCCGAGCGGCGCGAGCGGCTCACGCCGCCACTCGGACGCGACCGCGCCAGGCGAGCCGGCCGCGCCAGGCGAGCCGGGCGACGAGCAGGAGACGC
>CALFNG010000536.1 GCA_937902985.1 uncultured Myxococcales bacterium
CCTGTTCTGGCTACTTCCCTCCTCCGCCGCACGATCGCTCAGGATTCTCATCGGAACAAGCCTTGATGATCGCGTTCGGATCCGCTCGGATCACGCGGTGCTTCGCGTTCCCTCGCAGCTTCCGGCAGTGGTCGCCGGCCTCGCAGCCCGTGCGATGAGGGCGCTCCGCGACGCGCTCCGGCCCTCGGGCGTCGGGAGCGGCTTCGTCGCGGATCTGACCCGCTCCCGTGCCGAGCTGATCGCCGAGAACGCGCTCCTTCGCCAGCAGCTCATCGTCGCCTCGCGAGCCGTCAAACGCCCTGCCTTTCGCGTCCACGAGCGAGGCCTGCTCGTGCTGCTCGCGAGATTCCTTCCCAAGTGGCGCCGCGCCCTGCTCCTGGTCAAGCCCGAGACCGTGCTGCGATGGCACCGGGAAGGATTCCGACTGTTCTGGCGGCGGAAATCCCGCCCGAGCGGTCCACGCGAACCGCGTCTCGCGCACCACGTCGTCGCCCTCATCCACCGCATGGCGACCGACAATCGGCTCTGGGGAGCCGAACGAATTCGAGGCGAGCTCTTGAAGCTAGGCGTGCGCGTCGCAAAGCGGACGATCCAGCGGTGCATGCGAGGCGCGGGGCCCGGTGCACCGCGCTCCGGACAGCGTTGGCGGACCTTCCTGCGAAACCACACGGTCTGGGCCTGCGACTTCTTGCAGACCTACGACATCTGGTTTCGTCCCATCTTCGCGTTCTTCATCGTCGATGTGAACGCCAAGCACGTCGTGCAGGTGTCGGTGACGCGCGCTCCAACGCAAGCGTGGACCGCGCAGCAGCTTCGCAACGCGATGCCGTTCGGGGACGGGCCGCAGTTCCTCATCCGGGATCGCGACGACAAATTCGGTGCGGTCTTCGACCGCGTCGCCGCGGGTGCCGGGGCCCGTGTCGTGCGCACCGCCGTGCAGGCGCCGCTGATGAACGCGTTCTGCGAGCGATTTCTGGGGAGCGTCCGCCGCGAGTGCCTCGATCACATCATCGTCCTTTCAGAAGCGCATCTACGGCACGTCCTCGCTGAATACTCCTTGCGCTACTTCAACATGGCTCGGCCTCATCAGGGGATCGGCCAACGGATTCCGGTATCCGGTGAACGCGCGCCAGGCCCGCTCGCCAGCTCGGTTATCGCGATCCCCCTGCTCGGCGGACTGCACCACGACTACCGCGCCGCGGCATGACGCCGGCGGATGCGTTGAAGAGCCAGGACACGGGGCGACCAGATCCCCGGTGAGCTCGCGGCCCGGCGACGCGACGCGCGCCGGGAGCGCGTGGCACGCAACCGTGCGGTGGCGTGCGCGGCCTGCTCGCGCGGGGCGGCACCGCCGAGCGAACACCTCGCCGCATGAACCGTACGATGGATTCAGGGTGAAATTGCAGTGAACGCAATTGCGTCGCGCCGCCTCCCGAATGTCCGACGCCGCAGCAGCGCGAAAGATGGCCCCTCGGCACTATCGGGGGGGCCGATGGGCGGTTACCGGGTTCAGTTCGGGACATCCCCAGCCAGGGCGTAGGCGCCGCCCTTTCAGGGACTAAGCACGCGACCGACGAACAGGACGGTGCCCGTGGGGATGTCCCGGATGACGAAGAAGAACGGTCGGTCGACCGTCATGGTCGCCGAGTTCTGAACGGCCGAGAGGGTCTCTCCGATAACCGCCGTGGCGGCGGCCGCCTGCGTCCCGTTCTCATCGACGCTCACGTAGGCTTGGTGCAGGACGTCCTTGATGAACACGGGCTGCTGGGTCATCGCCGAGAAGTTCGCCTTGGCTTGGTCGAACGCGTCGGTCATCCCGAGCTTCCCAAGCTCGGTCGCCAGGCTGATGGTCGCGCTCTGGATCGTGAACTTCGGCATCGTGAGGGCGACCGCGGTCGGCTGGAGCGACGAGACGACCGACGACAGGAAGCTCGCGTCGAGCCCCTGCTCTACCCGCGGGAGCTGCCCCGGCTGCGGCAGCACGATGACCATGGAGGTCTGCCCCCCGGCGTACCGCAGCTCGGCGGCCTGCCAGTTCGAGCCTGAGGCGTACCCCGTCTCGAGGCTCTCGTTCATCATCGGGACCTGGGCCGTCGACCCGTCGAGGTGCGTGAAGGCGCCAGGCTGCGTCGAGGACGCCGTGAACGGATTCTGCCAGCCGGCGTTGAAGTAGATGGCGTTGACGATCACGAACCGGGTGCTCGAGTCGAGAGACCCCGACGGTAGAAGTTGCGGGATGAGCTGGTCGGTCAGGCCCGAGACCCACCCGTTGATCGCGCCGCGCGCCGTCTCGGGGGCGCTCTCGAAGTCGACCGTGCGCAGCCCCGTGCCGTAGTCCTGCGCGAGCGTATCGAGGAAGGGCTTCTCGAACGTGAACGTCCTGTCGGCCCAGAGCGAATCGATCACATTGAGCTTGAAGGGCTGCCCGTTGTCGCCTGCTTGTCCCTGTGCCCGCGAGGCGAGCTGCAGGTCGAGCGCGTCGAAGGCCGGGTGCAAGGTGCTCGGGGGGAGCTGGAAGTCGAGCGCGCTCACCATTTGGGTGGCCGTGGAAGCGCCGGCACCCGCGTACGTCATCGCGAGAGCGATGGACACGCTGTAGGGCGAGTAGAAAAGGTTGCCCGTCTCGTCGCCCGCCGCGATCTGGTGGTACAGGTTGAACGCGAACGTGGTGTTGCCGGACACGAGGGCCTGCAGATCGGAGGAGGCGACCTGCGGGGACGTCTCCCGCGAGAGCGGCGACTGCACGACGCCGTAGTCCTGGCTCGAGCCGCTCGCGCCACCGCAGGCGACCGGGCCGAGTGAGCCGAGTGCGACGGCGCAGACGGTGCAGACGAGGAAGGAGCGCATGGCTATTGCGTGAGCATCTTGCGTGCCACAGCACACCTTCCCTCGCCGGCAGGGCTGGCGGCAACTCGAGGTCCGGCGACTCGATCATGCTGCGGCACGGTGCGGCACAGCGCGCAGGCCTGCGCGCCTTTCCGGCGCGCCCACTTCCGAGGGACGCACTGTGCTCCAGTGGTTGCGATGGCTGGTCACCTCGCCCTGGCCGCCAGGGTGCTGATCGTCATGGCGTTCCTCCTCGCCGACGCGTGCAACCCCTCGTTAGGACAGTGCGAAGCGGCCGGTGGGCAGTGTGGTGCTCGGTGGCGCCTGGTGCAGCATGGACGCTCCGAAGTTGCCGCCGGAGCGCCCTCTCACGGGCGGTGGAGAATCGTGCCCTCCGGCAGACGAAGGCCTCAAAGCAACGTTATGTCGTTGGCTTCGTCGGCCAAAGGCCTTTGGTCGTCCTACGTCCCGTCCCACGATTCGGCGCGGTCGTCCACGTCGACGTATGACGCGGTCGTGCACGTGGTCGTGGTCTCTTGGTCCTGGTCGTTGACGAAGCAGTTCCGGATCGCAGCAGCAAACGCCACGAGGCCCAGGCCCGGGCTCGCGATCAGTAATTCCGCCTGTCGTGGCGAAAATAGTCGTCTTGCGCGAGATTCGGCCGCGGTGGCCGAGCGCCCGAGGGATGCCGAGC
>CALFNG010000537.1 GCA_937902985.1 uncultured Myxococcales bacterium
GCGGCGCAGCCGTCCGCGTCCTGGCCTAGCGGCGGCGCAGCCGTCCGCGTCCTGGGAAGTCACGCGATGACGGACTCCGCGAGGAGCTTGGACGCCTGAGCTTCGCGCCAGTTGACGAGCTTCTTGGCAAGCTCCGGTCGCTTTCCGGCGAGGATGGCGATGGCGAAAAGACCGGCGTTGCCCGCGCCCGCCTTTCCGACCGCGAAGGTGGCCACGGGGATTCCCTTGGGCATCTGGACGATCGCCAGAAGAGCGTCGAGACCCAGCAAGTGACCGGACGGGATCGGCACCCCCAGAACGGGCAAGGTGGTCTTTGCGGCAATCACCCCGGGAAGGTGCGCCGCGCCGCCGGCCCCCGCGATGAACACCTCGACGCCCCGCGCGGTGGCGGCCGCGAGGTACTCGAAAAGCGCGTCGGGCGTTCGATGCGCGCTCAGGACGCGAACCTCATGCTCGACCCCGAGCTCCGTCAGCGCGTCGCGCGCGGGCTGCATGACGTCGAGATCGCTCTTACTGCCCATCAAGATCGACACGAGCGGCTGCGTCATGGCCACATCCAATTGAAGAGAAGGGGAAAACGGCGTTGTGGCGGTCTTCGCTCACGCCGCGGGGGAAGTGAAGGCGAACGTGAGCGCCCCATCCTTGGCGTCGACTACAGCATGTCCGCCGTTCTCGAGAGCTCCGAAGAGTAGCTCTTCTCCCAGAGGACGCTTGAGCTCCTCCTGGATCACCCTCGCGAGCGGCCGCGCTCCGTTGTCCGGATCGTAGCCCTTCTTCGCAAGATATTCGGTTGCCTGGTCGGTCAGCTCGATCGTCACGCGGCGCGGCGTCAGCTGGTCGCCGAGCTCCCGGATGAACTTCGCGACGATGCTGCGCATGACCCCCGGATCGAGCGGCTGAAATGCGATCTTCGCGTCGAGCCGGTTCCGGAACTCGGGGCTGAAGAGCTGCTTGTACTCGCGATCGACGCTGGGCTTCTCGCGATCGCCGCCCCCCGCGACGCCGAACCCGACGGCCCGGCGCTGAAGATCGCGGACGCCGATGTTGCTCGTCATCAGGAGAACGACGTGCCGAAAATCGGTCGGCTTGCCGTTGTGGTCCGTCAGCCGGCCGTGGTCCATGACCTGGAGCAAGATGTTGAAGATCTGCGGGTGCGCCTTCTCGATCTCGTCGAGAAGGAGAACGGCGTGAGGCGTCTTCGCGATCGCCTCGGTCAAGAGGCCCCCTTGATCGAACCCCACGTACCCCGGCGGCGCGCCGATCAGCCGCGAGACCGTGTGAGCCTCCATGTACTCGCTCATGTCGAAGCGGTGGAAGGTGATGCCCATCACCTTGGCCAGTTGCTTTGCGACCTCGGTCTTGCCAACGCCGGTCGGGCCCGTCAAAAGGAACGAACCAATGGGCTTCTCGACCGCACGCAAACCGGCGCGCGAGAGCTTGATGGCCGAGACAAGCTCGGTGATCGCCGCGTCTTGGCCGAAGACCACGGAACGCAGCTCGTCGCCCAGGGTCTTCAGGCGCTCCCGGTCGCTCGTCGATACTTCCCGAGGCGGGATCTGCGCCATGCGCGCGAGGACCTGCTCGACGTCGCCAGCGTCGACCACGGGCCGGGTGTCGGCGGGGTCGCCCGCGGCGGTTTCCGGGGCATCTTCCGCCGCCGTGACGACGAGCGCGAGCTTTTTTGCAGCGCCCGTCTCGTCGATGAGGTCGATGGCCTTGTCGGGAAGCTTCCGATCGTGAAGGTACTTGGCCCCGAGCTCGGCCGCGGCCCGCAGCGCCGCCTCGGTATAGCGGACGCCGTGGAAGTCCTCGTATTGCTTTCGCAGTCCCTCGAGGATCTTGACGGTGTCCTCGACGCTGGGCTCATTGACCTCGACGCGCTGGAACCGGCGGACGAGGGCCCGGTCTTTCTCGAAGTGCTGCCTGTACTCCTGGAACGTGGTCGACCCGATGCAGCGGAGCCTGCCGCTCGCGAGCGCCGGCTTGAGGAGATTGCTGGCGTCCATACTGCCGCCGGCGGTCGCGCCCGCGCCGATGATCGTGTGGATCTCGTCGATGAAGAGAATGGCTCCGTCGATCTTCTGCAGGGCCTTGATGACGGCCTTGATGCGCTCTTCGAAGTCGCCGCGATAGCGCGTACCGGCGAGCAGGGAGCCCATGTCGAGCGAATAGACGGTCGCCCCCTTGAGCGGGGCAGGGACCTCGCCGCGGTGGATCTTGAGCGCCAGGCCCTCGGCGATCGCGGTCTTGCCGACGCCGGCGTCGCCGACGAGCAGCGGGTTGTTCTTCTTTCGCCGGGCGAGGATCTGGACGATACGCAGGACCTCGTTCTCGCGCCCCACCAGCGGGTCGATGCGAGACGTCTTGGCTTCTTCGTTCAGGTTGAGGGTGTAAGCCTTCAGCGGGTCCTTCGCGGGCCGGGGCCCCTCGACCTCGGCCTCGACGGCCCCTCGCGCCTCCGCCGGATCTTCGCTGATCTTCGAGGTGCCGTGCGAGATGTACGAGGCCACGTCGAGCTTGGTGACCCCCTGCTCCTCGAGGAGGTTGATCGCGAACGAGTCGCGCTCGGCGAACATCGCGATGATGACGTTGGCCCCGGTGACCTCTTGCTTGCCGCTTGACTTCACGTGCGCGTACGCGCGACGGATCGCCCGGTGAACGCCGAGCGACGGGGTCGGCGGCGTGGAGCTCTCTTCGGATAGCGGTTCGAGCTGTTCGGTCAAGAAGGCGTCGAGGCGCTTCTTGAGCGCGGGCGGATCCCCCCCGGCGTGACGAATGACGTTGGCCGTGGTCTCGTCGAGGAGGAGCGCGTAGAGCAGATGCTCGATCGTGACGTACTCGTGCCGTCGTCGCGAGGCGTCGTTGGCCGCCACGTTCAGCGCGATCTCGACCTCAGGGCTGATTTCCATCGTTTCGGTTCACTCTTCGGGCTCGGTCGTCAGCAGCAGGGGGTGCCCCCGGTCGCGAGCGTCGCGCATGACCTCGGCGACCTTGGTCTCGGCCACGTCGCGTGGGTATACGCCCGCGATCGCCTTACCTTTCTTATGCACGGTCAGCATGACGTGCAGCGCTTCCGTCTCGCTTTTGTGGAAAAAGCGCCGGAGCACCTCGATCACGTACTCCATGGTCGTGTAGTCGTCGTTGTGAAAGAGCACCTTGAAGCGCTTCGGGGTCGAGGTTTTTCGGCGCTCTTCGACCTCGACGTCTTCTTCGACGCCCGGAGCTCCCGGGGCCATCGGGCTTCCGGGGTTGCGGGGATCCGGCGGCGGCATCGCACCTTGGACAATAACGCGCCGCTCTCCGACTTCAACGAGCAGGGGGGCGATTCGCGCGTTGCCCGCATCATTCGCTCGAACGGGCCTTCCTTCGCGGGCGCGGCGAGCACGTGCGCCGGCGCGGGCGGCCGAGGCGGATTCGTGGGCGATGTGACTCGGCGATGTGACTCGGCGATGTGACAGTGTGAGCCGATAGGGGTCGGCCTAGGCGGTCTCGTCTCGACGCGCGCGACGTGCGATGCGAGGCGCGCCAGGCGGTCTGTCGGCCTTGTGGCGCGAGCCCGCGGCCGGCTATCCTTTGAGGAGCGCGGCTTTCGGCGTTCCGAGAGAACAACGAGCGCCTCCTACCAACGCCCGCCACTCTGGGGACTCGATGCAGCTGGCAGCCAACGTGGTCATCGCGGAGCGCTTCCGGCTCAGTCGGCAGCTGGGTCAGGGAGGCATGGGGTCGGTCTGGCTCGCCACGCACCTCGCGCTCGACATCCCCTGCGCCGTCAAATTCATCGAGGGCGAGATCGCGCAGCTTCCGGAAGCGCAGGCTCGCTTCGAGCGTGAGGCCAAGGCGGCGGCGCAGCTTCGCAGCCCGCACGTCGTTCAGATCCTCGACCACGGAGTCTTCCAGGGGACGCCGTACATCGCGATGGAGTTGCTCGACGGCGAAGACCTCGGCAAGCGGCTTCAGCGCATCGGACGCATGGCTCCGCACGACGTGTTCCGGGTGGTGGGCCAGGTTTGCCGTGCTCTGACGAAGGCGCACGGCCTCGGGATCGTTCACCGCGATCTCAAGCCGGACAACATCTTCCTCGTGCCGGACGACGACCGCGAGATCGCCAAGGTGCTCGACTTCGGCATCGCCAAGGCCACCGGCTCGGGCATCGACGGGAGCAACACGAAGACGGGCGCCATGCTCGGGACCCCTTATTACATGAGCCCCGAGCAGGCGCAGGGGATCAAGGCGGTCGACCACCGGAGCGATCTCTGGTCGCTCGCGGTCATCGTCTTCCAGGCCCTCACGGGGAGGCTCCCGTTCGAGAGCGAGGCGCTCGGCGATCTCCTCGTTCGGATCATCGTGGCGCCGGTCCCGATGCCGTCGCAGTTCGTCTCCGACTTGCCGCCGATGTTCGATCGCTGGTGGGAGCGCGCGTCGCAGCGGGACCCTGCCGCGCGGTTCCAGAGCGCACGCGAGCTCGGCGACGCGCTCGCCGTGTCGTTCGGCCAGTCTCAAGGGCTCTCCGGCGAGGGGCGTCACCAGGCGATGTCGGATCCGGGCACCGGCAACTATCCGGCAGCGGGCGGCGGGCCCTTCGGGAACACGCCGAACCCGGCCTTCTGGAACACGCCGAACCCGGCCTTTGGGAACACCCCGAACCCCGCGTTCGGCAGCGGGCCGCGCACCCCGCAGCCGTACAACGGGACGCAGCCTCTGCCAGCCATGGGGCCGACGACCGGCGCGTCGATGTCGCGGACGTTCGATCTTCCTTCGCCGAGGCCGCAGAAGGGCAAGGGGATGATGCTCGCGATCGGGGGCGCGGCGTTCGTCGTCCTCGCGCTCGCGATCGTCGGTGTATCGTTCGCCCTGAAAGGCAAGGAGACGCCCTCGGCTCCGGCCCTCACGGGGGCGGCCGCCAGCACCCCGCCAGCGGCCACGACTGCCGCCGCGCCCCCGCCGCCCATTCCCGCGGCGCCTCCTCAGGCGTCGGCGTCGGCGGTTATCGTCGCCGCGTCGGCGACCGTCGCTGCGCCGGCTCCGCCTCCGCCTCCGAGCGTGAGACCCGCGCACGCGGTGGCGCAGCCCGCGAGGCCCGTCGTCGTGCCCGCCACGCCTCCTCCGCCCGCGAAGAAGGCCAAGGTCGATCTCGGGATCTGAGCGCGAGGGGGGCAGCGAGTGGACCGACAGGCGCGCGCCAATGCTCTCGTGCGAGCGACGCTGTCGCTGGGCGACGCCGTTCTGCGCGCGCGGTACGTGACGAGCGTCGCGCATGCGGCTCCGATCGCGGCGCTGGCGCAGACGCTCGACGCCATCTGCGAGCGCGCCGAACAAGCCGAGACCGCCTCCCGCGAGACGCTCATCGCGATCGTCGACGCGCTCAACGGCGACGGGATGGACGCGCTCATCCAGCGCCTGCGTGAAGCGGCGGCCAGCGACTCGCTCCTCGCTCTCGAGCGATTGATCCGCATTCCGCCGCGCGCCCGACCCACGAGCACCACGCCCCCTCGCGATCCGCGCGCGCCCGACGGCCGCGAAGGCGGCGGGCGGCCCGTCCCCCTCGGCGAGCGAAAGTCGCTCGCCCGCCGCCCCGATCGCGAGACGTTGCAGCGGATGCTCCGTGACCCGCACCCCGACGTCATCCGGAGGTGCATGAGCAATCCGCGCCTCGTCGAGGACGACGTCGTTCGCCTGGCCGCAAGGCGGCCGGGCCAGGGCGACGCGCTTGCGGAGATCGCTCGCACGCGGTGGGTGCACCGCCCTCGCGTCCGGATCGCGCTGGTAATGAATCCGGCCACGCCGCTCGAAGTGGTCGCGCGGCTGGTCGGGCTGCTGCTGCGGCCCGAGCTCGCCATGGCCGCGCACTCACCGGGCGTCGCCGCGCCGGTGCGGGCGCTCTGTCTCGAGCACCTCGTGAGGCGGCCGCCGGTCAACGGAACCGATCCTTCGAAGCCCGACCTCCAGTAGAGGCCCCCGAGAAGTCAGCCTTCTTCTTCTTCGATTTCCCAGCGAGCGAGGGCGGTCATTCCGATGGCCGATGCGCAAGAGGCGCACAAGGGAACGTTCTCGATTCGAGTCTCGTCGCCGCGCGTCCAGAAGTACACGCCGCGTCCGCGGATCTCGTAACCATTGTCGGGTTCGCTCTCGCCGAGCGAGCAACCGCACGCGTCGCAGACGGTTGACGCCGGCTCGGCGAAGAGGACATCGTGCGATGCCACGAAGACAGCCGGCTCCGCGCTGCCCGGCTCGACCGCGCCCACGCCGGCAGCCCCGGAGGGCTGGTCAGCGTCTGGGAGGGTCGTCTTCGCCGCCGTCACGGGTCACCTCGCTCGAGCCTCCGAAGATAGCGCGCCCCCCGCCGATGGCAATCCTGACGACCGGCCGCAACTCCGGGTCGGGTCCGTCCGATAAGGCCCACGTGGAGAGAGAAACGCGCGCCCTCGCCCTCGCCCTCGCCCTCGCCCTCGCCCTCGCCCTCGCCCTCGCCCTCGCCCTC
>CALFNG010000538.1 GCA_937902985.1 uncultured Myxococcales bacterium
GCCCCGCCCCGCGCCGCCGGACGGGCCGCACGCGATCCTGGGGATCGTGCCCGGCGCGCCGCTCGACGCGGTGAAGGCCGCCTTCCGGCGCAAGGCCCTCGAGCACCACCCCGATCACGGGGGCGATCCCGCCGCCTTCATGGCCGTCAAGCGCGCCTACGACGGAATCGTGCGGCGGCGCGCGCGCCGGGCTCGCTGAGCGCGCCGAACGAGCCGGACGAGCTGAGCGCTCACAAGCGGCGGCCGGAGGCGCCCGGCGCGTCGCCGCCGGTGGCGATGGCGGCGGCCCACCGTGCGCGACCGAGGAACCGCTCGAAGGCGCCCACGATCGCCGGGCCCTCGCAGGTGAAGATCTGCGGCTTGAGCAGGCGCGGGTCGGAGTGCACGAACCGGATCGCGCCGCTGAGGTCGAGGTCGATGCGGAGCGAGTCGCTGGCCCACTCGCCGTCGGGCCGTCGGGCGACGAGCAACGACGTGCCCGACGTCGCGCAGTGAATCGAGCTCACGTACGCTTGCGCGCCGATGTGCTCGACGAGCTGCCGGAGCGCCCCGAAGTCGTGGTTGCGGTCCTCGATGTGTCGATAGAACTCGAGCGCACCCGGCCACGACGCCGGCGCGATGCGCGAAGGATCCCAGACCATCGGCGCCGAACGTAGTCGATGCGGGCATTTGTGTCTCGCGGCCGCCGGCCGACACAAATCCGTCGCGCCGCGATCGGCCCTGCGATCGCGTCGCGGTCGTTTCTCACGCGGAGCTGGGAAAGGTCGAGACGCTCGAGATTCGGACGCGGATGGTGAGCCAGCTCGTGAACGTCGACGCCAAGCTCGCCCGGCGCGTCGCCGACGGGCTCGGAATGCCCGAGTGCCGCCGGCGGCGCCCGCGGCCGCGCAGCCGAAGAGGGTGGGGGAGCCGTCGCCGGCTCTCAGCCTGGTCGCGAAGGCGCACGAGACCCTCCAGACGCGGATCGTTGGCTGCCTCGTCAGCGATGGCGCCGACGCGGGCGTCGTCGACGGTCTTCGAAAGGCCGTCGAGGCGGCGGGCGCTCAGCTCCGCATCATCGCGCCCAAGGCGGGCGGCGTCGCCGAACTCACGAAAGAGTCGGCTGCCGTCGACTTCGTTCGCGACGCCTTCGGTCACCTCAAGGTCATCGGCTTCACGGCCGCCGCGCGCCCCTTGCTCGCCAGGGCGGGCATCGAGGTCTCCGAGGCCGACCGCGGGCTGGTCGCGATCGACGGGCCGCGCGGCGACGCCGCGTTCGTGTCGCAGGCCAAGAAAGGCCGCGTCTGGGAGCGCGAGCCCCACGTTCGAACCGTCTTCTGAGCCCTCCCGAGGGTCGCTCCGCGCGATAACGGCCGTCGCGAAATTCGTGTAGACCACAGGCCGTGTCGCTCTCTTCGCAGGCTCGGGCTCTCCGATAGCGCGCGCGATGGCGCACGCCGCCGGGCTCGGCGGGCTCGGACGTCTCAGCCATTCCGCGACAGAACGACACGCGCTGCGCACGACCGCCTCAAAGAAGGGGCCTTTGGGTGCAGTATTCTGCGCACCAGGTGGGCGGCACGCGGGCTGCAACCGCTGCAATGACTCCATGAACTCGATCTACCTACGCGTCGTCGGCCTAACCGATGTGGGCAACGTCCGCAAGAACAATGAAGACTCGTTCGTCGTGGCCGACCTGAGCGGCACCGCGCTCATCGGGCCCGACGGCTCGAGCGGTCGGTTCGAAGTGGGCGAGCGCGGCGTGCTCCTCGCCGTGTCCGACGGGATGGGCGGGCTCAAGGCCGGCGAGGTCGCCAGCGCGCTCGTTATCGAGACGCTGCCGAAGGCGATGCGCAACGGACGTGCGAGCGCGCCCGACGACGAGCGATTGCGCGTGGGCGTGCAGCAGGCCCACGAGAAGGTGTGGACCACCGCGCGAGACGAGGGGATCCGCATGGGCGCGACCCTCACCGCCGTGTACGTGCAGGGCAACGTCGCCTGGATCGCCGAGGTCGGCGATTCGCGCGCCTACCTGATCCGGGCCGGCAGGATCAATCAGCTGACCAAGGACCAGAGCCTCGTGCAGAAGCTACTCGATGCAGGCGCCGTCACGCCCGAAGACGCGGCGCACTCGCCCTATCGGAGCGTGATTCTGCAGGCCATGGGCCACCAGGAAGACGTGGCGGTGGCGCTGGGTCGCCTCGAGCTCCGATCGCGCGACTGCTTCGTGCTCTGCTCCGACGGCCTCACCACCCACCTCTCGGCCGAAGACATCCGCGGCGTGGTGCTCTCGGCGCCGGACCTGAGCGTCGCCTGCGACCGCCTGGTGAACCTCGCGAAGGCTCGCGGAGGCTTCGACAACATCACGGTCGTACTCGCAGGTCTCGGCGGGCCCTTGCCGGCGCCCTGCGTGTCGACCGACGGCCTCGAGGACACGTTCGAAGTCGTCCAATCGTTCGGCTGACAGGGCGACCGCTCGACGGCGATCGCGCCAATCAGAGTCGCCGCGTGATCCGCCCGCGAGCGGTGTCGTAGGGCGAAATCTCGACACGCACGCGATCACCCTCGGTGATGCGGATGTGGTGGACGCTCAGCCGGCCGCTACGCTTCGCCAGGACAGTGCCCCGGTGCGCGCCTGACTGGTATTCGACCGTGTAAAAGCCCCCTCGACTGCACTTCGTGACGACTCCCTCGAGGACGAGGAAGTCTCGATCGCTCGGTCCGGGTACATTCGTTGCCAAGCCTTACCTCTGTTCGTTTTTTTGCACGCGGACGCCGCGCGCCAAAGTTTGACGGCGCGTACTCTAGCCCATCGCGCCGCGACGCGCAGGTCATCCGAGCGGGCCCCGCCCTTCTGGGCCCTTTTCGCCGGACGGCTACGGCTCGGGATCGTCTTCGGCGGACTGGGAGGTGGGGAACGGCTCGCGGGTGGCCTCGAGGGGGTTCGAGGGGTCGGGGCCCTGGGCGAACTCGTCGCGCGCTCTCGTGATGATGAACGGGCCGCCCGTGTCTTCGGGGACCGACTGGTTGTGGGCGTCCGTCGCGCCGCCTTCGCCCGCGGTCGCCGACGCGACGAATTCCTCGCCGAGCGACTCGGCGAGCGAGTCCGAGCTCTTGGCTCGCCCGAAGAAGGCGACGTCGGCGTCGTGATGGCCACTCGCGAGACTGCGCTGGCGCAGATCGGCCGCGTACTTCGGATTGAGATGACCGGTGGCGTCGCGTCGTTGAAGCGACTTCCGCGGTTTGCTCGGCGCCTTCATTCCGACGTCCTTTCAGTAGGGAAGCGCTTCGTTGCGCACCCTGCCAGGAACGGTGGCCCTCTGCTCGAGGCCCGTCAATCCCCGCAGATGGAAGAGGTACTCGAGCCCGCTTGATGTAGACCGAGTGACCCCCGGCGCGACGTCCGGCAGCCTCCGCCGCGCGGATCGCCTGCCCAGCACCGGAGCCTTCTGCTACGTGGGGTTCCTGAATGGCGCCAATCGTCCACAAAGTTCTCATCCTCCTGCACCTGGTCGGCTTCGCGACCTATCTGGGCGCGGGCTTCGCCCAGCAGCAGTTCATGGGCCGCTCGCGCGCAACGGGTCTCGCCGCCGCGGTGCGCGACGAATACGAGAGGCTCGCCGCGTCGATCCTGACCCGGTTCGAGCTCCCGGCGCTCTTCGTGCAGATCGTCACGGGCGTCGTGTTCATCGCGATGACGCCCACCTGGCTCACGCAAGGGTGGCTGCACGGCAAGCTGACGTGCGTCGTCGTGCTCCTCGGGCTCACGCACGCCGAGATGTTCAACGCGCGCAAGATCGTGAAGGCGCGCGCGGCGCGAGGCGACGCCGCGGGCGAAGAGATCGCGGCGCGAAAGGCCCGCCACGCGACGTTCGGGCTGGTGGGCACGCTCGCTGTCGTCGTTCTCGTCGTGCTGGTCGCCTACGGAACGGGCTGACGGCCGTGGGGTACGTGGTTTCTCGCATGACCACGCCGTTCGAGCGCGTCGGCGGCGCGGGCTAGAGGAGGCGGTCGCGCATAGCGCGACCGCCTCCGTCGTGATTTCCCAGGACGCGGACGGCTGCGCCGCCGCTAGCCAGGACGCGGACGGCTGCGCCGCC
>CALFNG010000539.1 GCA_937902985.1 uncultured Myxococcales bacterium
CTCTTCCGATCTGCCCACGACGGGCGTCTGGATCGCACATCGCCCTCGCCGGTACGTCTCTCCACCCACACGGACAGCCGTCGCGCGAGCTCACCAACGAAGCGGAGACCTGAGGTGCCGGCGAACATGGACTACCTCGAGACGGGCGCGCGAGAAATCGACTCGTAGGCGAACGCGATCGCTTCGACCGCAAAGTCGCGGCCGAGGCTGTCAAGAGGGGCCAGTTTCCAGTCACAGATCCAGGCCTCCTCCAGCACGTAGCCGTAGACGTCCGCGGGATCAGGCCCCAGCAAGTCGATCATGACACTGCGCTGGTCTCTCTGGGTGCGCCGATTGCCGTCCAGCCAGTTCCAGATCGTCAGCTGGTCGCCGCTGATGATTCCGTATTCGAGGCGGACGTCGGGGTAGTCCACCGGCCCGGCGAGCAAGCGGACGCGCCCATCGGAGCCTCCCTCTCGATATCGGATCGGGTGGATCCGCATCCCGAGGCCCTCGCAACGTGTGAAGTGGCCTTTGATATCGCCCGGCGTGACCGAGATCCGAAAGTTGTAGTTCCTGTACGGGTTGACGAGCGTCCCTGCCGCCGCGGCGCCCGGCTTGGGCCCTGGTTGGGGTGCTTTTGCCTCAGCCATGACCCACCTCTCCTGTTTCAGCTCCCGCAGTGCCCTGAGCGATGCGAAGGATCACGAATTCGGCCGGCTTCACGACGGCAATGCCTATGAGGACGACAACTTGCCCCGCATCGATGACCTCTTGGGGGTTCGTTTGTTCGTCGCACTTGACGAAGAATGCCTCGTCTGGCGTTCTTCCCATGAGCGCTCCACTGCTCCACATTCGCTTCAGGAACGCCGCGATACTTACACGCAAACTCCTCCACAAAAGGCGGTCGTTCGGCTCGAAGACCGCCCAGCGCGTCCCCTCCTTGATCGACTTCTCGATCATGGCGAAGGTCCGGCGAACGCTTATGTAGCGCCAATCGCCGTCTGGAGCGGCGAGTGAACGTGCCCCCCAGCACCGTATAGCGTCTCCGGAGAATCGCCGGATCACGTTGACGCTCTTCGGGTTGAGGGTGCCCTGCTCGGAATCGGTCACGTTGTAAACGACGTTGAGAGCCCCTCTCATGACCTCGTTGGCGGGCGCCTTGAACACACCTCGCGTCCGGTCGATACGAGCATAGATACCCGCCATGTGGCCGGACGGAGGGACGACGACCAAGGGCTTGGCCGAAGGATCGATCGCGTTGACGCACGCAAGTCGCGGAAAATAGTACGCCCCGTATCCACCATCGGACCGGCGCGCGCGCACGCCGGACCTGTTGGCGGCACCTAGTCGGGCGTCTCCAGGGCCGTCGGGGGCCGCCTCGTCCAGAAGGGCGCCGATATCGGCTACGTCCTCCGGACAGTCCAGAACGGCAACCCTGTCCTTCATCTTCTCGCAGTGGAGCAACAGGGCGTCGTACGCCTGGGCTGTGGCCATGCCCGGCGCCGCGACGATGGCCACTTCGTCCAGCTCCTCGAGCAGATCGACCCCCTGTCTGCGTGCTCCCCCAGCACCCTGCAGGTTTCCTTCGCTACCGAGATTGATGACGAACGCGCGAGCTCCTTCGTTGTCGAAGAAGCCTCGCACCGCCTGTGCCAGCGACGTCGTCTTCATATCCGGTGGGAGCGACTGAGCTCCCATCCCGGCGTAGTTCTTCTCGCCGAACACGAAGAACTTCTTGAAGTCCTCCCACGAATTGACCGCGATCGCTTCGTTGACGAACGCGCTCGCCAGGGGAGCGATGCCGAGAAATGCGGCCGTCGAAGTCCCGGCAGCTTCGATCGAGTGGGCTCCGCTCTGTGCCTCCTCGATGTAGACCCCGGGTGTCAGATAGCTGAGCGCCGCCATGTCATGCCTCCTCCATCAAGCTCAATTGCAGAGTCACGGCGCCGCCGCGGTTCGTTCGAGACACCTGAAAACTCTGGTCGACGCCTCGAGCGCGTACTCGAAGCTCGGCTTCCCCAAACTCGGCCGGCACAGGACCGAACGTAAAGAGACCGGCAGCGTTCGTCTCGGATACCAAGCTGAGAGAGGGCCACTCGACCAGTGCGCCTGCAACAGGAGACGCATCGGGACCGACGACGCTCCCGACGAACGTGGAATGAAGTTCCGTCTTGAGTCTCGGAAGAGAGATGACTCGCGGCGCCAGCTCGCGCCTCTTCGTCCATGCCAACGGCAACGAGAGGACCAGCGAAGGACGAATGGGAACGCCGAGGGCCGGCCAGAGCTCCAATGGCAGAGGCTCGGACTCCACTTCGACCAGCTTCGACGTACCGGACTCGGGCGCATCCATCTCGAGCAGCCGGAACGCAAGCTTACAAAGAAGTTCGGCCGCCGACCCCTCGCTGTCAGCCCAAGCCGTTGCGAGGAACCGGAGACCGAGCCGGAACTCGATGCCGCGCCCCTGCGTGTTTCGTTCACGGGCGGCCCGCGGATCGGGCGACACGGAAAGCAGGTAGAGATTGATGCCACGGGGAGCGCGCGGAGCGGCGCCTGCCCCCTGAAGCGGCCCCATCGTGACTGCTACCCCATCGAGCAGGGCAGACAACCACCTTTCGAGGTCACTGGTGTTTGCCTGGTGTTCGGGATCCCAGTCCATTCGCTACCCCCGGTCGTCCACTCGAAAGAGAACGGCGAAACTGCAGCCCGACCGGACCCTACTGGGGGCGTTCGGACCTGTCAATGCATCAAAATTCACTCTGATCGCAGAATCGTCGCACGCTGGGGCGCGCGGCGCAGGCAGTCATTGCGCAGGGCCGCCGTTAGCGATGTTAGCCAATTGTCCATTGAAGATGAGTGGGATAATTGCAAGAAACGCGATCGTGACAACAGCCGTCACGAGGCAGACCATGTTAGCAATACTGCGAGGGCTTCCTAGCGTGGTGAGGTGTGACGTCGTCGCGGCGGTGTCCGTGGTTCGGCCGACGTTCGCGGTGACAGACCGGGCACCGGAGTAGCCATCGCGCGATCGCACGGGTGAGCGCGAGACGGACGGTGATGAATGAGTCGGCGAAGTGACGTTCAGGCCGCAACGGAGACCGAATGGGCTTGATCTTGCCGTCTAGCCGAGGGGGGAAAACACGCCCTTCGTCGAAGGTGGGGGTAGCGGATCGAGCCACGTCGAGGCCGCAGCCCTTGAGCGTGCGTTCGCCGAAGAGCAGGCCCTCAAGCGCTGGGAGGCGACGCGGCCTGAGGTCCGCCTGCGATAGGTCGGCATGGACGAGAAGTGGCTCGGACGCCGCCACCACAAGCTCGTGACCATCGTGAGCAACCTCGAGACCGGCGAGCCTCTCTGGATCCGCAAGCGACGCGACGAGAGCACGCTCAAACGCTGGCTCCAGAGCCTCCCGCGCGACAAGAAGGCGAACCTCACCCTGGTCGCGATGGACGTGCACCACGCGTACTCGCACGCCGTGGATACATGCGCGGCCTGGATCACGCGGCCATCGTCCACGACCCGTTCCACGGCGTGACCAGAAGAAAGGCGGTGCAACCCAGCGAGTGAAAATCTCGACACGGTAACGGCCAGGGAGCCGTGAAGCTGAGGAGACACGTTGGAGTGGCGAAAGCACGGCGTGGTACCTCCTGACAAATCCGGCT
>CALFNG010000540.1 GCA_937902985.1 uncultured Myxococcales bacterium
GGTGCGCCTGTCGTCGAGCGAAGTTCGCATCGAAGCGCTCGCGTTCTCGCCCAAGGCCGCCGCCCGCCAGCCGCTCCGCCGTCAGCTGGCAGGCGCCCGCATCGCGAGCTCCGCGGGCTCGAAGTGGGCGCCCGAGCCGGTGAGCTTCCAGGTGAAGGACCCCGCGCCTCGCGTCGGGCTCGATGACGCCCGGTACGTCCTCGCGCCGTCTTCGTCGTCGGATTCGTGGGACTACGTGTGCGAGCGTCGCGTCGAGCTCGTCCCCGGCGCTCGGCTGCGCCGGTACGTGGACTTCGTGCACACGCTTCGGCATCGAATCGGCCGTCGCGCGCTCCTGCGAGACGGTCGGCTGATCGAGCTCACGCTCGGTGGGGTGACACGCTACGAAGAGAGCAACGCGCTCTGCCGGACGCTCGCCATGGGAGAGCGCGCGCGCGGCCCCGGCACCGCGTTCGAGTGGGTAGGGCTCCTCTGTCGCTACGGCGCGTTGCGAGCGGCACTGCGGCTCGCGAGGGAGAGCGCCCTCGGCGTCGAGCCGTTCGGGAGCCTGACCGACCTGACGATCGGGCGGGAGCGCCCAGTCCGACTCGAGACGGACGGGGAGTTCTGGACGCTGTCCGCGGAGTCGTGCCCGCCTCGCTCGCTTCTCCGGATCTACTGGCCGCTCTCACGTGAAGTTCGGGGATATTGATCGTGGAGCATGGGGCCGTCGAATCAG
Organism: uncultured Myxococcales bacterium; assembly: GCA_937902985.1. Lineage (GTDB taxonomy): Bacteria > Myxococcota_A > Polyangia > Polyangiales > Polyangiaceae > Palsa-1150. The sequence continues at coordinate 719 of CALFNG010000540.1, forward strand.
CACCCTGGGTCGAGCGTGGGGGACACGGGTCCTTCCCGGCGCCGGAGCTCGCTCGCGATCCTCGCGCTCGCGGCGCTCTCATGCACCCGCGCGCCTCCAGAGGCGCCGGTTCGTGTCGAGGCAGCCCTCGCCACCGACGTTCCCTCGCCGGAGCTCGACACGAGCGCCGATGGCCCGCTCCCGCTCGCGCCCATCCCGCCGCAGCCGCTCTTCACGAACCTGACGGTCCCGGGCTTTCCCGATGCGGTCGTGGCGTTGCCGAACGGCGCGAACACTCCACGACCGGTTCTCGTCATCTTTCACGGTAGCGGGGATCGGCCCGACTGGAATTGCGACGCCTGGCGGCACATCACGCGCGACTACGGATTCGTGCTCTGTCCGCGCGGCGACTATGTCCCGCTGCAGTCGGGCCGGGGGGACGACAAGCGGTTCACGCTCCGCGGCGGTGCCACCCTGCGGCGTCACCTCGACGCCGCGCTCGCCGCGCTCGCGTCACGCTTCGCGGGCTACGTCGACGTCGAGCGGCCCGTGGTCGCCGGGTTCTCTCTCGGGGCCGCCGAAGCGGCGGGGCTCGCGATCGACGACCCCGCGCGCTTTGCGCTCGTCGCCGAGCTCGAAGGCGGGCACAACACCTGGACGCCAGCGAGCATCCGGGCCTTCGCGGCGGGCGGTGGGCAGAAGGTGCTTTTCGGCTGCGGCTCGTCGTGGTGCTTGCCCGCGGCGACGCCGGCGGCCGCGCGCCTCCAGCGGGGCGGGATCGAGGCTCGCGTCGTTCACGCGAACGTGGGCCACTCGACCGACCGTCCCCTCCAGGAGGCGATCATGGTCGAGCTGGGCTGGTTCCTGGCCGGCGACCCGCGCTGGGGCCCTTCGCCCTGAACTCCGGCTCAATCCGTCATCGCCCGCGACGCTTTCTTGTGGGCCCGTGTCGATCCAGGAAGAACCCGTTCGTTTAGGGGGTGAGAAACCGGCACGGAGCCGGCGGCCCTGCTCGGCCCCCGCCGGGCGCCGCTATTGTAAGGAGGATCCCATGAAGCAATATCTGCTCAGCGTCATTCAACCCGAAGGTGAGCCCCCGCCCGCGCCGGTCCTCGAGAAAGTGATGCGCGACGTCGACGCCCTGCGCGAGGAGGTCAAGGCCGCGGGCGCGTGGGTCTTCTCCGGAGGGCTGTGTCCCCCGAGCACGGCGACCGTGGTGCGGCTCCACGACGGCGAAGCGCTCATGACCGACGGGCCGTTCGCAGAAGGAAAGGAGCACATCGGCGGGTGCATGATCATCAAGGCGCCAGACCTCGACGCCGCGCTGGCGTGGGCCCGCAAGGCCGCGCGGGCGACGACCCTCCCCATCGAAGTCCGACCCTTCTACGAAGAAGCCTGAGGCTGCCCGACGTGCCGGCCCCCGCTGCCCCGGAGATTGAACATGTGTTCCGCCAGGAGAGCCGGCGCGCGGTGGCCGTCCTGGCCCGCGTCTTCGGCGACATCGACGTTGCCGAAGAGGCGGTCCAGGACGCGTTCACCCGGGCGCTGCAGGTGTGGCCTTCGAGCGGGCTTCCGCCGAATCCAGCCGGGTGGATCATCACCACGGCGCGCAATCGAGCGATCGACGGCCTGCGTCGCGAGGCGTCGCGTGGCGATCGCCACGCGCACGCGGCCTTGCTCGACAGCGGCGACGAGCAGGTCGAGGAGGGCGCCGTGCGCGACGACGAGCTCCGCCTGATCTTCACGTGCTGCCACCCCTCGCTGGCTCCGGGAGCCCAGGTCGCGCTGACCTTGCGGCTCCTCGGGGGGCTCACCACGGCGGAGATCGCGCGCGCCTTTCTGGTCCCCGAGAAGACGATGGCCCAGCGCCTCGTTCGCGCGAAAGGAAAGATCCGCGACGCGCAGATCCCCTACCAGGTCCCGGGCGAAGCCGACCTCGCCGCCCGTCTCCGCGCGGTTCTCGCCATCGTGTACCTCATCTTCAACGAAGGCTACGCGGCGACCGCGGGCGAGCATCTCGTACGAGACGACCTGTGCAGCGAAGCGGTTCGCCTCGGCCGGCTCGTCGCCGAACTGATGCCCGACGAACCCGAGGTCATGGGGCTGCTCGCGCTGATGCTGCTCTTCGAGTCCCGTCGGGCCGGTCGTACGACCAGCGAAGGCGGCATCGTCAGGCTGGCCGAGCAAGATCGCAGCCTCTGGGATCGGGCGCTCATCGCCGAAGGTCACGCGCTCGTCCGCGCGTGCCTGCAGCGTGACGAGCCCGGCCCCTACCAGATCCAGGCCGCGATCAACGCCGTCCACACCGACGCCCCCTCGGCTGCCGACACCGACTGGGCCCAGATCCTCCAGCTCTACGACCAGCTCCTCGCGCTCACGCCGAGCCCGGTCGTGGCTCTCCACCGCGCCGTCGCGGTCGCCGAGGTGCGCGGGCCCGAGCCGGCGCTCGCGGTCGTCGATGGCCTCGAGCTCGACACCTATCACCTGTTCCACGCCATCCGCGCCGATCTGCTCCGTCGGTTGGGCCGCACCGCGGAGGCCGCGCGAGCATACGAGGCAGCGATCGCGCGCACCGACAACGCCGCCGAGCGCGACCTCCTGCAACGGGCCCATCGAGCTCTCGACGAGCACTCGCTCCGCTAGGTCGAGCTCCCCCCCCGTCCGTATTCGGCGTCAAGCGCTCGCTGGTTTTCCACAGGCCCGCCGCGCGTGGCCGCGGTGACAGGGCTACCAGGCGCGCCGCGCGAGCTGCAAGAACTTGCCGACCGGCTTTCCCGGCTCGCTCTGCCGGAGAACCTCGCTGTAGGCCTGGAACGCGACGCGCCCCCGGAGCCTCGGAGAGACGAGGACGTAATCGAGGAACAGGTCTTCGTGCGGGCTCCACCGCGTCTTCGATACGTCGCGGCCCGTGGATAGACACACGAGCTTGAAGCCGTTTTCGATCGCATAGCGTATCGACTCGGCCACGACCGTGGTCATGACGCTGTATTTCCCCCAGTCGGGCTCGTATCCGGAATAATAGAGATAGAGCTCGCTTCCGAACACGAACCCGATGCGGGTCGCCACGACCACACCTGCAATCTCGAGCTGAAAGACGCGGAGAAGTCCGCGCTCGGCCATCGCCACCGCGTAGTCGAGCAAGAAGGCCTTGGCACGCGGCGCCCGGAACACGTCGTTGTGAACGATCGTACCGGCCTCGTGCGATCGCTTCGCATGCAGCTTGAAGAAGAGCATGATCGCCGGTCGTGCCTCGTCGGGCCGCTCGACCGCCCGAAAGACGAACTCGTGCCCGTCACGCTTCAACGAGTTGTAGCACTTGCGAAGCGATTCTTTGATGTTGCGCGAGAGCTTGCCTTTGAACTCGTCCCAGGTCGACGGAAGCGGGAGGGTGAGGACCGGGATCTCCGTCTGTTTCAATGCGCCGGCGGCGGAGAGGCCCTGCTCGATTGCGCCCCCCTGCCGGACGCCGCCCCAACGCAGCCAGTCCCAGTCGCCGTCGCGCGAAACGAAGTGACGATAGAGCGCGTCGAAGACCGCGCCGTCGTCTTCCGGTCGGCACACGAGACCACGCAGCTCGGTGATGTTTGGGTCGAGGCCCAGGAACTGGAGGACGCGCACCTGGAACGGGCCCATAGACGGCCGGTGCGTGACGACCATGGGCGCGACGGCAATTAGCTTCCCGCCCGCGTCCCGGACCGCGTGGACGCAGAGACTGTCGCGCACGAGGGCGCGATGTTCGCGCAGGTGCTCGCACCAAAACGTGTTCCACAGAGGAGACCGAAACGGTAGCCGGGGCGACAGGTCGGCATCGAGACCCTCCCACTCGGGCCGGAGCGACTCGAGCGCCATTACGGAGATGATTCGTTCGACGCGAAGGGTCACAGGGTCCTGAGGGCGGTGCGAGCCAGGATCTTCGACACGTAAAAGTCGAGAACTCCCCAGTCGACCTTGTACCTCGTAGTGACCGGCGGGGACCAGGCCGTCGTCGTCCAAGAAATGAACGAGGGCGCCGGACCCCTTCGGCCAGCCGAGGTTCCGAACGAGGCCTGGACGGCCGCCGCTGGGTGCCGGATTGCGCCAGGTAGGTCACCCGAGGGTCGTTCAGGTCTGCGACGGCGGCTTCCGCCGAGCCCTTTGGACTGTCATCGACTACGGTGACATCGACCCGAACCTGCGCCTGACCGAGGACGCTGCCGAGGGCCTCGCGTAACTCGATGGGACGGC
>CALFNG010000541.1 GCA_937902985.1 uncultured Myxococcales bacterium
GCGCACCACATCATGCAGCGCGCTGTCGAACGAGGGCTGGCGCGTCGTGAGCCTCTGGTTCCGAAGCAGCTCGGACTGGACGAGAAGTCCATCCGCAAGGGTTCTCGCTTCGCGACAATCGCGACAGACATCCAGGCCGGCCGTCGTGGCTACTTCCCGGATCAGCGGGAAATTCCGGACGCTTCGGCGCTACGTCGCGCTCCCATGCTCGAAGCCGTGCTCCCGTAGCCGGCCGTCGCGACGGCTTGCACGTCGGCGCAGTCGCCCGCGCAGCGCAGGGTGACGATCGTGACCGTCACGTGGTTCTCATCGATGCTCGCGTCGAGCGCGCCCGAGGCGGTTGCGTCGCCTCCGGCGAACGAGCTGCCGCCCCCGTCGTCGGACCCCACGGGCAAGCTGTAGTTGCTCCCCGAACTTCCGCAGCCCGGGTCGAAGGCCGTGACGAGGAGGCCCCACGACCAACGCGCGCCCGGACATTGCCCCTGTCATGCCCGCCTACTGCGCGGCGAGCGCCCTTCCTTCACCGGTGCTTCACCAGAGCTCACGTAGGTCCGCGATCCGTCACACGGGGGTCCCCTCGTGACGCTTCGAGGTGCCGAAATGCTCTCTTGCCCTGCGAGGCCGGCTAGCGCTACCTACACGCTCGCCGCGTCAGCGTCGAGGGGAGTTGTGCCAAGTTGCGTCAACCGCGATCCGTGAGTCGTGGGAACGGTGCCGGACGCGTTCTTCGCGTCAGAGCGGTTTCGAGGGCACTGAATGCACGAATGATGCATCGTCGATCAAAATTGGGTCCGGGGACATCGTGGCCAAGGTATTGCTTCGCAGGGCCCGATGCGCCTTCTCGTTGTCGCGGGTATTGCGATCGTCACGGTTCTCGCCGCAGGCTGCGGCAGCTCCGGCGGGTCTGCCACCGGCGAAGAGCCTGGGGACGCCGGCTGCGTTGACCCGAGCGAAGGGCAGGCCTGCGCGGCGGGCGAGCATGCGTGCCAGCCGCACGGGGACGTCTGCTGCGTCGGCTACACGTGGATCTGCGGCCCGTCGTCGAAGACATGGACCAAGGAGGGACTCGGGTGCGCATGCGATCTCCCTGCGCCCGACGCTGGCTCTGACGGTGACGCCGCCGGTGGAGATGAAGGGGGAGGGGCGACGTGCGGCGACTCTACGTGCGCGCCCGGCGATGTCTGCGTCGCCACGGTCTACATGGGTGGTGCTTGCATCAGACCAGAGGGGGGGGCACTTGCCCGCAGGGCACGGTGACCTCGGGGGGGTGCTGCTTCGAGCGGTCGTCCAGCTATTACGCCTGCCAGCCGCGGCCGACGGGATGCGAGAGCGGCCTTGGCTGCGGTTGCGCGAGCTCCCTCTGCGCGAGCACGGCCTGCGGCGGTGTCGAATGCGAGTCTGCGCTTGGCGACCAGGTGAGTTGCCTCTGTATCATCGGCTGATCTCGCTGCTGGACGACCGGTCAGCCGTCGTCACCGACATACGCCGCCCGACTTCAAATCCCGGTTCTCGCGCTCCAGGCGCTCGATGCGCGCGTCCTCCTCGCGGCTGCGCTCGTACAGCGCCTTGATGGCCGCTCAATAGAGTCGACCACTTGTAACACACCGACCCCCTCGTTACGCCGAGAGCGTTCGATCCACCCCTTGGGCCGACGTACGCGCTAGGCTTCCGATCCCCTCGACTCGGCGGCGCGAGGCTCGGGCCCGTCAGCGGGGTCGGGATCGGCCGCCGCTCATGGCGCCCTTCAACTTGTAGTCCTGAACGAGGCACTCGATCGGGATCGAGAGCTCACGTAGGTCCGCGATCCGTCACACGGGGGTCGCCTCGTGCCGCTTCGAGGTGCCGAAATGCTCTCTTGCCCCGCGAGGCCGGCTAGCGCTACCTACACGCTCTTCGCGTCGTCGACGGGGTAACGATGCTCTTGGTCTGCGGATCGCGCGTTACGACCTCCTACCCGCTTCTCATGCGATGGCGCGGAGCTGAATCGCCATGCCGTCCGATCCCCACGTCGTCAAGGAAGCAGAAGGCGGAGATCAAAGGCACGGTCGCTCCGACCGCGCCGGTGACCGCTGCCCCTGCCGCTCCGGCCCCCATCGCGCCGGCGGCGCCCCCGGTGCAACCGGTCGCTCCGCAGGCAACGGCTCCGACGACTGCGCCGGCGACCCCGGCGACGTCCGAGGCTCCGTCGCACGGCGCCTAGCGCCATCTCGCAAGTAGCAGCCACGTGAACCGCTCCTCTCCCGGCTCCCCCGCATGGTGCGGGGGGGCCGGGAGGGAGCACCCCCGACTATGAAGAAAAGAGAAGAGCCATGAATACTCAAGAGAAGAACGATGACCTCACGTTGAAGTTCGAAGTCACGCAACCGGCCAACGACACGCAACCCGTCCAGCCCCAACCATGACGGGCGTGGAGCTCCTGGCGCAAAAAAGGGACGGGGCCGTCGCGTGCAGCGCTCGAGAGGCGGACGGACTCGAAAATCGACGCCTGGCGGGAACGGCTCCTGCCGATCGGGACCGGCCCCCTTCGCGGTCGCGGTGCGTGGATACCCGCCCCTCCGACCTGAGCGCGCGGCTGTCTGCGACGACGGCGGTACGAGCGGAGGTTGTTTTTTGAGCCGCCATAGAGAAACGGCGTCACTTCCGTGGCGGAGCTATGAATGCCGATCCGGGAATTGGCTTTCTGGCCGTCACCGCCAAATTCAACTCGAGAGGGAGTCGATGAGTAGCGCGCGAGTATCCGTTTGGCTCACGTCATTCGTCCTCGGGGTGACCGCGGGATGTGGCACCGCAAACGAGAGCGGCGGCGGCCCTGGCAATGGAAGCAGCAGCGGGGGTGGAAGCAGCGGCAACGGCAGGAGCGGCGGCGGTGACGACGCCAGCCAAGTGGATGCAACCGGCGGCAGCAGCGGGGCAAGTAACAGCAGCGGCGGCAGCAGCGGGGCCAGCGGCAGCGGCAGCAGCGGGGCCAGCGGCAGCGGCAGCAGCGGGGCCAGCGGGGGCGACGGTGGAACCTGCGATCGGGGCTCGACGACGACGACGTGGGCGTCGGGTTGCGCGACCTCCGCGCCCGCGGCCGCTCAGTGTGTGCCCGGAACGTGGACCGACCCTGGCTCGACGACGGGCGACCCGCTGCAGTGCCAGAGCGCGCACTTCGCCGTGCACTCCCCGTCGGGCACGATCACGGCAGCGCAATGCACTGCGGCGACCGACGAGCTGGAGAACGTCATCTGGCCCATGCGCTTCGGCAGCCCGATGTTCGAGCCTGAGCCGTTCTGCAAGTCGGCCAACAAATCCAAGGTGAGCATCGTCATCCATAGCGACTACGGGCTGACGGGCGGCTGCTGGGGCAATGGCCTCCCCGGCATGTGGGTGGGTCCAGGAGCCACGGCCGACCACTGGGGTCTTGCTCACGAGTTCACCCACTCATGGCAATGCAGTGCGGGCACGGGATTGCAGTGCCCTAATTCGAATACGTGCGGTTGGGTGTTCGAAAGCCACGCGAATTGGTCCGCCCAACAGCTGCCCGAATACCACGCGTCCAATGTTCACTGTTCGGAGATGTTTGCAAACGCGCCCCACCTGTATCTGGGCTCGACGCGGGACCGGTACTGCAACTGGCAGTTCATGGAGTACCTGAAGGACAAGTACTGCTACCAGGCGGTCAACGACATTTGGTTGGCCAGTCCTACGGGCAGCGATCCCTTCTCGAACATCATGACGACCAGGGGCTGGACCGTCAGCCAGCTCAACGACTTTTTCGGTGAGTGGGCGATGCACAACGTGACATGGGATTACCAAGACCCGGCGCCCGAGAGCACCGCCGGCGGCAACCAGGGTGGCCTGTATCGCTCGAACTACGGCATCACCACCGACAATTCCCAGACGCAGCGGCGGCTGCGCCTCGTGCAAGTGGAGCCTCTCGATTCGAGCTACGCGACCAACCGGCGCTTCGTGTCGCCCTTCTATTGGGCCCCCCAGCGCTGGGGATACGACGTCGTGCGGCTCCATCCCGATTCCGGCGCCACGAGCGTCACAGTGACCTTCCGGGGGGTCCTCCAAACGGCCGCCAACCCCGATTTTCGATGGGGACTGGTCGCGACCGACTCGGGGGTTACGACGCCTCGCTACAGCGCGCTCCAGAAAGGGACGGACGGCCAGCTGACCTTCTGCGTGAAGTCGGGCGAATCGCTCTTCCTGGTTGTGATGGCAACGCCAAACGTGCAGCAGACCATCGTCTGGGACCAGGCCTATCCAACAATCTACCGCTATCCGTACATGGTGCAGCTGGGCGGTGCATGGCCGGACGGGTTTCAGGACGGCGCGCGAGATGCGTGTCCGTCGGGGCTCACCCGAGTGGCCAATGGGGGAGGATGCGGGCCATCTGGCCTGCCGTCGTCCGTGTACGTCGGGCCTTATGCCACGGTGCTGAGCGGAACGACGGTCAGTGGAAACACCCGCATCGAAGACCACGCAACGGTGGTCAACGGCACGATTTCAGGGGGCACGGTCGGCGCCTTGACTCTGGTCGGAAGCACGACTGGACCGTACAACGCCAACTCGTTCAACATCAGTGGCTCTGCGACGGCCCAGACGACGTTCTATCCGCTGGGCTTCTACGAGTCCGGGCAGTCAATTTCCGGCAGCGCCCGCCTCTTCGGTGACGTCGAGTTCCGCGGCCAAGGGTTCACGAAAGCTACCGGTTCGTACTCCGGCTTCGTCGACAGCACCATCGCCAGCGAAACCATCAGCGACATCACGGCCGCATCCCCGTACGCCTGGCGGTGACTCGACAGGCGAGGATCTTCAGTTCGTCTGGACCCACGCCGTTGTAGTGACGAAGAACCAGGGCGGCACGCCCACGCACACTCGAGTCGGTGAGGCGGAATCGCCCGCGGGGCAGCGACACGCGCCTCGAAGAACGTGGGCGTCACTGTCAAGCCCGGCTGGAGCACGCGTCGATCGACTTCCCATTCAATGCGGGCTAATCTGCAAATGGTGGGCGTAGATTCCGCAGACTCGACGCGCACTGAGCAGAACCATATGGCGCCCCCGACTGCGGGGCCGCCCCAGTGGACGGGCAATGCGCGCTATGACGTCGTGCGTCGCATCGGTGAAGGCGGGATGGGAGTCGTCTACGAGGCCTTCGATCGTGAACGCGGCCAGGCCGTTGCCCTCAAGAGTCTGCTCAATTTCACCCCGTCGGCGCTCTACCGCTTCAAGCAGGAGTTCCGGACTCTTGCCGATGTTCACCACCTGAACCTCGTGCGCCTCTACGAGCTCGTGTGGCTGAGGGCAACAAGGTCTTCTTCACGATGGATCTGGTCAGCGGCACCGACTTTCTGACGTACGTTCAGAGGGAGCCGACCTGGAAGCGATCGCCCGGCACCTGGTGGGGGCCAACGACAATGCGCGTGCCGCTCACTACGCCGAACGGGCCGCCGAGGAAGCGATCACCAAGCTGGCCTTCGACCAGGCCGGGCGCCTGCTGCGAATGGCGCTCGAGACGGCTCCGGGCTCGCCCGAAGAGACGCGCCGCCTGCGCGCGCGGATCGCCACCGTCCTCGAGTGGTCCGGGCGCGGTGAGGAGGCCGCCCGGGCCTACCTCGCGGCTGCCGAAGGCGCCCCGCCGCTGCAGCGCGCGGAGCTTGAACGCGCGGCCGCCGAGGAGCTCCTGGCCAGCGGGCAGCTGGTCGAGGGCGCCGCGGGGCTCCACCGCGTCCTGACCGCCGTGGGCCTTTCCGCGCCGGCGTCCGTGCTGAGCGCCGTGTTCTGGCTCGTCGTTCATCGAGTGCACTTGGCCTTGGCGTCGCTCTTCGGGTTCCGAATCGAGGCGCGTCCGCCGGACGCCATCCCACGCCTGGAACGCGCGCGGGTCGATGCCGCCTTCTCCGCCGCCATCGGCTTCGCTTTCTCGAATGTGATCCTCGGCACGTGCATGGCCGCGCGGAGCCTGCTCTTGGCGCGTCGGGTGGGCGACCGATTCCAGGTCATGCGTGCGGCGATGCTCGAGGCGAGCCAGCATTCCGCGCTTGGCGGCCAACAGGGAGGATTCGAGCGCAAGCTCGTCGACTTCGCGCAACGGCTCTGCGAAGAGGAAGGGACCCCACCAGCGCGAAGCTTCTTCGACGGCAACCTGGCCGTCAGCGTCTTCCTGCGCGGAGAGTGGAAGGAGGCGCTCGAAATCCTGGACCGCCCCAGCTTGCACAGCGCGATTCACGATCACAGCGTCGGCTGGCGACCCACGGTCGCAGTCTTTGCATGCTACGCGCTCAATCTCCTCGGCCGGTATCGCGAGCTCGCGAAGCGTCACGCCAGCGCCGTCGCCGACGCCGAACAGCGCGGCGATATGCACACGTCGGTGCAGCTCTGCGACGGTTCGGTCGCGATGATGTGGCTGGTGGCGGATGATCCGGAGGGCGCTCGGCGCCGCATCGAACGGGCCATGGCGCTCTGGCCCGACGACCGCTACCTGCTCCAGCACTGGCACCGGCTCTTTGGCGAAGGGGAGATCGAGCTCTACGTGGGCGATGGGGCAAAGGGCTTACGCGCGCGTCGACCGCGACACGCGCGCGTTGAAGAAGAGCCTTCTTCTTGCGGTCCAGCATATGCGCGCCCAGACAGCGTTCCTGCGAGGGCGATGCGCGATCGCTTCGCTCGACGCCGAGCCGACGATGCGCGCGCGACGCCTGGCAGAGACGCGGCGTCTCGCCCGCCAGCTCGACAAGGAAGGAATGCGCTGGACCGCCCCGTTGGCAGCGATCCTGAAAGCGGCAGTGGCGAACGCCGAGGGCGATCGGCCCCGCGCGATCGAGGCGCTTCGGTCCGCGATCGACCTCGCGCTGGCCGCGAACATGGCGGGCCACGCGGCGGCCGGACGCTACCAGCTCGGGTCGCTCCTGGGAGGGGAAGAAGGCGCAGAGCTCGTGGCGCGTTCCGAAGAGGCGATGAGCGCGCAAGGAGTGCGCAAGGCTGCCCGTTTTGCCGCTACGCTGGTGCCGGGCCGCTGGCATCCGCACTTCGAAAAACGCGAGTCGCTGCTGTGAGGATCGCGTCAATAGTCTCGCGCGATCGCTCCTGCCTCGGTCCTCTCGCCGTGTCTTTGCCGCGTTGGCGGACTCTTGCCATCTGTCGCGTTAGACGTATCGGAGAACGCGAGTAGCGGGCCAGCTCGGTTCGGACGCAGTATGGACGCCGCAGCCAGGGCGCGTGGGGGCGAGCCTGAAAATCAATGGCGTCGAAGTCCTGGACAGTGCCAACTCGGGAGCGGCCGCACAGATGTCGACAGCGCTGCAGGGCGGGGTGGCCGCGCTCTTCCTGGAGGACGCGAACAAGAACGGCAAGAGCGACGTCGGCCTAGCCTATAGCACGACCTTCATCGCCTGGACCGACGCCTTCATCAGCGCCACGCAGCCGGCTTTCGTCGACATGACCTTCACGGGAGGGTCGGAGGACCCAATCACCGTCGACGTCCCGATCGCGGTCGAAAACTATCCCTCGTCCCAGGGACTCGTGGCCGTGATGTTTCAGTAGAGTGCTCGGCTCGGAGAAGTGTGTTGGTATAGATTTGGCCGACGCGGCGCTGCCCCGTTCCTCGTGCCGGTAGCGGCGACGGCTTCTGCGCACAGCGAGGAGCCGCCGCGTTGATCGTTTTGCATGTGCAAAGAACACTTTGGACCTGGAGGTACACGCTATGGTCTTCACCCACAAGGACGCGTCACTCGCGTTCGCTTGTGCCGCCTCGATCCTTCAGGTCGCTTGCGGCACGTCGAATGCGTCCACGGCCCCGAGCCCGGCGCGGCCGCAGGACGCCGCGTCCGCACAGGACGCCGCGTCCGCACAGGACGCCGCGTCCGCACAGGACGCTTCAGCCGAGGTCGTTGGACCGTCTGCGGCGTGCACGCTCGACGACGTCTCGGCCGGACAACATACGTACTCCTGCGCCGGGCTTACCTACGACGTGGACATTCCCTCCGCGTGCGCATCGTCTTCGTGCGGTCTCGTGGCCGACGTGCACGGCCTATCGATGAGCGGGATCATGGAGGACAACAACACCACCCTTCGCCGACTCGGCGAACAGTACGGGTACATCGTCGTCCAGCCGAACGCGGCTCCCGCTCCGCCGCTATCCTCCTGGACCCCGTCGACCGACGATCCAAAGGTGTTCGGCTTCATCGAGCTTGCCGTCTCGAGGCTGCACGCCGACACGAAGCGCGTTCACATGACGGGCTTTTCGGAGGGAGGGTACATGACCTATCGCTTCCTTTGCGACCACGCCGACTACTTCGCCTCGGTCGCGCCCGCAGCTGGCGCGGGGTGCTCGTTTGGCGGCGACGCCGGGATGTGGGGCAGCGGTGGCGTACCCTCTCGCGAGATCCCGGTCCTCGCGGTGAACGGGACATTGGACGCCTTGGTTAACTTCGATAGCGTCGCCACTCCCCAGCGCGATCAGGTCCTGGCGGGATGGCACATGGGCGACGCCGGGGCGGTCGTAGCCGGAGACAGCACGTTCACGCGCACGCGCTACACGAGCCCATCGGGAACGGTCTTCGAGTTCATCCAGCACGACTATTCGTCGGCGCAGACCTTCACCAAGGGCCATTGCTTCCCGGGCAGCAACGACCTGGACGGGGGAGAGCCCGGACAAGTCTTCGGCTTCGCTTGCCAGCCGCCCAACTCCTTTGTCTGGGGAGATGAAGTCATGAAGTTCTTCGTCGCCCACCCCAAAGGCAACTGACGTAGGGCGAATGGCCCTCGAGTTCGAGTACATTCACGACGCACAAGCCGCACTCTCCGCGTCTGCCGCGGCCTGGCAGCATGCGGTCCCAACGTCACAGGCGTATGCGTTCGCCAGTAAATCCCATGGAGGCTGAAGCTCGCGCGCGGTCACGTCCGGCGCCTCCGCTCGATGTAGGCGACGATGAGGTGAGTGACCTCGTCGACGAGCGCAGGCGTATTGTACTTCGGGCTGTCGACGACGGCGCCGTGTATCACGGCGAGCACAGCGCGGACCAGGATGAATGCGCAGAGCGCGTTGTCATTGATGGCAACGCGGGGTTTCGCGCCCCGCAGCGCATCGGCGACGATACCCTCGATTCGCTCCTCGAAGGCCTCGATCTCACCGCGCGCTTCCGTGCGCATGACCCGCTCGATGAGGACGCTGCGGAGCGAGTTGTCGATCTCGTCGTCGTGCAACAGCGCGCCGACGAGTGCCCGTACGACGCCGCGAAACGTGACCGCGTTCATCTCGCCCACGCGCGCCGCGATGCGCGCGAACAGCCGTTCGCGATAGCGCTTCAGGAGCTCGATCGCGATCGCGTCCTTGCTCGGGAAGTACTGGTACAGCGATCCCACGCTGACACCGGCGGCATCCGCGACACGATTCGTCGTCGCACGGGCGTAGCCCTCCTGGACGAAAAGGCGAGTCGCGGCCGTGAGGATCAGGTCAACCGTCTCGCGCGATCGCTCCTGCCTCGGTTTTCTCGCACTTTTTTTTCGGGGTTGGCTGACTTTTGCCATCTCGCGTCGAACCTTAAGGGAGAACGCGAGTAGCGGGCTAGCTCTCATGAGACCACAATGGATGCAGTCGCGAAGGTGCTGTCCCGTGTACATCTCGCGGCTGCAGAGCCTGAGGATGCCCATGGCGATACGGAGCAGCCTTGCGCAAACGACTCGGTCGTTCGGAGAACCTCATGCGCGCGGTCGACCCGCGCTCCCGCTTCGATCGCGGCCTCGGTCATCCGCTCGGCGGCGTTGCGGACGCGCCTGCCCGCCGTCGTGACCTCGAAGCCAAGTGGCGAGCGCTTAGAGCACTCGAGCTGCGTCGTGGCACTTGTCAACCACCCTGATATCAGGATACGAGGACCGTGCCGCGGGAACCCGGGTCCCGGGTCGGCGGCGGGGTTGTCGCCGCATCGCGCGACCACGTTGAACAGGGCGCGCCGAAGAGACCGAACAATGAGCACACCGTCGGATCGGATACCGGTTCTTCTGTCGATTCTCTTGGCCGGGGCGGTGGGGGGATGCAACTCGAGCCCTTCGCGCTCGGCCGCCCAGGCCGCCGGACCCGGTGATGCCGCGCAGCCGGCCGGACCCAGTGATGCCGCGCAGCCGGCCGGACCCGACGCTGCCGCCTCCCTCCCGGACGGGACCTCGCCGGTCGTGACTATCGCGGACGGTCAACTCCAAGGTCACGTGGACGGGTCCGTCTACGCCTTCCTCGGGATCCCTTATGCAGCGCCGCCCGTCGGTGGCCTTCGCTGGAAGGGGCCGCAGCCGCCAACGCCGTGGACCAGGGTCCGCGACGCATCGCAGTTCGGCAACCGGTGCCCGCAGAACGCGAGCTCCACGAACATGACGTCCGCGAGCACCACGGAGGACTGCCTGTATCTCAACGTCTGGACCCCCAATCCCTCGGCCTCGAAGGTGCCTGTGATGGTCTGGATCCACGGGGGAGGGAACTTTGGGGGCTCGGCGTCAGACTCCCTTCCGCTCATCTTGGGAGGCCCGAACGCAGCCGACGGTGGCTACTTCTACGACGGCGCGTCCCTCTCGGCGAACGGGGTGGTGGTCGTCACACTCAACTACCGCCTCGGCATCTTCGGCTTCTTCCCCCACCCGGGCCTGGTCGCGGAGGGGTCCAAGGCTGGCAACCAGGCCCTCTGGGACCAGCGCTTCGCAATGCAGTGGGTCCAGGCCAACATCGCGAAGTTCGGCGGAGACCCGCAAAACGTGACGATCTTAGGCGAGTCGGCGGGTGCGTACAACGTTTGCCTGCACGTCGCCTCGGCGCCAAATCCACCGCTCTTCGAGCGCTCAATCAGCGAGAGCGGGGGCTGTACGACCCGCCAGCCGACCCTCGCAGAGGCGCAGCCGCTCGCGCTCGGGGTGGCCGCGGAGGTTGGATGCGCCGGGGCTGCGACCAGCAACGACGGCGGGGGATCGCCTGAGGGCGGCGCCGACACGGAGGCGGGCACCGGCGACGCGTCGGCGGCCGACTCGCTCGCGTGCTTGCGCGGGCTCACGACCGAGGCCTTGCTCGGGACCCACGAGGAGGACACCTCCTCGGGACTGGCCGAGATCTTTTCGGCGGTCGTCGACGGCGACTTCCTGAAGGACCAGCCGCGCACGCTCTTCCAGAACGGCAGCACCGCCAAGGCCCCGTATCTCATCGGCAGCAACAACGACGAGGCCATGCTCTTCGAGCTGGGTGCGACACCCGTCACCGACGAGTCGGGGCTCACGGCGGCCATCGCGCAGGACTACGGGGACGCGGGCGCGACGCTCGCCGCGCTCTACCCTCTCTCCGAGTTCGACGGTGGTTACCCCAATCCTTTTCAGGCCGCCCTCACACGGATGAAGAGCGACCAAATGCTCATCTGCAACACGTACGATTCGGCCCAGCTCTCGGCCGGTCAAGGCGTGCCCGCCTATGCGTACAACTTCGACATCTCCGCGGCCGCCTTTCTGGGCGCGTGCCACGGCTCGGAGCTGCCCTATGTGTTCGGGACGGGGACGCAGCTCACGGCCGGCTCGCAGCAGGCGGTCGCGTCCGCGCTGATGGAACGGTACTGGACGCGCTTCGCCTCCAAGGGCAACCCGAGTGGGGGGAGCGACCCTGCGTGGCCGAGCTTCTCTACCTCCGACAACCAGCGGATGCAGTTCACCTTGCAGGGCCCGAGCGTCGTCTCGAACTTCCACGCCACGGAGTGCGCGTACTGGATATCGACGTACGAGTCCGCCTTCACGGATCCGGGGTTCCAGCCATCGCTTTGACGATCGGGATGACGCGAACGGCCATCGCTCCCGTCGTGGGCGCTCATCGCGCGAGTGATGAACGCTCGTCGCTCCCCTCATGGGCACCCATCGCGCGAGTGATGAACGCTCGTCGCTCCCGCGGGCCCCCCAAGTCGCTCATACCCCCACCCGCCATCCCGTCGACGCCTGCCGCCAACTTACGCCGTCATTGGACGGCCCCACGCGCCGGCCTTTTCGTGCGCTCCCATGAGGTATAGGGATCCCGCGTCCTCCCTCACGAAAGAGCCCTCATGCACTTCGAACACACGGAAAAGGTCAAGGCGCTCCTCGGTCGGCTCGAGGCCTTCTTCGAGCAGCACATCCATCCGCACGAAGCGGCGGTCTCCGAGCTCGTCGCCGGTCGCGAAGGCAAGGCTCGCTGGGAGCCGATCCCGCTCATCGAGCAGCTGAAGCCGAAGGCGCGCGCCGCCGGCCTCTGGAACCTGTTCCTTCCGCACTCGGATCGCGGAGCCGGGCTCACGAACCTCGAGTACGCGCCCCTCTGCGAGGTCATGGGGCGCGTCTCCTGGTCCGGCGAGGTCTTCAATTGCTCCGCGCCCGACACGGGCAACATGGAGATCCTCGAGCGCTTCGCGAGCGACGAGATCAAGGCGCGCTTCCTGACGCCGCTGCTCAACGGCGAGATCCGCTCCGCTTTCTGCATGACGGAGCCGGCCGTCGCGTCTTCGGACGCGACCAACATCGAGACGCGTATCGCGCGCGAGGGCGACGACTACGTGATCAACGGCCGCAAGTGGTGGTCGTCGGGCGCGGGCGACGTGCGCTGCAAGGTGCTCATCGTCATGGGCAAGACCGACCCGTCGGCCGCGCGGCACGCGCAGCAGTCGCAGGTGGTCGTGCCCATGGAGACCCCGGGGGTCAAGGTGCTCCGCATGCTGCCCGTCTTCGGGTTCGACGACGCGCCCCACGGCCACGCCGAGATCTTGTTCGAGAACGTGCGCGTCCCGGCGAAGAACGTGCTGCTCGGCGAGGGCCGGGGCTTCGAGATCGCGCAGGCCCGGCTCGGGCCCGGCCGCATCCACCACTGCATGCGCAACATCGGCGTCGCCGAGCGGGTCCTGGCGCAGACCTGCAAGCGCCTGCTCTCGCGCGTCGCCTTCGGGAAGCCGATCGCCGAGGAGTCCATCTGGCTCGAGCGCGTGGCCAACTGCCGCATCCTGATCGAGCAAGTGCGCCTGCTCGTGCTCAACGCGGCCGACAAGATGGACCGCCACGGCAACAAGGGCGCGCGCCTCGAGATCTCGATGATCAAGGTCGCCGCCCCGCAGATGCTCAACTTCGTGGTCGACTGGGCCATCCAGGCGCACGGCGCCGCCGGGATGAGCAGCGACTTCGGCTTGGGCCACGCCGCCGCGAGCGCCCGCACGATGCGCCTCGTCGACGGACCCGACGAGGTCCATCGTAACCAGCTCGGCAAGATGGAGTTCGCGAAGTACATGGCGAACCCGCGCGGGACGAGGTCGTAGTCGTGGCCTCCGATCGGGTCCCCACCGCGAAGCGCCTCGCAGGGCGGTCGGCCGTCGTCACCGGAGCCGCGAGCGGCATCGGGCGCGCGAGCGCGCTCCTATTCGCCGCGCACGGCGCGCACGTCGTGGCGGTCGACCGCGCCCCGGAGATCGAAGAGACCGTGTCCATGATCCGCAGGACGGGCGGGCGCGCCGTGGCGCTCGCGAAGGATGTGTCGTCCGAGCGCGACGTCGCCGAGATCATCGAGACCGCGGTGCGCGAGTTCGGCGGGCTGGACGTCTGCTACGCGAACGCCGGGGTGAGCGGCGGTCTCGTCTCGCTCTTCGACACGACCGTCGAGCAGTTCACCGAGATCCTCAACGTGAACCTGGTGGGCGCGTTCCTCACGCTGAAGTACGCGGCGCGGATCATGGTGAGCAAGGGCAAGGGCTCGATCGTCTGCACGGCGTCCGTGGCGGGGCTGAAGTCGGGCGCGGGCGGCGTTCCCTACAGCGCCAGCAAGGCGGGCGTCATCAGCCTGGTCCAGACGGCCGCGAACCAGCTCTCGGGAACGGGCGTGCGCGTGAACGCCATCTGTCCCGGGCTGATCGAGACGGGCATGACGCAGCCGATCTTCGACCACGCGCGCTCGCGCGGCACCGAAGGCAAGATCGGCCAGCTCAACCCCCTCCGCAGGGCCGGGCACGCGAGCGAGATCGCGCACGTCGCGCTCTTTCTCGCGTCGGACGACGCGTCGTACGTGAACGGTCAGGCGCTCCCGGTCGACGGAGGCCTCTCGAGCTCACTACCCGTCGTTCCCCGCAGGTGAGGCCGATGACGCTGGCGGGCCGCTGCGGCGCGCGTACGCAGCGACGTCGCCCGTGAGCGAGTCGACGTCTCCCACGCCGCCGTATCGATAGGCGGCGTACCGTTCGAGTAGCCGGGCCGCCTCCGGGTCGGGGGTCCTCGCCGCCAGCCGCTCGATCGACTCGCGCCCGTCGTACGCGACGCCGGCGCGAGCGAGGGTCGAGAGGAGAACCTCGAGGCACGGCAGCGCCACCTCGTCCTCGCGCGTCCCAGCCTCGGCAAGGCCCCGCCGGCGAACCCCTCGAGCCACGATCCACACGAGGATCGCGGAGCCGACCGCCCAGGCGACGGCCGTCTGCTCGAGGGTGCGGCGCTGGAGCCAGTCGACGACGTCGTCGTAGCCGACGCTCAGCCCGTCGGAGAGCGACGCCAGGTACCCCGATCGGTGCTCCTGGTTCTGGGGAAGCTCGAGGTCCGGGGTGGCGTCGCGGGTGGTCCAGCCTCGACCCGGCACCCAGGCCTCGACCCAGGCGTGCGCGTTGCGCTCGCGGACGACGTAGTAACCGAAGGGGCTCTGCTCCCCGACGCGGTACCCGCCGACGAACCGGGCCGGGATCCCCGCGGCGCGCGCGACGAGCGCCAGCGCGGTCGCGAAGTATTCGCAGTGGCCGTTCCGGTTGCCGAAGAGGAAGTCGAGCACCGGGTCGGGGCCGCTGACGCGGGCGAACGCGCGCGCGTAGTGGTACCCGGTCTTCAGGCGACTCTCGATCGCGTCGAGCTTCTCGGCCGGGGTCCCGGCGCCCGCCGTCCACTCCGTCGCAAGCTCGACGAGACGCGGCCGAAGCGTGCTCGGGAGCGCGAGGTCCGAGGCGTCAGGCGCTTCGGGCGCGGCCCGGTCGCGCGGACCGACGACGAACTGCGACCCGACGTCGCCTCGCCGCGTGGTCTTCTTCAGGGAGCCGAGCGGATCGACGAGCACCGACGGGGGCGTGACCGTGAGCGAGCGCGCCTCGAGCGGCACGAAGAAGCGGTCGGTACGTTCCGAGACGGCCGTGATCTTGACCACGTCGTCGCGCTCGGCTTCGCCCGCGAAGATCGCGGGGACCTCGACCTCCGCGTGCTTCGACCGGAACCATCGGCCGCCGGCGTACGAGTCGAGGACCGTACCGCGCAGGTAGTCGACGCGCGGGCCGCGAACGCGGAGCACGACGGTATCGGAGTCGAGGAGCCCGTCGAGCGCGCCGAGGTCGATCTGGTCCGAGAAGCCGATGCGGGGGCTCCACAGCAGGGCGGTCGATCGCTCGCGGCTGCTCAGCCAGTCGTAGGCGCGCCGCGCTCCGAGCGTCACGACCGTCGCCATCGAGACGCCGAGGAGGAGCACTCCCGCGCCGGCCGCGAGCCGACGGCCCTGGGTCCGCGCCAGGAGGGCGTGCTCGCTCTGGACGATGGGCGCCCACATGCTGATCACGACGAAGAGCGCGACGAAGATCCCATAGCCCGCGACGTGCGTCTCGCCGATCGCGAGCAGCGCGGTGAAGACCAGCCCCGTCGTCACGCTGCGCGCGCCCGAGCCCATCAAGAGAAAGCGCGCCGACGCGGCGAGGATGCAGGCGGCCGCGAAGCGCGTCCAGCCCTCGTCGAGCGCGCCCGCGTGCGGCTCGTAGAGGAGCTTCGCGACGATGTAGCCGGCGCCGCCGCCCATGGCCGCCGTGAGGAGCCTCCGGCCGCGGTCGACGTCCCATCGCGGGCCGATGGCCGCGAGGACCGTGCCCATCGCGGCGACGACCGCGGCCAGGCGCCAGTCGTCGGCGGCCTTGCCGAGCGCGAACGACGCCAGGAGCACCGCGAGGAGCGCGAGGAGGCGGCCCATCACGCCCGCCTCACAGCGCCAGCGCCTCGCCGCGGGTGATCGCGTCGAGCGCGATCGTCGTGCCGCGCGGATCATGCGTCGATCGGTCGCCGACGATCAGCACGGTACAGTCCACGCCGCGCGAGCGGATCGAGGCGGCGAGGCCCGCGCGCGCGCCGTCCCACGCCAGCGCGACGAAGATCACCGACGAGAGGCGCTCGAGGTGAGGCGTCAGCCGCGCGAGGACGCGCTCGGCGGAGAACGCCTCGGTGGGCTGCGCCGCCGCGAGCATGTCGAGGACCTGATCGAGCGCGCCGAAGGTCCGCTCGGAAGACAGCGCTTGCGGCTCGTCGCCGAGCACGAGCAGATCGACGATCGCCTCGCCCCGGCCGAGCCGGGCGACGACGCCGGCCGTCAGCGAGAGGGCTGCCTCGAGGTGCTGGGCGGTGGCCGCGCGGGCGTCGCTGTCGACGATGACGCCGATGCGGGCGAGGTGCTCCTCCTGGTACTCGCGGACCATCGGAGCGCCGTGGCGAGCCCACGAGCGGGCGTGCAGGTCGCGGACTGGGTCGCCGGGCCGGTAGGGCCTCACGCCGAGGAGATCGGTCGCCTCCCCCGTCCGCGATGCGCTCGCGATGCCGCCGGGCTGGTGGCGCCGGTTGAGCCCCGTCGTGACGGAGGTCACGCGCGCCACCTTCGGGACCACGACGAACCGCGAGCCGGCGGTGCGCAGGGGGCGACCTTGCGCGAGCCAGAGCGGCACGAGCGCCGCCACGCGGAGCGGGTCGACGTCGTGCTCGCCGCGCGCCACGAAGCGCGCGCGCAAGACGGTGCTCACCGTCTCTCCCGGCGGCAGCTCGGCCAGGGTCGGCGCCTCGCCGAGCCAGGAGCCGTCCCAGGGCAAGAGCGGCCGTTCGACCCGCACGGACCGGTGCGCCGCCGCGCCGCCGTTCCGCAGCGAGAGTGTCAGCTCGATCTCTTCGCCGACCGTCACCCTGCGGGGCGAGCGGAGGTGCGCCGACACCCTCGCGAGCCGGTAGGCGGGCGTCACGAGCAGCGACGCGAACAGCAACGACAGGACGGCGAAGACGAGCAGGTGAGCCTCGGTCCGGCCGACGTCGAGCGCAAAGACGAACGCGACCGACGCCACCAGGAGGAAGAACCGTCCCTCGCGCGTCAGGCGTGCGACGACGAGCCGGACGCGGCGCCCGAGGCGGCCAACAGCCGCGTTGCGCCAGCGATCCCGCTCCGACTTCGTCGCCGGCACGAGCACGTGATTGAGCCGCGCCAGCTCGTTTTTCACACCGGGATCCGCAAGCTCTGCACGACGTCTCGCAGCACGCCTTCGGCGCCGCGGCCGCCGTAGCGCGCCTCGGGCGTGAGCACGATGCGGTGGGCGAGCACAGGCACCGCGAGAGCCTGGACGTCGTCGGGGCTCACGTAGACGCGTCCGTCGAGATAAGCCCGCGCCTGCGAGGCGCGGAAGAGCGCGAGCGCGGCCCGAGGGCTGGCGCCGAGCACGACGTCGCGATGCCCGCGCGTCGCGGCGACGACGGCGAGGAGGTACCGGCCCACCGGAGGCTTCACTTCGACGTTTTGCACCGCGGCCTGAATCGCGGCCAGGTCTTCCCGCGTGGCCAGCGGCTTGAGCCTCTCCAGGGGCTCCTCGCGCTGGCGCGCGTAGAGCATGGCCAGCTCTTCGTCTTCACTCGGGTAGCCGATCGAGACGCACACGAGGAAGCGATCGAGCTGGGCTTCGGGCAGCGGATAGGTCCCGGCGAACTCGTGGGGGTTCTGGGTCGCGAACACGAAGAACGGCGCCGCGAGCGGGTAGGTCGTCCCGTCGACCGTCACCTGCGCTTCGCTCATCGCCTCGAGGAGCGCCGACTGCGTGCGCGGAGACGCGCGGTTGATCTCGTCGGCGAGCAGCACGTTCGTGAAGATCGGGCCGCGATGGAACGAGAACGAGCCCGCGGTGGGGTCGAGGACGAGCGACCCGAGGATGTCGGCCGGGAGCAGATCGGGCGTGAACTGCACGCGCGAGAAGGTGACGTCGAAGACGCGCGCGAGCGCCTTGGCGAGCGTGGTCTTGCCCACGCCGGGCACGTCTTCGACGAGCGCGTGCCCGCCGGCGAGCAGGGCCAGGAGGAGCAGGTCGATGGCCTCGGGCTTTCCCCGGATGACGCGGCCCACGCCGGCGCGAATGCGGCCCAGGAGGTCGGCATGATGCGAGATCAGCGCGACGGCGGGTTCGAGAGAGACAGGGACCCGGAGGGACGCCACGATCCCAAAGGATATCGCGAATCGCCGCTAGAGCGAGGCCGCGAAGGCCCTGCCGAAATCGAGGGGCCACGGGCGGTCCTTGGGCTCGCGCGCCGTGGCCGCTCGGAGCAGCTTGGCGACAGCGGCGGGATAGACGCGGAGGCGCCCCGCGTCTTCGAACGGGTCGCGCCGCATGTGGGCAACGATGCGATCGCGCGAGTTTTCGATGTCGTCGAAGAACGCGCGACCCGTGGTCACGTTGTAGATGGTGCCCGCGAGTGCGTAGACGTCGGACCGCGGATCGAGCTCGACGGGATCGAGCACCTGCTCCGGCGCGATGTAGCCGGCCGTGCCGGCGACGAAGCGCCCGCCCACCTGGGCGGGCACCCGGATCGCCCGCACCATGCCGAAGTCGATGACGACGGTCGCGAGCGGCGGCGTCGCCGCGGGATCGCGGTGCTTTTCGGGATCGAACTTCTCGCCGCCCGCGAGCGGGAGCCGGAGCCACAGGTTCGCGGGCTTGATGTCGCGATGAACGAGGCCGGCGCTGTGCAGCGCCGCGAGGCCGGCGCAGGCCTCGAGCACGACCTGCCGCAGCTCGAAGAGCGTCATCGCGCGCGCCTCGGCGTACTGTTTGAGGTCGGCGCCCATCAGGTACTCGAGCACCAGGAAGGGCACGGTGCCGGAGACCCCGCGGTCGATGATGTTCGCGACGTTCGGGTGGTAGAGCCCTGCGAGCGCGTTCGCCTCTTCGACGAACGACTCGAGAATGCCGGCCCGCTCGGTTTCGCTCGCGTTGACGAGCGCCTCGGCCTTGGGGATCTTGAGCACGAAGTAGCGATCGGCCCCCGGCTTTCGCACGAGCCAGACGCTCCCGATGCCTCCCTCGCCGAGCGGTCGAATGAGCTCGTAGCCCTCGATGAGCTTCGGGTCGTTCTTCTTCGCCCGCGGCGGCGGCGGGGGTGAGCGGCGGATGGCCGCCCGGACGGCGTCTTCGAGCAGCGCCGACGCCACCGGCCCGAGGGACGCGAACCACACGTCGAGCATCGACAGCTCGCGCACGCGGATCGCGCGCGCGACGAGCGCGGCGACGCGGGGCGCGTTCTCGGTGGCGCTCCGTGAGAGCGAGTCCTCCGCGGTCTCCGCGCTCATCGGATGCAGCGCCTTGCCGGGATCGGCGAGCGCGCCGTGCAGCCGCTCGCCCGCGAGCACGAGCTCGATGCACATCGACTCGAGGTTCCGCCTGGGCCCTGCGGCGAACCGGAAGGCCTCGAGCGCGCCAGCGAGCCCCGAGAGCGCGTGCGCGAGCTCGGTGTCCCCGGCGTGCAAGGCTTCGAGGGCCTTGGCCGCCGAGGAGCCCCATTGCCCGTTGGCCAGGCCGAGGGACACCGCCGTGCGGAGCTCTTCGGCCTGTTCGCAGCACCGCGCCAGGGCGCCGGCGGCCATCATCGGCAGCGCGGTCGCGAGCTGCAACAGCACCGCCGGGCGATCGATGACGAGCGCCCACCACGCCGCGAACGGGCCGAGCCAGCGGACGTCGTCGACCTCGCCGAGCGCCGTGCCGCGCGTCGTGTCGACCAGGCGCCAGAACAGCGTGCTGAGCGCCCCCTTCAGCGGCGCCGGGAGATCGCGCGATCCATCGGCGAGCCCTTCGAGCTTGCGGAGCCAGAGGCAGGTGTCGTGCGCCGTCGGTCCGCGACCCGGCCCGAGATCCGCAGCCTCGCCGCAGGCGTCGAGCGCGTAGCCGCCGAGGCGCACCGCCAGCACCTCGAGGGAGAGGTCGTGATCGAGCCCGCCGCCGTGCTGGCGACGCTCTTTGACCAGATCGAGGATCTCGGCGGGCGCGCGGGCGATGGTCTTCCAGGTCTCTTCGAGGTCGGGGAGGTCCGAGGCGTCGATGGGCTCGCCCGTCGGATTCGTGGCGAGCAGCGGGCCCCACAGGCGGAGCGCGAAGGCCCGGGCGCACCCCTCGAGCGCGTTGATCGCCGCCGCTCGCTGGCGGAGCCGCCCGCCTCCGAGGGCGATCCGGCGCGCCTCGTTGAAGGTCGAGACGACGGAGCCCGCGAAGCGCGCCGCCCGCGCGTCGGCCTCTTCGTCGTCGTATTGCGCTGCCAGGCGCATGAGGTTCTCGAGGCCCAGCTCGAGATCGAGCGGATCCCGCTCGGCGTCGTCGACCGCGTCGGTCAGGGCGGTCACCTCGATCCAGCGGCGCGATTCGTCGAGCGTGGCCGGGCGCGCCCGCCGGGCCATCTCGCGGAGGGCGCGCATGGGCGGCTCGATCTCGCGGTACATGTCGCGGTGGCTGGTCGAGTCGCCCGCCGCGTCGCTCGCCCAGTGCTGCGAGCCCCGACGCCAGAGCGTCGCGAGGCCGCGGGCCAGCGCGCGTGCTGCGATCGCCCCGCCGTCGCCGGCGAGGACGCGACCCGCCAGGCGTTGCCAGAGGTCTCTCCGCTCGAAGAACAGGTAAGGAGTCGCCGCGGCGACGGCCGCGAGGACCCGGCCGTCGGCGTCGGGCGCGTTGAGGATGGCGACGAGCGGCCCCGCCAGGAACTTGAGGCGCACGGCCGGCAGCGACGCGAACGCGGCGAGCGCGCGCTGCCGGAGCAACGACGAGTCGCCGAGCACCCAGTCGAGGAGCATGCCCTCGAGCTGCTCGAGCGGCCCGGTGAGCCTGCCGAGCGCGCGGGCGGCGTGGACCCAGACCAGCGGCTCGGGATGAAGCAGGAGCGGCTGCAGGACCTGGAGCGTCTGGCCGACGAGCTCGGGATCCGTCGCGGCCGGCATGCCGCCCGCGCTCACTTCGAGGCACCTCGCGGCGAGCACGCGGCCCCGGAGCGCGCCGTGCGCGGGCTCGCGGATCATCGCGTCGAAGGTCTGGCGCGAACCCCAGAGCCAGGCCCCGAGATCGGGCGCCTCGAGGGCGCTCGCGCCCGCCTCCCACACGAGGATCTCGAGCCGGGCGCGCGCCTCGACGCTGGCGGGCTCCGCGACGCGCGGGCCGGCGTGAAGGATCTCGCCGAGCCGCGGCGCGCACGCCAGCGCGTCCCGGAGCGGCCCCTCGATGATCCGATCGCGCGCCACCACGGCGACGCGGTCGCAGAACTCGGGCCGGCTCGCGGCCGCGGACACGAGCTGCGCGAGCTCGACGTCGCGGCGCCAGGTCGTCGACGCGCACCACGAGAAGAGGACTTCGCCCGCCGCTTCGGCGAAGAGCGCGCCAAGCGCCGCAGGGCCTCCCTCCGCGCGCGTCAGCCCGGGCAGGGCGAGCTTGAGCCGATCCGCAGCGGCCCGCACGTCTTCGGGGAGCTCGGTCCCGGGCCGCTCCGTCGCGCGGCTGCGGCGCCCCGCGCGCCAGCGAAAGAGCACGGCCTCATCCATCTGCGGACGCCCGGCCAGGCGCGTCGCGAGCGTCGAGAACGCTTCGTGGACCTCGGCCGGGATCATCGGTAGCCTATGTCAGGTTAACCCAAGCGGGCACGCGCCGGACGAAGTCTCCAGGGCAACCGGCGTGACGGTGAAGCGGTGCAGTAAGGCTGCGCGTTTCCATCGATGCCATCATTATCCGAAACAGCCTCGAATTGGACTCCCGCCTCCGGCATTCGCCGAGCATCGTGAAGCCATGACGGAACTTCGAGCGCGCGCCCTCAAGAGCCTGACAGCGACGGCCCTCTTGGCAGCGACGCTCTATGCGTGCAGCTCCACCACGGGCGGTTTCGGCAACGACTCCAACGGAAACGGGAGCTCCTCGGGGTCGACCGGCGACGACGCCGCGGGCGGAAACGCGGGCGACGATGCGTCCCCGGGCATGGGCACCGGCCCTGCGGGCGGCGACAGCGGAGCGGGCGGCGCCGACGGCGCCATGACCGAGCCGGCAGACGCGACCGTCGGCCCGCACGCCGACGCGTCGTCTCCCCGTGACAGCGGAGCGAGCCCGCTGGACTCCAGCCCCGGCACGTCGACCGACGCCTCGTCCGACGAGTCGGCATGGCTCGACCCGCAGAACGCTGCGCGGATGGACACGATGGCCAACGAGCCCGCGCTCACGTGGAATCCAATCTTGGCCGAGGTGGCGCTGGCGTATGCAAAACAGTGCGTCTGGGCTCACAATCCAAATCTTCAGGCCAACTACAAGAGCGCCGGCGGGACGACCAGCGCCGGCGAGAACATCGCCGCGGGCGCGCCGACGCTGACGATCGCCTCCGCGAACAGCGGGTGGATCGACGAGAAATCGATCTACGATTACGCGACGAACACCTGCAACACGGCCGGCATGAAAGAGTGCGGCCACTACACGCAGATCGTCTGGAAGACGACGACGAGCGTCGGCTGCGCCATCGTCAACTGCACGACGAACTCACCGTTCAGCGGCGGGGGGAAGTGGACCTTCGCCGTGTGCGACTACGCGCCCGCCGGCAATCTCGTTCCGCAAGGGAGCACGACCCCCGAGCGGCCATACTGAGCGTTCACTCTTCGGGTCGCTCGAGGCTGATGCGGCCGAGGGCTCCGTCGCGGAAGTCGTGAATGAGGACGTCGGCCGCCTTGTGGCGGTCGATGGTCCCGCCGCTCCGGAGGCACCCGCGACGGCGGCCCACTTCGAGGAGGAGCGCTTCGGCGTCGGCGGGCATCGTGGTGAGCTTGTACCGCTTCGCGAGAAGCTCCGGATAGCGCCCGAGGAAGACGCCCGCACCGAAGAGCGCGACGCCTTCGTAGTCGAGCGCCGCGTCGGGAATGGCGCCGCCGAGCGCGAGCCTCAGCGCGGCGGTCGGGTCTTCGATCTTGGGCCAGAGGATGCCGGGGTTGTCGGACAGCATCATGCCGTTCTTCATCTTGACGACCTGCTCGCTCTTGGTCACCGCCGGCTCGTCGCCGACGTTCGCCACTTTGCGCTGCGCGAGCGTGTTCACGAGGGTCGACTTCCCGACGTTCGGAATCCCGATGATCATCGCGCGCGCCGTCGTTCGCCCCCGGGTCGGCACGGCCAGCGCGCCGCAGGCCTCGGTGATCCGCGTCCGGGCGTCGGACGCACGGTCGGTCGTGACCGCGAGCGCCACGACCTTGCCTGCAGGGTGCGCGCCGGGCCCGTCGACGCGGCGCTCGAGGTACTCGAGCCACGCTCGCGTGACGTCGGGATCGGCCAGGTCGCTCTTGGTGAGCACCTTCACGCAAGGCTTCGGCCCCCGCAGCTCGGTGACGACGGGGTTCTCGCTCGCGCGCGGCATCCTCGCGTCGAGCACCTCGATGACGACGTCTTGCGACGGCATGGCCTCGGCGATCGCTCGCCGCGCCTTCCGCATGTGGCCGGGGTACCACTGGATCGACACGCGAGGGTCTTACCCCAGGACGGCGGGCCGCGCGCCGACTTCGCCGCCTTCAGTACTCCTTCAGCTTCTTTCGGATCCGATCGGCCACCGCGCGCGAGCACGGGAAGGGCTCGCCGCGCGCGAGCCGCGAAGCGTAGGCCGTCGGAATGTCGGCCAGCGCGGCGAGGCGCGCCCTCGGCATCCCGCTCATCGCGAGGAACCGCTGCGTCTCGGCGACGAGATCGTGGAACTCGGGAGAGACGACCCGCGATGACGTGGCCAGCCTGTCGTTCGGCGAGCGCGAGGGTGACCGCGCGGGCGAGCCCATCGCTCGAGGGCCCGCCGGCCCGTGCGCGCTCGCCTCGCGGCCATCCTCGTCGTCGTCGTCGCTCGCGTCGCCGAGGAGCACGCGGATATCGTCTTCGGTCAGGCCCTGGAGGGCGCGTGCGTCGTCGCCAATGACCGCCTTCGAGAGAGCGCGCTTCTTGTCTTTGAGAGACAGGATCTTCTCCTCGATCGTGCCGTGGGCGATGAGGCGCACCACGGTCACCGTCTTGTCTTGCCCGATGCGGTGAGCGCGATCCGTAGCCTGGTCTTCGACCGCCGGGTTCCACCACGGGTCGCAGTGGATCACCGTGTCCGCGGCCGTCAGGTTCAGGCCGGCCCCGCCCGCCTTCAGCGAGATGAGAAAGAGCGGCGCCGTGCCCTTCTGGAATCGATCGACGGCCTCGTCGCGTCGGGTCGTCGCGCCGTCGAGGTACTCGTACGCGATCTTCTCGGCGTCGAGGTCCTGGCGCCAGAGCGTGAGGAGCTGAACGAACTGCGAGAACACGAGCGCCCGGCGGCCCTCGGCCACGAGCTCGCGAACCAGATCGAGGAACGCCCCGCGCTTGGCGCTCGGCTCGGTTCCTCCGTCGTCGCCCGCGCCCGTCCCGAAGACCCTGGGGGCCGCGAGGGTCGCGTCGACGAGGCGCGGATCGCACGCCATCTGCCGGAGCCGCGTGAGCGCCGCGAACACGGTGAGCGAGCTCTGGGCCAGCCCGCGCTTCATGAGGTCCCTGGCGAGGCTCTCGCGGAGCGTGTGCGCCAGCGCGTCGTACATTCGCTTGTCGGCCTGGCTCAACGTGACCACGCGATCGACCTCGATCTTGGGCGGCAGATCGGGGAGCACGTCGTCTTTGGTGCGGCGCAAGAGGAACGGCCGGATGATCGCGCGCAGCTCGGCGGCCGCGGCGCTGTCGCGGTCGGCCACGATGGGCCTCTCGAACCGCGTCTCGAACGACCGGACCGTCCCCAGGATCCCCGGGTTGACGAACGACGCGAGGGACCAGAGCTCACGGAGCCGGTTCTCGACGGGGGTGCCCGAGAGCGCGATTCGCATCGAGGCGTCGAGCCGATTCGCGGCGTGCGTGGTCGCGCTGTCGGCGTTCTTGATGTTCTGCGCTTCGTCGAGCACGACGCACCGGAACCGGAGCGCGGCGAGGCTCTCGATGTCGCGCCGCAGGAGCGCGTACGTCGTGACCATCACGTCGCCCTTGCCGATGGCCGCCACGTCGCGAGACGGCCCGTGCCAGAGGTGGACGCGTAACCCCGGCGTGAAGCGCGCCGATTCCCGCAGCCAGTTGGTCGCGACCGACGTCGGGCACACCACGAGGTTCGGCGCGCGCCCCTCGACCTGCTTTCGCCGGAGCAGGAACGCCAGGGTCATCACGGTCTTCCCGAGCCCCATGTCGTCGGCGAGGATCCCGCCCGCCCCCAGGGCCTGAAGGAACTGCAGCCACGCGACGCCGAGGCGCTGGTACGGCCGCAACGTCGCGCGGAGCCCCTTCGGCAGCGCCGGCTCGGCGGCCACGGCGAGGGCGCGCAGTCGACCGCGGAGCCCCTGGACCGCCGCGTCCGTGGTCCCGTCGTTCTCTTCGATCCATCGGTCGAGGCGCCCGAGCTGGTGAAGAGCCAGCTTCGCCTCTGGGCGATCGGCCATCACGACCTTCGCCTCGTCGACCAGCGCCTCGATCGACGCGGAGATCTTCGACAGGGTCCCGTCGTTCAGCGTGACCCAGCGCTGCTTGCGCGCGAGCGCCGCGCGAATGGCGCTGAGCTCGACGGGGAGCTCGGCGGACCCGAACTCGAGGCGGGCGTTGAGCCAGTCCCCCTCCAGGGCGATGTGCACGCGCCCCGAGATGGGCGCTCCCACGCGCACCTGGGCCAGACGCTCGGTGAGCTGGACTTCGATCGCGGGGTCGGTGGCGTCGCGGAGCGAGAGGAGCCCTTGCTGCCAGAAGCCAACGGCGGTCTCACCCGACACGGCGATGCGCTCGACACGCGCGAGGGTCGGACCCGCGTCGTCGAAGGGCTCGTCGTCCGGGTCGGGCCCGGACCGCACGAGGCCGAGCCTCTCGACGTGGGCGCGGGCGCGCGTTTCGGACTCGAAGTCGCGCCCGTCGTCGCTGGCGTCGCTGGCGACGCTGGCGACGCTGGCGACGGAGCCGTCGCCAGGAGCGACGTCGACAACGGCGCCGGCGCCGACGAGAGGCACCTCGCGCATGCGATAGACGGCGACGAGCTCACCCGCGACGTCGAGGGGCTCGCCCATCATGCGCAAGACGACGCGCGGAGTCTCGACCGGGGGCAGCCCGAACGCCTCGTGCGCCGGCATCACGATGCCTCGCCCGCGCGTCGCCCGGAGCAAGCGCCCCCCGGCCTCGCGGAGCTTGGCGGGCGGGACGCGGAGCACCGGCGCGTTCACGAGCTGTCGCGTGAAGTCGGCGTCGACGTCCGGGGCGACGCGGTAGATCGGGCCGCCGCGCGTCCAGACGAAGGGAAACGGACCCGCGACGAAGACGGCCTCCGCGAAGGGCACGCGGACGCTCCCGTCTTCGGTCGTCCACACGGCCGAAAGCGTGTCGAGCGCGGCCTCCGGGCCTCGCTCGCCGAGCGTCAGCGCCGGGCGGACGAAGCCCGACCGAAAGGCGAGGAGCGCCTTGTACCCGAAGGCGTAGACGCCTCCGTGAGCGCGCATGGCCTCGATGGCCAGGGACACCTCGACGCCGGAGGCGTAGACGGCCTTCCGCCCGGCGCCGCGATCCCGCGTGTGCTCGAGGACCCGGCGATCGCGGGGCGTGAGGCGCGTGGGCGCCAGGACCTCGCGCGGCGCGAGGTGCTTGCGCTCCCCGGCGTTACGCACCTGGACCGCCAGCATGGGGCCCTCGGCACCGTCGAGGAACTCGCCGTAGCTTCGATGGACGCGCCCGTAGTCCTCGGCGAAGGGGCTCGCGGAGATCTGGACGGGGCGCGCGTCGATCGGCGGGACGATCCACGCCGCGAGCGCGCGATCGAACTGGCGGTCGGCATGCACGACGGCCCGGAGCTCCGGCACGTTCGCGGCCGCTTCGGCCGTGCTGCGACCCGACAGCAGCGCGTCGCGGAGCGGAGCGGAGACGGCGAGGTCGAGCGCGAGGAGCGTGAGATGAGGGCATGGGCCGAACACCTGCTTGCACCGCGAGCAATCGCCGGTGAGCGCGCCATGGGCTTTCGCGAGGAGGAGCGCGACGGCGAACTCCTCGGCGACGAGCCTTTCGCCACCGTATTTCTCGCGCGAGCCCGGAGCGGGACCGAAGACGGCGCGCGCCACGCCGTCGTCGAGGGCCGGCGCCACCACGTAGGCGAGGCGGCTCACCAGCGCGAGGCTGAAGGAGCGCATTCCCGCCGCGCGCGGCAAGCGCTCGAGGTCGAGCCGCGCGAGTTCGTCCGCTTCGGGCGTCATCGTCGATGCCGCCATCGCGCCGGGCCTCCCTCGCCATTCCCTCGCCATTCCCTCGCCATTCCCTCGCCATTCCCTCGCCATTCCCTCGCCTAGCGCGGCGCGTGCAACGCGAAGAACGCCCTGACGCGGGCGACGGCGCGCACGAGGTCGTCGCCCTCTTTCCAGCTCGTCACGAGCTCGGCGCGGGGCGCGATCTGCACGATCTCTTCGGACGTGACCGAGGGGGTGGTAGAGATCGTTGCCGCGCAGCACGAGGAGCGGCACCCGGCACGCGCGAAGCTCGTCGCGCGACGCGCTGAACGCGAACTCGCCGTCGTAGAGGTTGGCCCGCAGTCCCGCGATCGCCTCGGGCGTGACGTCGCTCCGCGTGCGCAGGGCTCTTCGGCCCACCCGTCGAACATCTTCTGGAACGCGCTCCGGTTGTCGCCGGAGAGGCCGATTGGCTGCTGCAAGACCGCCGCGGTGACGCGCTCGGGGGCGGCCGTCGCGAGCGCCAGGCCGAAGGCCCCGCCGATGCACGCTCCCAGGAGATGGCACCGCGCGATGCCGAGATGATCGAGGAGCGCCAGGTGATCCGACGCGTACGTGCGCCAGCCGTCGCTGGCGCTCACGGGGCCCCGCGAGCGCCCGGCGTTTCGCTGGTCCATGGCGATCACGCGAAACTCCCCGGAGAGCTCGCGACCCGGTTGAACGGCATCTTGTCCCAGAACGCGATGCTCGATCGCATCCCGCCGGGCGCGAACAGGAGCACAGGGTGCCCGGCGCCGTGCACCTCGTAGTGAATCGACGTCGCGCCACGATTGAAGATCGTCACCCGGCGACGATGCCACGAGGGGTGACGCGCAGCGAGCGTCTCGGGGCTGGCGGGACCCTCCCCGGGCGGGCTATGGTTCGGGCCCTCGGGATGGTCCTCTCTCGCCGGCCACGCCTTGCGTTTGCGTCGCTCGCCTTCGCGTCGGGCGTCGTGGGCGCCATGGGCTCGCCGAGCGTCGCTCGCGCGGGCGGCCCGACCGACGACGGCGCGTCCGAAGACGTGCTGAGCAACCCCGACCAGGAGGCCCAGGTGGCGGTCTCCGGCGACGTATACGCCGACACCGATCCCAGCGCGCTGACCGATTTCCAGCCGGTGCTCGAACCGTACGGCAACTGGGCCGACGACCCGGCGTACGGCACGGTATGGACGCCGAACCCCGACGAAGTGGGCGCCGATTTCGAGCCCTATCTCAGCGGTGGACACTGGGGCTACGACGACGACTACGTCTGGGTGAGCGATTACAGCTGGGGCTGGGCCGCGTTTCATTACGGGCGGTGGGCCTGGCTCCCGGGGCGCGGCTGGGCGTGGATCCCGGGGCGGCAGTACGCCAACGCGTGGGTGACCTGGCGCGTGGGCGACGACTCGGCCTACGTCGGCTGGGCCCCTGCCCCGCCGGCCTGGGGCTGGCGCGACGGCGTCGCCGGACTTCTCGGCTTCGCCTCGCGGGAGCCGTTCGTCTTCTGTCCTTCGAGCGAAGTGTTCGCCCCGAGCATCGCGCCGCGCGTCGTGCGTGGCGAGCCGGCGGCTGCCGTCTTTCCCCGCACGCGGCCGTACGTGAGAGCTTCGCCCGTCGTGGGGCCGCCGTTGACGCCTTCCGGGCCGCCGCCCGCTCTCCTCGGCATCGAGGCGGCGCACATTCCGCGGGTCGTCCGAAACGATCCCAATCTCGTCCGCGCCCGGCAGTTCGCGCGTCCGTCCACCGCCCTCGCCCTCGGCGCGCGCGCGCCTGTGGCCCACGTCGTGCGACCGCGTCTCGTCACGCGAACGTACGTGCCGCAGCGCGCGGCGCCCCGTCAGGTTCCGGCACGACGCAAGTAGGC
>CALFNG010000542.1 GCA_937902985.1 uncultured Myxococcales bacterium
GATCTCGTCGGCCGGAGGGATTCTCATTGGCAAGGCGCTGAAAGGGTATGAGGGCTTTCTCACGGGAAGTCCGAGGGGCGGGGAGCGAGGAAAGTAATGACGAAAACGGGAGTGGGTCGCCGCGGACCTCCGCGCGCAAGAACGGGCGAGCAATGGTAAAGCAAAATATCATCGTCGAGCTTGACAGCGAGACGATCCATTACTTGGCCGCACTCGGCAAGCCCACCGACGTGCTCGCGCGCCTCGCATTTTCCGCGGCCGACGGCGTGCGCCGTCCCGGCCGCCCGAAACGCGAGCAGACCAACGAGAGCCTGCGGGTCGAACGAGAGAAATCCGACGTCGCAGTCGCGAAGGAGCGCGCGGCGGTCGAAGCGAGCGCGCGCAGCGGGAGGAGCGACCGGGCCGACTTTCTTGCGGTCGAACGGGATAGCACCGACAAGGGTCTGATCGGCGAACGGGCTTATGCCGATACGCTGATGGTGGACCAGCGCGAAGCGAACGAAAGAATGGTCCGCGCAACGATTCGGGCGGAAGAGTTGGCGCTCGAAGCTGACGCGGCCAGAGCACGCGCGGAGAAGAGCGAGCGCGAGCTCCACGCGGTGGCGGAGTTTCGGGAGATGTTCATCGCGATGCTCGGGCACGACCTGCGTAACCCGCTCGGGTCAATCACCATCGGCGCGTCCCTTTTGCTTCGGCCAGGCCGCCTCGACGAGGGCGACGCCGAGACGGCAGCGCGCATTCTCCGCAGCAGCCAACGCATAAGCCGAATGATCACGCAGCTGCTCGATCTCACGCGCGCTCGTCTCGGCGGCGGGTTGCCCATCGATCGGGCGCCGGCCGATCTCGGTGAGGTTTGCCGAAACGCGGTAGAGGAATTCGAGGCGACCATACAGCTGGAGGTGGAAGGCGACGTCACGGGCTCCTGGGATCAGGATCGTCTGGCCGAAGTTCTCTCGAACCTCGTGGGGAACGCCATCGAACACGCCGCACCGGGAACGGTCGTGAGCGTCACCGCACACGGGATCGGAGCGGAGGTTGTCGTCGAGGTGAGCAACCAAGGAGATCCCATTCCCGCGAACGTACTTCCGTTCATCTTCGAGCCCTTCCGCCGAGCGCAAGAGGGCCGAACGTCGGCAACCGCGAATCTCGGCCTCGGCCTCTACATCGCGCGCCAGATCGTGATCTCCCACGGCGGCACGCTCGACGCGCACTCCGATGGGGGCACGACAACCTTTGCGATGCGCCTGCCACGTTTCGCGGCGTAATCGCCTGCAGCCGTCGTTCGCGGCTCCGAACTTGCATGAGCCCGCGATGACGCCGGAGCGAACACACTTCGAGCGATCTGCAAGAACGCCTCAGTTAGCGAGCGAGAAAACCAATGGGCGAAATCGTCGACAAGGTCAAAGGCAAGATCAAGCAAGCGGCAGGGGGTTTGGCCGGGGACAAGAAGCTGAAGCGGGAGGGAAAGGTAGACAGCGCGAAGGGCAAGGTGAAAGGCGCCGTGAAGGACGTCAAGCACGCCGCGAGGAAGTAGCAGCTCACCGGGTCTCGATTGCCCGGGCCTTCCGGGCTATCGATTTGTGCATGCGGTTTGCCGGAACCCAAATCGGCGCGTGGAACTTCTTGAACTCTGGTGCGGACAGAGCCAGCGGGATTCGACAAATGGCAAACGTTCTCATCGTCGATGACGACTCAGACATCGTCGAACTTTCCACCGAACTCTTGCAGTCGGCGGGGCATCGGATCCAAACGGGATATAATGGCGAGCAGGGGCTGAAGTCTATGGATGCAGGTCCGCTTCCTGATTGCGTCTTGCTGGACGTTGACATGCCCGTCCTGAGCGGCCCGGAGATGGCCCATCGGATGCTCGTGCATGACGCGGGCGAGGAGAGGATCCCTATCCTGCTCGTGTCGGGAAGAAACGACTTGCCAGATGTAGCCGCGCGCATGGGGACTCCGTACTTCCTTAGGAAAGCGGGCCCTGACTACGGGGAGGTTCTCCTCAAAATTCTCGATCGAGCGCTTCGAGAGCGGCGAGCGCCAGCGACCGCCTGAAGCATGCGCTTCCTGGGACTCGGCCGTCCTGGATGAGCGATCCGCTTGAATGCCCTCCCGTGACGAGGTGCACGTCACGAATCGTGCGAGCCTCCGGCCCCGCCGCCTTTTCGATCTCCGCTGCCAGATCGAGGGCGAGTGCGCTGAGCCCACCGGCGCCGTGCGTGGTCAGATCGACGACCACCGGATCGAAGATCGTTGAACCATTCGATCGGCGGGGCAACGGTCAATCGGCGCCGGGCGCTCCCACCAGTGGGACATAACGCGCAAACTGCGACGTAATGGCAGCCAATTTGCGCCGGAGGAAGCGGCACCGACGTCCACGCGGGTCTCCCTCCCACGCGGTCCTCGGTGACGCAGACGCACGCACCGTGAATTGCGGCTGCCCGCAGCTTCCCCGCGCACCCGCGATCTCGCAGGCTCCTACCTTCTGTCCTCGGCCATCTTAACCTGGATTTCGTGGCTGCCTTCGTCGGACAAAGACGGCGTGTGACGTTTCGGCAAATATGCGTTCAGCGCCGCCTACGGGTTGCAGCGCGCGGGGCTGACCGACGTGTCCGGGTTGGTGCATAGCGGACCGAGACCGGTCGTGGCGCTGGGGAGCGAGATCGCCGCCAGCGGGCCCGCCTTGTGCTGGCCGTTGAACGGCGTCGGTTGGGTCACGTCGAACCCGCAGGCGGCCGCGTCGTTCGGGTCGTTGAACCAGAAGCCGACCTCGAAGGTGTTCGTCGGGCCCACCGGAGCGGCGGGATCGAAGCCGAAGATCTGATCGAGGAGAATGGTGCGGATCGACGCCTTCACGACGCCACGATCGTTGGCTTCGAGGTCGCTCTGGTACCAGGCGAAGCCGAAGTTCTTGAAGTCGGGGTTGGCGGTGCCGTCGGCCTTGAAGGGATCGTTCTCGATGGTGAACATGTCGAACTTGAGGTTCGGCTTGATGTACTCGCCGCGAATCGCGAGGAGATCGTTCGCCGCGCCCCGCATGACGGCGACGTCGACGTGAGGCTGCCGGCTCGCGTCATCGGGGTATTGCGCGAGGCATCGCGCGAACTTGGCGTTTGGCTGCAGCGAGAACGTCGCCAGCGTCTGCGGCGCCGCCGCTGCCTGGCCGCCCCCCGACGCGTTCGGCGATCCCGCCGTCGCCGTGCCGACGCCCAGGATCGAAAGCACCGCACAGGTGACGCCGCCGACGAGACCGAGGGACCCGGTTCGAATTGTCGGGCGGGTGGACGCCGAGAGGGGAAAGCGATTCGTTTTCATGTCGATTCTCCGTAGATAGGCACGCGGGTCGGGCGGCCACCAAGGCCGCTGCGCCGCGTGATGACTCCTTGAGCAACCGACATGCCGCCAACGCGCCGCGCCCGCATCCGACGATCAGGCGCGAGATCACACGACTTTTACGACGCTACGGAGACGCCTCCGCGTGGGCACCGCTGGGCACGTGCCCGGCCCAGTCCATCGGTTCGGCGCATCGTCCGATCAATGGGTCTTGAGGAAATTCACGAGCCAGCTCATCGCCGGGCGCATCGTGCCGCTGCTCGTCATGAGGCCGGTGTTCGCTTCCCAGGTGGCCCCGACGATGTAACCCCAGAGTGTGACGCCCTCGACGTTGTCGTCGTTCCAGAACATCGGAAATTCGCTCTGCAGTCAGAAGCGCGATGAGCGAGGGGAGCAGAACCCGCGAGCAAGTGTTCATGGGAGACCTCGTTTGGCGGGCCGCTGCTCCGGGTGTCGCTGTCCTGCGCGGCGTCGTCAGTGGCGGGCGCGGGCCGCGAGCGCGACGAGGGCCGCCGGATGGGTGTCTACGCGCGGCGTGGGGAGCCCGTGGCTGATAATGGCAGCGGGAGGGCGAAGCTTCAACGTGGTGACGGAGGCGCCTTCGACCTTGACGACGACGCCATGACCGAGGATGGTCACGCTCGCTCCGCCGAGCTCCGTCTTGAATCCCACCTTGGGGGCGGCGTCCGCCAGCATCGAGGCGCACGCCGCGGCGGACATCTTGGGCACAAGGCCGACCGAGGCCGTCGACCCGTTGCCGGCGTTGGTCACGGTGATCTTTCCCGGGGCGTCGCCCGTCCCGGATGTGAACGTGAAGACCACGGCGTCGCCCGCTCGAGTGAAGGAGCTCGTCGCGAGAACAGCGAACCACGCGGGAACCGCGGCGGCGACGGCACGGCGGGTCGTCTGCATTCCGCGAAGGCTACCACGCGAGCCACGAGGTCGCTCTCACGCAGCCCTACGCCCGACGGATGGACTACACCGATCGGCGTCGGCGAAAGCTACGCCTGCGCGGTGCGATCCATCACGTCGGGTGAACCTACGGTGATCATCCGAGCCCGGCTGCGCGCGCGATCAGAAGCAACCCTGCCCCCACGGCGACGGCCCCGATGGCTCGCGCGACCCGCTCACCGGCCGGGGCGAGACGTTCGAAGGTGATGGCTGCCGCCACGACAGCCATCGCGCGAAGGTCCATGACCCCGATGACCAGGAGAATCGCCATCAGACCGACACAGCAGTAGCTGCAGTGCAGGCCGAGTCGCAGGCCGTGTCGCCAGGCCGTGCCGGCGTCGGCCGGCAGGGTACGGCTGCGCCCCGGTGCCTCCCGGCAGCAGGCGAGGTGACGCGCCTTCCACGCAGTGAACTGGAGGGAGCCGGCGATCAGGACGAGCACACCGACCGCGATCGGTACGGCGCGCGCCAGCGCCGGCTGTTGCATCTCGACCACCGCCAGCGCGACGCCCAGCGGAAAGACGGCCATTCCGAACACGGTCCAGACGAAGAAGTAACCCACGCCCACGAGCGCGGTCGGCCGACCGAGGCGCGTCTCGCCTGGCCGGCCAACGGCCTGGCGGTAGCGCCACAGCATCGGGACCAAGGACGGCAGCATCATCGCCACCATCATCACGACCCACATGCAAAGGAACGACGCCGCGGCGCCGGGCCACGTCTGTGCGGGCATCCGCATCCACGCCATCGACATCGTCCAGCCGCCGGGCATCGGCATCTCGCCCATCGCCGACATGGACGCGCACCAGACGATCGTTCCCCCCGCGCTGGCAGCAAAGAGCAGCGCCGAGACGCCAAAAAACGCTTGCCCGGCAGCTCGCTCGGAAACCATGCGTCGTGAGAGCTCCCGCCGTTGCGGCATGACAATCATGATTTCGCTCAGCCCTTTTTGTACTCGTCGTGGCGGCGCCACCAGACGTCCGGCTCGTTGCGCCCCTTGGGTGCGCGGTCGAGCCACTGGTACATGCCCCAGAGGCCGTCCAGTCCGCGCGCATAGGCGGAATAGGCGTGGTAGACGATGCCGTCCTCGAGCGCGAACGCGCTCAGGCCCGGCCTCTCGCGCAGGAACGTGGCCGCGTCGGTGCCGGCCATGGCCGCGATCTCGGCGACTGCCCCCCCGCCTCCGGCTTCCTGGACCGGCGCGGGCACGGGCCACGGCGCCTCGCGCCGGTAGTTGTATTCGACTCCGCCCTCGCGCTGTTGCTCCTCGGTGAACCGGACGCTGAAGTCGACGTTGAAGTCGCTGCCGAACGAGGACGACCACGGAAAGGTCCACCCCATCCGCCGCTTGTACGCCTGCAGCTTCGCAAGAGGCGCCCGCGACACCGCCGAGAGCGCGACGTCGTGGTTGGCCAGGTGGACGACGAAGCCGTCGAACCCGTCCGCGATCGCCGAGCAAGACGGACACCCCGCCGTGTAGTCGGGCCCGAACATGAAATGGTAGACGAGGAGCTGCGAGCGCCCTCGAAAGAGGTCTGCCAGCGAGGCGCTCCCCTCGTCGGTCTCGAATCGATACTCCTTGTCGATCGGAACCCACGGCAGCTCCTGCCGCCGCCGTGCCAGCTCGTCGCTGCGCCGCGTGAGATCCTTCTCCTCCTTGAGCAGCTCGAGCCGGGCTGCAAGCCACTCTTCATGTGTCCCGATCATGTGCTTCGTCATCGCTCTCCTCCTCTTTCCTTGGGTTGACCCGTCACGCTTTAGCGCGCTCGGCTGCAGGCTGGGAGTAACAAGTGCGGCGCGATCGCCATCGTTCAACTCGTGGATCGCGAAGCCGCGACGGAGAGAGTACCCGCGCTCAAGACCACCGCCGCGCCGTGTGGCCGGCCGCGGCCCGTCCGTCGCCCGCCTGGGAGACCGCCGGACCCGGCCGGCGCCACAAGACGAGCCAGGCCGGCAGCGCGACGACCGCCGCCGCGAGGCAGGCGATCTCGCCGAGCACGGCGAGCAGGCCGAAGAGGAAGAGCGCGCGGTTTCGCGCGAGCAGGAGCGACGAGTAGCCGATGATGGTGGTGAGCGAGCAGAGAGCGACGGCGCTCCCGGTCGAGCGCACCGCGCCGCGCACGTCGTGCTCGCCATCCTGCACGTACCGGGTCATGACGTTGACCGCGTAGTCGACGCCGATCCCGAAGGTGATCGGGAAGGCGATGAAATTCGAGAAGTTGATCTTGATTCCAAGCGCCATCGTCGCGCCCACCAGCCAGAGCACGCCGACCAGCAGCGAGCCGATGACGTAGATCGACGCTTTCCGCGCGCGGAGAACGACGACGACGACGGCCATGACGCCGAGGAACGACACGAGGCTCGCGATCGGCGCGTCGCGCCCGATCGACACGAGGATGTCGCTCGACAGGGGTATGGACCCAGCCACGAACACCGCGCCCCCGCTCGACTCGAGCGCCCCCAGATCACGCAACGTCTTGACGAACAGGTGCAACGAATCGGCCTTCCAGAGCGCGTCGGAGGGCCGCGGGTAGACCAGGATCGCAC
Organism: uncultured Myxococcales bacterium; assembly: GCA_937902985.1. Taxonomy (GTDB): domain Bacteria; phylum Myxococcota_A; class Polyangia; order Polyangiales; family Polyangiaceae; genus Palsa-1150. The sequence continues at coordinate 6,829 of CALFNG010000542.1, forward strand.
GGCCGATCGAGCCGTCGCGCTCGCGCATGCCTGTCGTGAACGACGAAGGTAGGTCCTCCACGCGGATGGGTACGAGGCGGTCGTCGCCCAGCACCTTGTCGAGCTTCTCGCGATCGGCAGGCGACAGGAGCGAACGGATCTTGGGCGAGAGGGCCCGGCGCAGCTTGTCGACCTCGTCGATCTTGGCCTCCTGGCCGGCGGGCAGGACGTCCTCGACGCTCACCACCCGAGCGACCATGGGCCGCAGGACCCCGCGGTCGACGGACTCGCGCACACGCCGCTCCACCGCGCGGGCCTGCTCGGGCGTCGCGCAGAGGACGACGGTCGGCGTCAGGTAGTGGCCGAGAATCTCGTCCATCTTGCGGCCCCAGAGCCCCTCTCCGCTCTGCCACGTGTCGGCCCGGCGCAGCTTGTTGAAGTCGTACTCCAGGCGCGAAGAGTCGAAGCGCGTGGCCTCGACGACGGACGCCACGGTGATCGCGGCCGACGCCGCGACGATGAGCGGCGCCCTGCGCTCCACGACGCGGACGACGCCGCGCATGACCCAGCCCTGGACCTTCGCCGGCGACGGGGCGGGCTTGCCCTCGTCGAGCCAGCGGAGCAAGGGCGGAACGAGCAGGAACGCCGTGGCCCACGAAGCGAGCATGCCGATCCCGCCGATGCAGCCGAACTGCCGGAAGCCCCGGAACTCGGTCACGACGAGCGACCCGTACGAGACGCCCGCAGCCGCGGCAGCGGCCAGGGTCCCGACCCGGGCTCCCCACACGCCAAGGACGATCGCCTCCTGTACGGACGTTCCGCGCAAGCGCTCTTCGCGATAGCGCGCGAGCAAGACGAGGCCGACGTTCACGCCGTTCCCCACGATGATCGAACCAAGGAACGCCGTATTGGAGTTGAGCTCCGTGATGCCAATGGGCGGCAGCGACGCGATCGCGAACGCGTACACCGTGGCCAGAAAGAGCGGCGGGATCAGCACCGGAACGCTCGGCCACCACCGGTAGTAGCCGACGATCGCGGCAAACACCGCGAGAACGACCAGGACCGACGCGAACGAGAGATCGGCCTCGAGGCCGTCGAGCTCCTCGACGTTGATGGCGACGTCCGACGCGTAGCCGACGCGCAGCCCGCGCACGTACCTCTCCGGCCCCAGCGCCGCGACGTCGCCCTTCACCCGGTCGAGCAGCCGGCGGTCCTTCTCCGCGCCGGTCGTGAGGTCGCCTGCCTCGACGGTGAGGACCGCGGCGCGCAGCTCCACGCTGGCCATGTGGTCGCCTTCCTCTCCGGCGACCCTGTGCTCGTAGCGCTTCTCGATGTCGCTGATGTCGATGCCCTCCTCCTTCGATACGTCGTGGCCACGGCGGGTCTCGATGCGACGCAGGATCTCCTGAAGATCGGGCAGGTCCATGTAGAGGGGCGCGTGGTTCTCGATGAACGCCCTCTCGACAGCCGTATTCGAGCGCACGCTGCGCACCATGTCGGGCGGGTACGCGCGGATGCGGCCGGCCAGGTCGTCGAGGAAGCGCTCTGCCGCGGGAAGGTCCGCGGCGTCGGGGACCTCGGCGACGACCCCGAGAAAGTGCAGGCCGGGGCTGCGGGCGCGCACCTCGTCGAGCGCGCGCACGCTCGGCGCCTCGCGCGGCAGGAGCTGCTCGACCTCGCTTCTTAGGTGCAGATAGAGACTGGCCGTGCGAACGGCGGCAGGGACCGCGGCGAGCAGCGCCAGGGTCCACAGGAGGCGGCCGTTGCGCAGGGTCCACAGCACGAAGGCGCGCACCGCGGGGGAAGGAGCGCCTATGGAGCCTGCCATGGACGGGCCACTCCTTTTACCTGCGTGGAGCCCGGCGCGTCAGCAGGGATCGGACGCTCACGAAACGAGCGAATAGCGACGCTCAGAGAGACGTTCCCGCGAGTCCGACCTCGGAGTGGAAGTCTTGCAGCCGCGCCAGCGCGCTCAGGCGAGGGATGACCAGGACGTCGTTGGGGTCGAGCGCGATCGGCAACTCCCAGTTTGCCCGCACAGCGCCGAGCGCCTCGAGCCAGGGCCGCTGCGGGGCGCCCGGGCCGAGGTGCGCCAGCGCCCGACGGGCCTGCTCACGGAGCAGTTCGAGCTCCACCTCGTCGAGCGCGCCCTGGGGCGCGTCGAAGACCAGCGCGATCGTGCCCGACGGCCGGGCCTGTGCTCCTCGCAGCGATCGGAGCATCGCCGCACGCGAGCCCGCGGGCACACGGAGCAGAGCGGTGTTCCCGAGCGTCCACGCGAGGGCGCGCCCGCGCCGGACCAGCGCGTCCTCGCCATCGATGGCCGGCGCGAAGAGCGGCACGCAGCGGGCGGCGGCGGCGTCGCAGGCCGGCCCAAGCTTCACGGAGAGTCCGGGGGCGTTCCAGGGAGCGCCCAGCACGTTCGCGGCGGCGGTCAACGCGGGGACGTCGGGCAGCGCCTGGCGCAACGGGGCCGGCGCGGGCGACGCGCTGTCCGGGGCGAGCCCGACCCCATCGAGCAGCATCGCCGCCGTCCGGCGCACGGCGGCGTCCGTCGACTCCTCGAGGCGTTCGCGCAAGCGGGTCAGCTCTTCGGGCGGGAGGCCGCCCAGCGCCAGCGCGATCGACCCGGGGGGGACGGCGCTGCGCGACACGGTCCCCCGATCCTGCCGCGAGATGGAGAGGAACGGACCCGTGCGCTCCGCGTTCGGGCGGGCCAACCAACCGGCGAGGCCGACGAGACCGACGAAACCGACGAGCGCCAGCGCACGCGAGAGCACTGACCCGCGGGAGCGGCGTTTCATCACCGCGTCGCGGAGAACTCGGCCCAGCCCTGCGCCGAGCCGCTCACGGTGTTCGCCCCGTTGTAGGTGACCGTGATGCCTGCCAGCGGTGAACCGTTGACCTGGCCGTTCACCGCTCCCCCGTCGCAGGTCGTGATGCCATTCCCCGTGAAGTCGAACGTGCAGGGGAAGGTGCCGCCCCCCATCCCCGGCGACGTCCAGGTGTTGGTCCACTTGCCGCCGAAGTCGCCGAAGCTCGACGCGGCCGGGCTCGTCTTCTGGGTGGTGAAGCTGAACCAGGGACCGGCGGGCGAGACATCTTCGCAGGCGCCGTCAATCTCGGCGGCGCTCACGTTGAGCGTGCAAGTCACGGTCGTGCTTCCCCCCTTCGGACCCGCTTGCATCGTCCAGGAGCCGCCGAGGTCGAAGGGCACGATGCCCGCGTTGAAGGTGCCCGCGGTCTGCGTGGCCGTGAGCATAGCGGCATTGCCCGGGACGCCGGGTGGAGCGTTGTCCGCAAAGGCCAGCACGTTACTGGTGCGGGTCGCGGTGAGGGTGAAGGAGGGCGACGTGATGCTGAGCGAATCCTGGCCGATGGTCACCGTCGTGAGGACACCGGCGCCTCCGATCGCAGTGGTCGTCAGATTCCAGGTCCCTACGAGGCTGCCGGCGTCGGGTCCGCTCGAGATGCCCGTGGACGCGTCCGGGCTCCCGGCGCCGCTATTGGTACAGTTGCCCGAGAGCGCTCCGCTGAGGCCGCACACCAACACGGCTCGCTTCCTCATCTTGAAGGTCCCTCCCCGTCGTTTCCGACCGTCGACCACCGGGTGCAGCGCCGTCCGCGACCTGATGCAGAAAGGTACGCAGCCGTCAGAGCGCGCGTCAAGGAATCAGACGCGAACCCGGCCGGGTTGAAGCCGAAGGTCACCCGAAGGCGCAAGGACGGGCACACTCGGGACCTTGCTATGCGAGGAAGCGCACGGGCTAAACGTCACGAGAAGGCGTAGTGTGGACCGCGTGGGTTCTCCCCCTGGCAGCACCCCGTTTCCCGCGTCGTTGCCGCCCGAAGCGGACATCGACGCGATGCTTGCCTTCGTTGACGAGCGACCTTCCGAGTCGCGCCTGCATGCGGTTGCGCCTATGGTGGTCTTGGTATTCGCCGACCGGACGCTGCGCGACTCGTTGTCGGCTTTGGTGCATGGCGCGGGCCGAGTGGTCGGGGGCGACGATAACCTTCCGGTCGCCGCCGTGGTCATTACCGACGCCCGACCTGTGGCCAGGCTTACGGTGGCAGGGCTTCGTGCCAGGACGAGGAGCGATGCGGCGATCGTCGTGGTTCTTGCCGACTCGGCGCCGGCGTCGGAGGTCAAGGAGGCGCACGAGGCCGGGGCCCTCCTTTGCCTGAAGGTTCCCGTGGACGAGCACCAACTCTTGGCGGTCATTGACTCCGCGATTGATCTGCACGCGGCCAAGGTTCACGCCGACGATTTGATGCGGCAGCTCGATGTGCAGAGCCACCTGGCCTCGCTCGGACGCGTGACCGCAGGCTTCACGCATGAGGTGAGTAATCCGCTGTCGGTGCTGATGGCGAACTTCGAGGCGGTTCGCGCGGACGTCGATCGGCTCCTCCAAGCGCGCGACCTGCTTGCAGTTGCTGTCGAGGAATGCGTGCCGTCGCCGACAACGAGGCTTGCCGAAGAATGTCTCTCGCAGATCCCCTCAGCGCATGATGTGCGCAGTGCGGTGGCCGACATGGGAACGGCTCTCGACCGCATCAACGGAGTCCTCGCCACCACCCGCGTGCTCGCGCGAGGAAGCCTGAGCAGCCGCATCACGGATGTCGATCTTGCTTCCGTCGTGCGTGACGTACGTCGATGGGCGACCGACGAGCTAGAGGGCGTCGAGGTCGAGGAGCTGATCGACGAGCCCATTGTGGCGCGTGCCGATCCCCGGCTACTCAGCCAGATCGTCCTGAACCTCGTGACGAACGCTGCGCATGCCGCCCGGCAACTACCCTCGCCACGCGTTCGACTTCATGTCTACGGCTCAAACGAGACCGCCATCGTGTCGGTGCGTGACAACGGGCCTGGTGTCCCACCCGAAGTCCGCGACCGGATCTTCGAGCCCTTCTTCACGACGCGTCGGGGTCAGGGCGGCACCGGGCTTGGCCTTGCCCTCTGCCGAGAGTACGCGACGCAGATGCAAGCGCACCTGACCCTGTGGAGCGCCCCTGGTCGAGGCGCGTGCTTTCGCATTCGCCTTCGTCGCGCCCCTTAGAGCACTACTGAGCCGGCTCCTTCGAGCGCGCGGAGAACGCCGACCCGTCGCGCGGAGTTTCTCCCGGTGGTGATCGCCGAGGCGGCGTTGCCTGCGCCCGCGATCGTGCAGGTCGAGGCGAGCGGGGTACGTGCAGCCCCACTTCCGCAAGAAGGTGTTTCGCCGCGAGACCCTGTCTTGCCGGTGCGGCCACATCGTCACGGCCCCCGCACCCGATCGCGTGGGCGACAAGACCCGGTACGCACCGAGCTTCATCGCGCATCTCATCGTAACCAAGTGCGGGGACCGATTCCGCGATACATACTTGAGAAGACCTACCGAAATCTCGGTATACCGATGTCGCGAAGCACGATGCGCTCGTCCGCGACAACGACTTCTGTGCCGTCGAGGGAGCGCGTCGGTCGTACATCCGAGCACATATCGCGCTGAATCGGCATCACGGCGAGCTCCCACCTATCAACGGCTCGGCCAGGACCGTTATTCTGGGTAAAATGACCACGGGGGACTTGGCCGCTCAAGCGCCCGGCGGAGAAGTCGAGAGTGCCGACTGGAGCGGGTCGCACCGCTATGGGGTGGTGCGCCGGATCGGCCAGGGCGGCATGGGCGTCGTGTACGAGGTCCGCGATCGGCAAGGCGGAGAGCCGCTCGCGCTCAAGACGCTCCTTCGGTTTACCCCTGCGGACCTCTATCGCTTCAAGCAAGAATTCCGCATCCTTGCCGACGTGAGGCACCGAAACCTGGTGCGCCTTCACGAGCTCGTGGTGACCGACGCAGAGCAAGCTTTCTTCGTCATGGAGCTCGTCGAAGGGACCGACTTCGTCACGCACGTGCAGCACGAACGATCGCGCTGGGTGTCTGATCGACCGACCCGCATGGAGTCGGAGTCGCGCGACCGGGCGACGCCCTTCGCCCAGACGACCCAGCCGCGCAGTAGCGACAAGATGCGAGCAGCGCCCGCCGGGCCCCCCACCGGGCCCCCCACCACGCCGGCGGACTTCGACAAGCTGCGCCCGGCGCTGCGTCAGCTGGTGGAAGGCCTGCACGCACTGCACGTCGCGGGCAAGCTGCATCGGGATATCAAGCCGTCGAACTTGCTCGTAGAGCCGGGCGGACGGCTTGTCATTCTCGACTTTGGCGTGGCGATGGAGCTCTCGCACCACGGGACCCCTGGCGCCGACGAGCAAGAGGTCGTCGGCACCGCTCAGTACATGGCGCCGGAGCAGGCGTTGGCCGAGCCGCCGACCCCAGCGTCCGACTGGTACAGCGTTGGCGTGGTGCTCTACCTGGCGCTGGTCGGGCTCCCCCCCTTCGCCGGGTCGGCGATGGACGTCCTCTCGATGAAATGCACGAGCCTCCCGGTCCCCCCGAGCGAGCGGGTTCAAGGAGTTCCGCCCGACCTCGACGCACTTTGCATGGCGCTGCTGGACCCCGATCCAGCCAGGCGACCGGGCCGCTCCGAAATCCTGCGATGGCTCGGCGCGTCTCGGAGCCTGTTGCCGGCACGCTCTCCGCTTCCTGTTGCCAAACGGCAGGACACGGCCCTCGTCGGTCGCGAGGCGCAATTGCAAGCGCTGCGCGATGCGTTCGCGGCCGCGCGTGGCAGCTCGGTGACCGTTCGGGTCGGTGGACAATCCGGGATGGGCAAGACTGCCCTCGTGCAGCACTTTCTCGACGAGCTCGTCGAGGGGCGAGAAGCGTTCGTGTTGCACGGGCGCGCGTACGAGCGCGAGTCCGTCCCGTACAAGGCCATCGACAGCGTCGTGGACGCGCTGAGCCGCTACCTGATGCGGCTGGAGGACGGCGGCGAGCCCGTGGATCTCCCGAAGGACCTTGCCGCCCTCGCGCGAATCTTCCCGGTATTGCGGCGTGTTAAGAGCATCGGCGATGTCGCCGCGGAGGAGGCTGCCACAGACCCCCGCCGTGTCCGGCTGCGAGCGTTTGGGGCCCTGCGCGAGCTGCTCCGGAGCGTCGCGCGCCGCATGCCATTGGTCCTTTACGTCGACGACGCGCATTGGGGCGATGCCGACAGCGCGGCGCTGCTTCTCGAGCTCGTGAGGCCACCGGATGCGCCCCCGCTCCTCATCGTGATGACCTATCGCGACAACGAAGCCAAGGCCAGTCCGTTTCTCGTCGAAATGAGCGCTCGATGGCCGAAGAACGCGGATGTGCGAGACGTCTCCGTGGGGCCACTCAGCCAGGGGGAGGCGCGTCGGCTAGCCCGGACGCTGCTCGGGCGCGGGGACGATGGGCTGGCCGAGAAGACCGCCGTCGCCGTCGCCCGCGAGTCTGGGGGCAGCCCGTTCCTCGTCGAGGAGCTGGCCCGCAGCGCCGGCGTGCACCTCGGGGAGAGGTCCGGGGGGCCAACGCTGGTCTCGATCACGCTCGAACAGATGGTGAGCGAGCGCCTGGCCTTGCTGCCGGAAGCGGCGCGCCGGTTGCTCGAGATGGTCGCCGTCGCGGCCCGGCCCCTTCCGCTGGCCACCGTGTACGACGCGTCGGGCGGCCGCGAAGAGACCGAAGAGACGATTGCGCTGCTCGACGCGCGTCGGTTCGTGTGCACGGGCTTGCGGGACGGGCGCGAGGTGGTCGAGACGGTCCACGCTCGCATCCGCGAGACGATCGCCTCGCTGCTCTCACCGGAGACGGTCCGCGCGCACCACGGCCGTCTCGCCCGGGTGCTTGAAGCGAGCTCCGATGCCGACCCGGAAGCGCTCACGATGCACCTCGTGGGCGCTGGCGAGAACGAGCGAGCTGCGCAGTACGCCGAGCGGGCCGCGGAGCGGGCGGCCTCGAAGCTGGCGTTCGACCAGGCCGCGCGCCTCATGCGGCTAACGGTCGACATGACGCCGGCGTCCTCGCCGGACGCGCGCCGGCTGCGTCTGCGGCTCGGCGAGGTGCTCGGATGGGCGGGGCATGGCGAGGAAGCCGCGCAGGTATACCTCGACGCCGCCGACGGGGCGCCCACCCTCCAGCGGGCAGAACTCGAGCGCGCCGCGGCCGAGCAGCTTCTGACGTCCGGCCGCATCAACGAGGGGGCCTCGGTGCTCGGCCGGGTGCTCACCACGGCCGGCGTGCGCGCGCCGAGGTCGCCTCTGAGCGCCGTGTTCTGGCTCATCGTCTACCGTATTTGGGCGAGCCTCATTGGGCTTCGCTTCAAGGAACTTCACGCCGACGACCTGCCGCGCGTCGATCGCCTACGCCTCGACGCGCTTTACGCCGCGGCCCTCGGCTTTGCCATCGTCGATGTGGTCCGGGGAGCTTGCATACAGACCCTGTACTTCGTACGGGCGCTGCGCGCCGGCGATCGCTCGCACGTACTGCGCGCCGCGCTCATGCTCGCAACCCAGCACGCGAACGGCGGCGGGCAGGAGAGCAAGCGCGAGCGGGCGTTGAGAGACCTCGTCGCGCGCCTCCTGGAAAAGAGCGACACCCCCGACGAGCACGCCTTCTTTCATGGGACTCGCGGCGTCGGCCTTTTTCTTCGGGGCCGCTTTAAGGAGGCGAGGGATTTGCTCGACGCGGCTTACGCCAAGTATCCCAATAACCGCGCCGGCTGGCAGTCCAACGGAAACCTCTTCGCCCTGTACTCGGCGATGTACCTTGGGGATATCGCCGACCTCGCGACCCGGCAGGAGCGACTGCTTCGGGAAGCCGACCAGCGCGGCGACCGCTACACCTCCGTGAACCTAGGGATTTCGGCCCCGAAGATCTTGGCCTTGGCCGCGGATGATCCGGACGGAGCCCGCCGCCAGGTGCGCGAGGCGATTGCGTTCTGGCCCCATAGCGCCTATCTCGTGCAGCACTGGCAGGTAATGCGAACCGAAGCGGACATCGAGCTCTACGTGGGGGAACCTGCGCGCGCTTACGAACGCGTCGCACAAGACGCGCAAGCGCTTCGGAAGAGCTTCTTGCTGCAAGGGCAGTTCATACGCGCCTTCACCGCCGACGTACGAGGCCGCGTTGCGATCGCCTCCGGCGAACGAGCGCCAGCGCAGCAGGACGCGCGCCTGGGCGAGGCGCGACGCATGGCGCGGCAACTCGAACGCGAACGCATGCCGTATGCCGCGCTCCTGGCTTCCATTCTGAGAGCGGGCGTCGCCAGCGTGGCGGGCCAGCGCGACCGAGCCGCGGAGTGTTTGCGGGCCACGATCGATCGGGCCTCGGAGACCGACATGGCCCTGCACAGATTGGCGGCGAAGTATCAGCTGGGGATGCTGACGGGGGGAGACTCCGGGGACGATCTCGTGCGTGCAGCGGCTGACGCCATGCAAGCGCAAGGCATCCGGGATCCTGGGCGCTTCGCCGATGTCATCGCGCCAGGTCGCTGGAAGACGGCGTAGAGGACGCCATAGCCTCGCCGCAAATCGCTAGCGCGACTGCCAGTCGCCCGGCATGTGACAGGCCACCCAACGCTGGGGGTTGCGCACTCCTTCCGCGCTCATCGCATCGACCGCCTCGCGAATCAACGCACTTCCCTCGTCGCCGCCCAAGAGCTCGCCCAATCGATAGCGCGCGGGATGCGCATACAGGAGGGTGTCGGTGGCCTCCGCACGATCGATCCCTGCACGCAGGGCGGTGATGGCGGCGCCGCGGTCGCCCGCCGCGTTGTCGGCCATGCCGCGCAGCAACAGTGCCAGCGCAGCGGTCCAGGGCTCGTGTTCGCGGGCGAGCTGCCGGGACATGCGCCGCGCCTCAGCGATTCGCGATCGCCGGAGCTCGCCCCGCGACCCGATCGAGGCGATCGCAGCGCGGCCACGCATGTAGAGCGTGGCCGCGCGGACGAACCCGGCGTGGAGTAGGAAACTGGCGTTGAGCTTCCGTTGGCGCTGCTCGAGGTGCTGATAGGCGCGTGCACCCTCACCGACATAGAGCTCGATCTCCGCTCCCCAGATCATCTCTTGCCAGTGCTGCAGAGAAAAGCCCTTGTGCGACCACTGAGACAACGCGTCGCTCATCTCGCGCCGCGCTTGCTCTGGGGCATCCTCGACGAGCGACAACCAGATCCCCGCGGCCGTGCGCACGTTGACCGAAGTGAACAGGTCGCGCCGCTCTGCGGCGTCGACGAGAAGACGCTTCTTCCTCCGGTTGCTCTCTCGGAATCCGCCCAAAAAATCGTAGACGTAAGCATCGAACATGCGCATGACCGAGAACCCGGCGAAACCTGGCAAGGGCACGGACATGGTGCGTTCCAGCATGGCTCGCGCCTCTTTCCAGCGGCCGCGGTTCCAGAGGCCGACGCCGCGCATACCTGCGTAATACACAAGTGCTTGGGGTCGCCCGTCGCGGTCGGCCAGCGTCTTCGAAATCTCGACCAAACGGAGCTCGACCTTGGTCTCGCGCTTGCCCGTCGCGGCCATGTGAGCCGCTCCGAGGCCGGCCGCGCGCAATACCTGAAAGCGATCGCCCTTTCGGAGCGCCTCGATGAGGTGCCGCGTTTGCATGCATGCCCCGAGGATGACGTCCACGATCGAGAACCCGTGTGCCACCGCAAAGAGGGCATCGACCCGCACCCGGTCGTCGCCACGGACGGCGCTCGGCTCGCGCTCCTGGAACCGCAAGCCGATGACGGCGAGCCACACCCGGTATACGAGCAACCAGAACACCGCGGCGAGCGGAGTGCGCGGCGCGGGCATCCCGATCTCGCCGAGGACTGCGTGCAGCATCTCCGCCCCTTCGTCCATCCGACCGGCCATGAGCAGTTGCTCGGCGGCGGCCCGCTGAAATTCGACACGCTGCTCCGAAGTGGCGCCCTCGATTGCCGCGAGGTAAGCCCGCGCGGACTCCTCGTAACGACCCGCAAACTGCAGCACCTCGGCCAGCCGTGCGCGGAGCCGGCGCACGTCGGTCGAAGGCGTCGATGTCGGGGAATGCTCGAGGCAAACGCGAAAGAGGCGTGCGGCTTGATCGAAGGCCAGCTTGGTGGCCGCCTGCTGCCCCGCATCGCCCGCGAAGCGTGCGGCGCGCTCGCCGTCTCCTGCGGCCAACCAGTGCATCGCCAGTGCGTCCGGATCGACGTCTGCCGCTGCCTCGAGCGCATGTGCAAGGGCGGCGTGATGCTGGCGGGCGACCGAAGGTTCGATCTGGGCGACGATGGTTTCGCGGATCCGATCGTGAACTGGTTCGACGACTTCGCGGCCGTCGCGCAGTCCGGAACGGACGAACCGACGCATGACGAGAAGGGCAACCGTGTCCTCAATCGACTCGACGCGCGCAGCCACCCCGACTGTCGAGACGGGAAGCGGTCGGCCTCCCACGGCGACCATCTCGACGACCCTGCGGGCGTTGTCCGGAAGTTCTGCGAGGCGCCCGGCGACTACCGCTTCGAGTGTGACTGTCGCGTTGGCCGTCACGAGGTCATGGGTTGAGCTGCGCACGAGCTCTTCGATAAGGAAGGGGCTTCCCTCCGATTCGTGCGCAACCACTTCGGCCATTTGCTGCGCGGACCGATCGTCGGAGCCGTGAAGCGAGAGACAGAGCCGCTTCGCCTCCGAGGGATCGAGCGGCCCGACGGAGAGGCTGAGCGACTCGGCAGCACCTGGCCAGCGCTCTTCGAGCTCGATGAGGAACTGCGCCGTCCGCGCGTCCTCTTCACGGTGCGCCAGGACGAGCAGGATCGCCGGCGCTTGCGGCGGACGCACCAACTCGAGAAGCATAGCCACACTGTCCCTGTCGCCCCACTGAACGTCGTCGATGGACACAACCAGAGGCTGCCGCGCCGACAGGCCCGTTGCGAGATCGCGCAGCGCCCGGAATCCGCGTTGCCGAATGCGCTGTGGATCGTCTAAGGGATGTTGGGTGAGGCCGCCCACCGAGGGCACACGCCGCAACACGGGAAACAGACGGGCAAGGGCGGCCAGGTCCTTCGGAAGGTCCATGGGCTCGCCGCCGTCCTCCAGACGCATCAAGTAACGACTAAGCTCGTCGATGACGGCATCGACCGTCTTGTAGGGCACCGACTCGCGCTCGTAGGCGCGTCCGCGGAGCACGAGCGCCTCGTTGCGTTGCACGAGCCCGTCGAGAAACGCTCGGACCAGAGCCGACTTGCCCATCCCGGCGCGCCCGCTGACATGCACCGTGACCGAGCGTCCGGCGCGCGTGGCTTCGAACGCGTCACGCAGCGCTTGCAACTGAGGTGCTCGACCGACGAGCGGCGCCTCGCCCACGACGATCCGGTCGGCTATCGCCGGCGCTGCGATTGTGGATAGAGCCCGTGGGGAATCGCGAGGCGCGTCCAGGTGATACAGGATTTCCGGCCCGATCGGGCGCTTGGTCGCTTCTCGGTCGAGAAGCCCGAGGCAGAGCGCGGCGAGGTCGGGGGGAATGCCCGCCACTAGGTCGGCCGAGAGGAACGGGTCGACCTTCGCCTTCAATCCGACCACTTGAGCCGGCGTGCCTTCAAAAGGCGGGCGTCCGACGAGCGCCTCGTAGAGGACCACGCCGACGCTGTACCAGTCGCATGCGGGGGTCGGCTCCTGAAGGAAGGCCTCGGGCGCCATGTAAAGCGGAGTACCAACGAGTCCCTCGTCTTCGCGGAGACTATCGTCCGTGACACGCGGGAGCCCGGTGGCGACGCCGAAGTCGAGGATCACCACGCGCCCCTCCGGCGTGACGAGCACGTTGGACGGCTTGATGTCTCGGTGCAATTTGCCCGCCTCGTGCAGCGCTTGAAGGCCAAGAACGAGCTGGCGCAGCGTCGACCGCAGTCGGTCAAACGAGATCAGCGGGCGGACCCCTTCGGCAATCCCGTCCGGCGCCGAAGCCCGTGATTGTCTCGTGTAGCTGACGAAGTCCGTGCCGTGCACAAGCTCCATGGAGAAGAAGATGCGCTCCCCTTCCGTCGCGACGAGTTCGTAAAGTCGAACGAGGTTGGGATGGGACACGTCGAAAAGCGTCCGAAACTCGTTCTTGAACATGAACAATGAGGTCGGCCCGGAATGGCGCAGCGTCTTGATAGCGACGCGCTGCCGCCGCTCACGGTCGAACGCCTCGTACACGGAACCCATGGCACCGCGTGCGATCCGGCGAAGAACCTCGTAACGAGCCGTTCCCACCCAGTCGAGCGGCTCCTGTGCGGACTCCCGAGGCATGCCCAACTCGAACCCTTCTGACTTTCCCGTCCCACTCGCACGATGGCGAGGACGCTCCAACACCGAGGCGTTGCCCTTCAGGGTACGGCACGGCGGATACGCCGCACAAGACGTGCGCGCCTTGTCGGACTGCCGCACTGATCCTCTACTACATGAACCTCGGCGAGTTCTCGAAGGCACCACCCGGTGCACGAAGCTGGGAACGAAGCATCGGGTCCGAGACGAGGGCGCGCCGGCCGGCGACATCGGAAGCGAGCGCTCTCCCTACGTGCGCGCAGGTCGACCGCCAATCTATGCAAAGGCGGCGTGCGTTCGCTTGGAACAGTTCAGGCCGTGGTGGCTACTTCCCGGACCAGCGCGAAATCAGCGGCGTCGGCGTTACTCTTGCGCGCCCATGCTCGACCCCGTCCTCTTGCTCGCAGCTCGCAGCCGCCTTGATGGACGCCCTTCGCAGAAGTCGAACGCAAGTGGCTGGAAGAAGTGCTACCCCACTTCCTCGCCACAGCGAGTCGTCAGCGCGTGCTGGCGGCGACGATGCGGCCCCCGATGCTCGTCGACGAAGACGTGGAGTTGGAGAGCCCGCCATTCACCCCGACCGAGCTGTCCGACTTCGCCGCAAGAGGGTTCCAGCGTAGAATCACGGACCACTTGAAGGGCCTGTGCGGACGAAATGAAGCGAACCATCCCAGCGCTCGTCGGTCTGCTGCTGGCGCTTCTCTCGTCGTCGGTCGCCGGGGCGCAGGCCGAGGAACCGACGAAATGGGAGCAGCTGTTCTTCCCGTTTCCGATCGTCGGGGCGCCCCCGCAGCTCGAACAGCAGGTGCAGATCTTCGACAGCTACTTCCGCGGCAACGCGGGCAGCGGCGACGTGCCGTCTGCCGAGATCGCATACATCGCGACGCCGCACCTCGGCCTCGTGGCGACGGTCCCATTTCAGATCGGCTTCGGCCGGCAGACGACAGGCTTCGAAGACGCTCAGCTCCTGGTGCAGTGGCTGGCCGCGGGCTCCCTCGAGCTCGACGACATGCTCTCGGTCGGAGCGATGGGCACGTTCCCCGTCGGGCGCGACGACCTGAGCACGGGCGACTACTTCGTCGGCCCCTTCGTCTACGGGGCGCAGCGGTTCTTTCACCGCGTGATCGTCGAGGGCAACGTGACGACGCTCCTGCCTGTCGTGCACGGCGCGTCGACCCGGCAGATCCTCGGCACGGGGCTCCTCGCCGTCCTGCTCACGCCGGAGCACTTCGCGTTTCCCGTCTACGCGCAGGGAGAGGTCAACAGCACCACGTATCTTGGCGGGACGGCCGCGCTGCCTCCCGGGACCGCGAGCAGCCCGGCGGAGACGCTCTTCATCGCCCCGGAGGTCTTTCTCGGGCCGTTCGTCAGCCCGATCAGCGACGGCACGCGGGTCGCCGCCGGCGTCTCGTTCAACGTCGTCGGCGACGACGTGCACCGGCAGACGTACACCGTGACGGCGGCCTTCGACATTCCCAACAAGTACGGGTACTGAATCGTATCACTTCGTGCCGAACAGTCGATCTCCCGCGTCGCCCATGCCGGGGACGATGAAGCCGCCTTCGTCGAGGCGCTCGTCGACGGCGGCCGTGTAGATTGGCACGCTCGGGTGCGTCTCGTGAAAATTGGCGATCCCTTCGGGCGCCGCGACGACGCAGACGAACTTGATCGACCGCGGCTTCGCGGCGTTGATCCGATCGACCGCGGCGATCGCGCTGTTGCCGGTCGCGAGCATGGGGTCGACGACGATGACGTCGCGACCGGCCATCTCGCGCGGCATCTTGAAATAGTACTCGACCGCGCCGAGCGTCTCCGGATCGCGGTAGACGCCGATGTGCCCGACCCGAGCCGACGGCAAGATCTGGAGCATTCCCTCGGCCATCACGGTGCCCGCGCGGAGGATGTTGATGATGACGACCTTCTTGCCGTCGATGACGGGCGATTGCATCTTCGTCGACGGGGTCTCGATCGTCTCGAAGGTGAGCGGCAGGTCGCGCGTGACCTCGTACGCCAGGAGGATGCTGATCTCGGCGAGCAGGCGGCGGAACGAGTTGGTGCTCCGCTCTTTCTGGCGAAGGTGCGTCAGCTTGTGCTGAACGAGCGGGTGAGCGATGACGACGACGTTGGCGGGCATGATCGTCAGAAAACCGTACCATCGCTACGAACCCGAAGGGGCGGTCCGCCGCCGGGACGGAGCTCGGCGGCGAGCTCGCGTCCAGCGCGCCACGTCCCGCCTTCGAGCACCTTCGCGAGCGGCAGCTCGCCCTCCGAGAGGCCGAGGAGCCCGCGAACGCGATGGGCCGTTCGGTCGAGGAGCGCGATCGTCAGCGCGCGCCACTCGATGACCACGTCGGACGAGACCTCGTGCTCGTCGCGCAGCACGCCAGCGTGCTTGGGCACGAGAACGCCGCCGTCGACGAAGAGGCCGCCGTTCCGGTACTCGGCCAGACCGGTGAGCTCGCCGAGGCCCGTGATCGTGAGCCCGGCCCACTCGAGCGGCTCGAAGAGCGAGTACGTGAGCCACTGCGAGAGCTTGTGAAAGGGCACGCGCCCCGCCCGCGAGTGCGTCCACACGTCACCGAGGTTCACGCCTCCCGAGACCTCGCGTCCGGGCCAGATCGATCCGAGAGACTCGAGCACGGCCGCGAGCACCGCGGAGGCCGCGAGCGTCCCGCCGTTCGCGAGGCCCGCGCGCTGAAGCTGGACGCCGAGGTGACCGAGTCGAGCCTCTCCGCCGGCACCACCGGCTCCAGGGGCGTACGCGCGGACGGCGTGACCGAGGCGCTGCATCAAAGTCGCCCGGCCTTCGAGGCCGACCATCGGGTTCGTTTCGTCGACCTGAAAGCCGCGCGCGAGCGAGGCTCCGGTCGTCTGCTCGAGAGCCGCGGCGTCTGCGCGAAGGGGCGCGCCCGCGGGGTCGTTGGAGAAAGCGCCGGCCGCGAACAGGTCGAAGCTCGCGACGGCGATCCCTTCGGAGCGCGCGTAGGTGGTGCCGCTGGCTTCGCGGTAACGCCATCGGTCGCCGGCGCCGGCGTCGAGCAGCACGCTGGGGATGACGAGATCGAAGCGCGCCGCGAGCTTCTCGTCTTCGGTGGCCGCGGCGGCGTCGAGCCGCTCCTCGAGGGCGCGGGCCCGGTCGACCCCGCCGGCAGACAGATGCCGCCAGCGGCTGTGGCCCGGGATCCCCCGGACGTCGGGATACGCAGCGCGCGTCACTCGCACCACCCGCTCGGCGACCTCTCCGAGTCGACCTTCGTCGACGGCCCAGTGGTCGAGGGCGCCCTCGAGAGCCGACGCGTAGAGAGCGCCGCACCGCTCGCGAATAGCGCGTGGGCTCCGCAGATAGGCGGCTTCGGCTTCGTCGCCGGGAGCCGCCGCCCGGCGATCGCCCCGCTCGTTCCGCGTCATGACCGCCTCGTCATCCCGTGAGCGCTCGCCCCTTCGGCTTCGCCAGCTCGTTGCCGTCGGGGATCGCGCCCTCCGTGAAGTAGCCGGCGGCCATCTTGGCGTCCATCTCGACGCGAGCGTCGGGCGGGATCATGTCGTCGGGGATGGCGATGCGATGGACGATCTCGATGCCGGCGCGAACGACTGCGTCGTACTTCAAGTTGCTCATCGAGACGAAGCGATCGATCTTCGTGATGCCGAGCCAGTGGAGCACGTCGGGCATGAGCTCCTGGAAGCGCATGTCTTGCACGCCCGCGACGCACTCGGTGCGCGCGAAGTATTGCTCCGCGCGGTCGCCGCCCTCTTGCCGCTTGCGCGCGTTGTATACGAGGAACTTCGTGACCTCGCCGAGGGCCCTCCCCTCTTTGCGGTTGTAGACGATGACGCCCGAGCCGCCCTGTTGCGCGACGCGGACGCACTCTTCGATGCCGTGCGTGAGGTAGGGCCGGCAGGTGCAGATGTCCGAGCCGAAGACGTCGGACCCGTTGCACTCGTCGTGAACCCGCACCGCCAGCGGCTTGCTCGGGTCGGCGATGGTCGTCACGTCGCCGATCATGTAGACGGTCGCTCCGCCGATGGGGGGCAGGAACACCTCGAGATCGCCGCGCGTCACGAGCTCCGGGAACATGCCGGCCGTGTGCTCGAAGAGCGTACGCCGCAGGTCGGCCTCGGTGCAGCCGAAACGCGCGGCGACCCCCGGCAGGTACCAGACCGGCTCGATCGCGGCTTTGACGACGTCGATGGCGCCGCCCGCGCGGAGGACCTTGCCATCGACCTCGATGCGCCCGGCTTCGGCGGCGTCGGCGAGCTCGGGGACGTGAATGCGCGCGCGGGTGACGGCGATGGTGGGCCGGATGTCGTAGCCCAGATCGAAATACGACTTGAAGGCCTGGCTCACGACGGCCCCGAACGGATCCATCGAGACGATCTTCGACGGATCGAACCACTGCGGGAACGGACCGATCGCGTGCGTGGGGGCGGTGTTGGTGAGGTCGGGCTTCTTCAGCGGATCCAGCGCCCCGGCGGCGACCGCCACCGCGCGGTACACCGAGTACGAGCCGGCGTGGGTGCCGATGACATTGCGCTGCGCCGTGTTCGTGACCGTACCGACCAGCGGCCCGCGCACCATCGGGTCCTCGGCGCCCCAGACGATGGGGATCGGCTTGGGGCCATGCCCCCCGGGGTGCGACGTGAGAACGATGGTCTTCGGTTGCTTCTTCTTCGGTCTCGGCGTGGTCATGACGTCCAGCTCGCGTCCGGCGAGGCGGCCCATCGGGTGGTGATCTTCTTCAATTGACTCCAGAGGTCGAGGGCGCCGGGCCCCGTGATGTCGCCTTGGCCGAACCGGGATTCCTTGGTGCCGCCGAACGAGAACGGGTCGCGCGGAACGGGGACCCCGACGTTGACGCCGATCATGCCGCTCGTGGCGTGCTGGACCACGTAGCGGGCCGCGGCGCCGCTCGAAGTGAACACGCTGGTGGCGTTGCCGTACGGCGTCGTGCGATCCAGGGCGAGCGCCTCGTCGAGGCTGTCGACGCGCACGACCGTGAGCACCGGCCCGAAGAGCTCGGCGCGGGCGCACTCCATCTCGGGACGCACGCGGTCGAGGACCGTGGGCCCGAGCCAGTGGCCGCCTTCGTATTCCCTGGGAGGCCGGGCCTTCCGGCCGTCGAGCGCGACGTCGGCGCCCTCGGAGGAGGCGGTGGCGATCGCGCGCTCGAGGCGGTCGCGGGCGGCGGCGTCGATGAGCGCGCCCATGCGGACGCCCGCGCCGGGACCGAGCTCGATCTTGGAGGCCGCTTCGACGATGGGCTCGATGAACCGTGACGCCTTGCCCACGACGACGAGGACGCTCCCGGCCATGCAACGCTGGCCGGCGCAGCCGGTGAAGGAGTCGACCACGCCGCGCACGGTCAGGGCCTCATCGGCGTCGGGCGCGACGATGAGGTGATTCTTGGCCCCTCCGAGGCAGAGCGCGCGCTTGCCGAGCGACGTCGCGCGCCCGTAAACCGCGCGCGCCACGGGCGTCGAGCCGACGAACGCCACCGCGCACAGGTCGGGATGGTCTACGAGGGCGTTCACCGTGCCGCGATCTCCGTGGACGACGGAGAAGAGGCCGGGCGCGTACCCCGCCTCGATCATCAGCTCGCCGATGCGGCAGGCGGCGAGGGGCACTTTCTCGGAGGGCTTCAAGATGAACGCGTTCCCGAGCGTCAGCGCGATCGGAAACATCCACATGGGCACCATCGCGGGAAAGTTGAACGGCGTGATCCCCGCGACCACCCCGAGGGCCTCGCGACGCGCCTCGCAGGTGACGCCCCGCGACACCTCGAGAGCCGCGCCGTCGTCGAGGTTCGGCAAGCTGAGCGCGAACTCGACCACCTCGAGCCCCCGTTGAATGCCCGCCAGGGCTTCCGCCGGGGTCTTGCCCGACTCGAGGGCGACCGTGTTCGAGAGGTCGGCGGCCTGAGCCGTCATCAGGTCGTGAAAGCGCCGAAGAGGCCGGACGCGTTCGCCCAGCGGCGTGGCGGCCCAGGCGACCGACGCTTGCTTGGCCGCGTCCACCGCTGCGGCCACGTCGGCCGCATCCGAAATGCCCACCGTGCCGATGACGCGCCCGTCGTAGGGGCTCTCGACCTCGAGGGAGGCCGCGCGCGCAGCCGGCCGCCAGGCCCCCCCCACCAGGTTCTTGCAGTCGCGAATCGCTTTCGGGAAGGAGAGGAGCAGGGCGAAATAGTCCCTGCAATTTCCGACGAATGCAAGCAGGGCAATCGCGCGCGCGTGACGGCGATGGCAGGCCGGCCCGGCCCGCTCGAAGCCGCGCGCCCGGCACGGTAGCGTGGGGCGCAGGCGATGCGACCGCTCATCATCGGGATCGCCGGCGGCACCGGCAGCGGGAAGACCACCGTGGCCCGGAAGATCGCCGGCGCTCTACCCGACGGTCGCGCTGTCGTGATCCAGCACGACTGGTACTACCTCGATCGCAGCCACCTGACGCCCGCCGAGCGAGCGCTCATCAACTTCGACGAACCCGACGCGCTCGACAACCAGCGTCTCGTCGACGACCTGGCGACGCTGAGACAAGGCGTGGCCACGGCCTGCCCTCAATACGACTTCGCGACCCACACGCGTGACCGCGAGGCGCGGACCGTTGCCCCCCACCCGGTGGTCGTGGTCGAGGGGATATTGCTCTTCGCGATTCCATCTCTACGCGACGCGTTCGACCTCAGGCTCTTCGTCGACACCGACGACGATATCCGCCTGTTGCGTCGGATTCGCCGCGACATCGAGGACCGCGGCCGCGACATCGGCTCCATCGAAGCCCAGTACCTAAAGAGCGTGCGCCCGATGCACGAGCGCTACGTCGCTCCCAGCCGCCGTCACGCGCACCTGATCATCCCCGAGGGCGGCGAGAACGAACCGGCGCTCGACGTGATCGTCGGAAAGCTTCTTCACATGCTCGCGACGTGATCCGAATGCAAATGTGACCTCGATGCTGCTCAGACAGGTCACGACGAAACTTCGTGACGCGCGATGCGAGCGACCTGAAGCGTGCCCACGTGAATGGCGAGTACCGATCGGAGTAGCTCGTCACGCTGCTCGGGCGTAGGAGGGGCCGCGACCCACTGCTCGAGCTCCGCCCGGAGCGACGCGGCCCGCTCGATGAGCCGGCGTACTTCGTCCGTATCCGGAATCGCCTCGAGCGCCTCACTTGCCATCTCGATGGCGTGCCTTACACGTCGCACATCGACCCTGGGCGACACCATTCGCCGCGGTGCGAACGCCTCGAGCGGAGAAAACGGCGGAAACGCTGCCGCTGGCGTGCGCGGCTTCGGTTTCGAAAGGGCCATAGTCCGATGAAAGCATCCGGCGCGGTAGGAATCATCACCGCTCGTCTGCATGCGAATGCTGTTCGTCAGTAAGAGTCAGTAAGAGGAGGCGCCCGCGAATGTGTTATCGTTTACGCGGTGGACATGCACGAGCGAGAATCAACATCCGTTCGACTGTCTCCCCCGTCGGGGCCGTCGCGCGATATTCCGGCGTGCCCGGCGTGCCGGGCGCCGATGAATACGATCGTGCGCGCCGTGCACTGCCCGTGCGACGCTCCGTGGTGCGTCAGCGAGACGAGGCGCTCCGTTTGCCCCGCGTGCGGTCCACGGGATTGACGGCGGTCGAGGGGAGCCGCGGGCTCCCCTGCAGCTCCCCATCCGGGCCGAGGGGGCATTCAGTTCGCGGGCTCCATGGTAGCGTTCGACACCCCCTGATGCGCGCGGCCCACGCGAAGCTCTCCAACGACGCCCCCGCGCCCGCATTGGGCACCTATTCCGCCGGCTTCGAGCCGATCGCGAAGCGCTTCGCGTTGCACCTCCGCAACGGCGCCGAGGTCGGCGCAGGGCTGTGCGTCTTCCACCGCGGCAAGTGTGTCCTCGATCTCTGGGGCGGTCTTGCCGACCTCGAGGCCCGTCGCCCCTGGGTCGACGACACGCGCATCGTCGTCTTTTCGGTCACCAAAGGTCTCGCGGCGATGGCGCTCAACATGCTGGCCGATCGCGGCCAGCTCGACTGGGACAAGCCGGTGGCGACGTACTGGCCCGCCTTTGCGGCGGCGGGGAAGGAGCGGGTCACCGTTCGTACGCTCTGCAACCACCGCGCGGGGCTGCTGGCGCTCGACGCGCCGATCACGATCGACGACTGCCTGCGGAGCGATCGCGCGGACGTCGTCCGGGGGGCGATCGAGGAGCAGCTCCCTGCGTGGGAACCGGGGAGCCGGCAGGGGTACCACGCCCTGACGTTCGGGTTGTACGCGAGCGAGCTTTTCCGGAGCATCGCCGGCGAGTCGATCGGCACGTTTCTCCAGCGGGAGCTGTTCGAGCCGCTCGGCTCCGACGCGCGACTCGGCACGCCCGATTCGGAGGACTCGCGCGTCGCGCGCCTGTACACGCCCGCGGCGCACGAACGGGTCTTCGGCCTCGCGAGGGACGCGCTCCGCGGTGGCTCGACCGAGACCCGCGTCGTGCGCGCGCTCCTCCCGAAGCGCTCGCTCATCCGGCGCGCGTTCGGCAATCCTCGAGGCGGCGGCATCGCGGAGTACAACGAGGTGCCCGTCCGGCGAGCGGAGCTCGCGTGGGCGTCGGCGACGGCGAGCGCGCGCGGCCTCGCTCGCGCGTACCTGCCTTTCGCGTCGGCGGGGCGCTTCGAGGGGCGCGAGTACCTGCGCGCGAGCACCCTCGAGCCAGTTTACGCGCGCCAGTCGTGGTCGGAGTGCGACTCGGTCCTGCAGAAGCCGATCGGCTGGTCACAGGGCTTCGTGAAGGAAGGCGCACACGTGTTCTCGCCGAACCCGGAGGCGTTCGGGCACCCCGGAATCGGCGGCGCGCTGGGTTGGTGCGATCCGACCCGCGAGATCGCGCTGGGCTACGTCATGAACCGCATGTCGTGGCGCGTCCGCTCCCCGCGGGCGATCGCGCTCTGTCGAGCGCTCTACGATTGCGAGCCGTTGCGCGCGTCGTAGGCGTCCCATCGCTCATGTGCGGTGCCTGTGCAAGGCTAGGCGGCGTGCTTGCGCAGGTATTCAAGCCCGCCCGGAACGTCCCGCAGCACGCGGAGCAAGACGTCCATCGCGGCTGTCTGAACGTTGCGAGGCTTCGGAGTGTTCGGCGCGCCACAGAGGATTCGAACCTCTGACCTACGGCTCCGGAGGCCGTCGCTCT
>CALFNG010000543.1 GCA_937902985.1 uncultured Myxococcales bacterium
TAGCCGATCGCCACGGCCACGCCGACGCCGACGCCGATGACGGCGCACACGATGACCGTGATTCCGAAGAGGTGGGCGATCGATGCGGCGAACGGCGAGCCGGGATCGAAAGGGGATTCGCTCCCGACCAGCGGCGTCCGGTCCATCGTCGTCTCGAGCCCGACGTCAGCTCGCGTGAACCTGGACCTGCCCCATGGCCGTGCCGGAAAGGGCGGCCGCGAGCGCGGTCGTTCCGCCCCCGAGCGCCGCACCCACCGCGGCGCCCTCGAGGGTGCCCATGAGCATGGCCTTCTCGGCGTCTTCGTGTCGATCGAAGACCGCGACGCAATGGGTGTTGTCTGTGAGCTCCATGGGTTCCTCCACGGGCGGCCCCGTTCGGGTCGCGTGCGACGGAGCCGACCATGCAACGGTCGTTCGCGCAAGGGCAGCGCACGCGCACGGCCATTCGACGGCGGAATCGAGGATACGCCGAGGCGTTACGCCCGATGCCGGGAGCGAACGGGCCAGATTGCGTCGGCGGGTGAGCGCCAAATCATCAAATTCAATGAGCACGGGTGCCGAGATTGACGATGTCGAGGTTGGGCTGGAAGGCATCCACGCTCGGCGGCGCCAAACCGTAGCCGGATGGGTTTCCTCCCTCCGCGAGGGCGTCGCTCCTCCACGTTTCTCATCTCCTCTCATCACGATCGAAATCACGTGCTCGTCCGATCGTGAGCCGGGCCGCCGCCCTTGGAAAGGTTGAGCGCCGTGTTGACCAGGCAAACGTGCGTAAACGCCTGGGGGACATTGCCGACGAGGCGCCGTGCGACCGGATCGTATTCTTCGGAGACCAGACCCACGTCGTTGCACAGCGCGATGAGGCGCTCGAAGAGCACCCGCGCCTCTTCGTGTCGGCCCTGCAGCACGTAGTTGTCCGCGAGCCAGAAGGAGCACGGCAAGAAGGCTCCCTCGCCTTTCGGCAGCCCGTCGACGCTCGACTCGGTCGCGTAGCGCGCGACGAAGCCCTGCCGCATGAGCCCGCGCTCGATGGCCGCCACCGTGCCGACGACGCGCGGATCGGTCGCGGGAAGGAAGCCGACGAGCGGAATCATGAGGAGGCTGGCGTCGAGATCTCTTGCTCCGAAGTACTGAACGAACGCGCCCAGCTCCGCGTCGAAGCCCCTCTCGCAAACCGACTGGTGAATGGCGGCCCGGACCCCGCGCCAGCGCTCGAGGGGGCCCTCTAGCCCGAATTGCTCGACAGACTTGACGGCGCGATCGAGCGCGACCCAAGCCATGACCTTGGAGTGCGTGAACTGCCGTCGCGGACCACGCACCTCCCAGATCCCCTCGTCGGGCCCCTCCCAGTGGTTCTCGATGTAGTCGACGAGCGCGCACTGCAGCGCCCACGACGCCGCCTGGTTCTCGAGCCCCACGCGGTGCGAGATATGGAGCGCATCCATGACCTCCCCGTAGACATCGAGCTGGAGCTGCTGGGACGCCGCGTTGCCGGTTCGTACGCGCTTCGATCCGTCGTAGCCCGCGAGCCACGCCAGCTCCGTCTCGAGGATGCGGCGCTCGCCGGAGAGGCCGTAGAGGATCTGCAGTTGCGCCGGATCGCCGGCGATGGCGCGCAGCAGCCACGCGCGCCAGGCGCGCGCTTCGGTCTCGTAGCCGGCGCTCATCAGTGAATACAGGGTGAAGGTCGCGTCGCGGAGCCAGCAGTATCGATAATCCCAGTTGCGGACGCCGCCGAGCTGCTCGGGCAGCGACGTGGTCGCCGCCGCTACGATGCCGCCCGTCGGCGCGTAGGTCAGGGCCTTCAGCGTCAGGAGTGACCGTTTGACGATGTCCTCGTGCGGACCACGGTACGTGCAGCCGTCCGACCAGGTCTGGAGTGGCGCTTCGAATCGGCATCGCATCCACGACGGTGACGCTCCCCTCGTTCGTCTGGTAATCCGTCTCGAGAACCATCGTCCCCGGCCGGTACCGGCGCTCGATCGACCGCGTGGGGATCGCGGGCCCGATCTGCCATCGTCCATTCTGCGCATCGCCGAGAAGAGCAGCGAAGCACGCACCCGAGTCGAAGCGAGGGAGACACAACCAATCGATCGAACCGTCCCTCGCCACGAGCGCGACGCTCTGACAATCGCCGATCAACGCGTAGTCTTCGATTCGAGAAGCCATGGAGAGTCCTCGGCGGCGGTCGGGGATCGATTCGCTTTGCGGACCGGGCGCCCAGGAAGGCCTTGCGCGTCCGGGTGACGCACTCTCTCTCAGTTGCCTCGCGATTGGCTTGCGGTTGGGGCCGCGCAACGGCGGCGGGCCGAGCCCAATCCCCTCCCGAGCACTTGCTGGTGAACCGGGCCGCAGCAATCTCCGCGCCTACGGCCCGCCGCCCGGCATCGGCGCTAGCCTTCTTGCACGTGACTAGCTCATCCACTCGCGGGTCGTCCCTTCCGCCGTTCACCGACGTGAGTGCGGATCGTGTGCGCCATCTCTGCGACGGCCGTCAGGCCTATCCTGCGATGCTCGAGGCCATCGCCGCTGCGAGGAGCGAGGTGCTGCTCGAGATGTACTGGGTCGGCGCCGACCCCGCGGGATCCAGATTCCGGGACGCGCTGGTTGCTTGTGCACGACGGGGCGTCGTCGTGAGGGTCCTCTACGACGACGTCGGAAGCCTCGGTCTCTCGGGCTCGTGGTGGGCCCCGCTCGAGGCCGTGGGCGGGACCGTGGCCTCCTACAGCCCGATTGCACCGTGGCGGAAGCGCTTTCGATGGGTGCAGATCTTCTTCCGTGACCACCGGAAGCTTCTTGTCGTCGACGGCGAGGTCGGGGTCGCGGGTGGGATCAATCTGGCGCGTCCGTGGCTCCCGGGCGAAGAGGGCGGACTCGATTGGCGCGACGACGCCATCGAGGTTCGCGGCCCGATCGCGCTCGACCTGCGTCGCGTCTTTGCCTCGACCTGGGAGCGATGTGGCAAGCCGGGACTCGAAGGCTCGTCGGCCCCGCCACGGATCGGGACGCTGACCGGCCCGCAGGTGGAGGGCGCCTCGCGCGCGTCGGTCCTGGCGAATCGAATCGGCCCCCGGCCGGATCGGCGCATCCGTCGCGCCTACCTGCAGGCAATCCGGCGCGCGCGCGTCTCCGTCGACATCGCGAGCTCCTATTTCCTGCCTGGCCCGATCTTTCTCCATGCGCTGAGAGCGGCGTGCCGTCGCGGCGTTCGAGTGCGCATCCTCATACCGAAGGTCGGCGACATCTGGCTCGCCTCGCTCGCCGTGAGCCATCTGGTCGGTCGCTTGCTCGAGGACGGGGTCGAGGTCTACGCCTACGCTCGCAGGATGCTCCATTCCAAGACGGCGATCGTGGACCGACGCCTCGTCATCATCGGCAGCCACAACCTGGACACGCTGTCGTGGCGCTACAACCTCGAATGCAACGTCGCCGTCGACGACGAGGCGTTCGCCGAGAACGTCGTCCAGACGTTCGGGCGAGACATCGAAGATGCGGAGAGACTCGATTTGGGAGCCTGGCGGCGGCGTCCTCTGCGTCTCCGGCTCCTCGCCTGGGCGGTCGCGCGGTTCCGGATGCTCCTCTAGCGAGGGCGTCGTCGACGGCCCGTTGCTGGTCGGATTGCGAGGCAGCGCTACCCTGAAAGGCGTGACGGGTTCCTGCTAACTCAACCGTTCGAAGAAAGAGCATCCAAATGAACAAGACATCCGACGCGACAAGTCCGAACCGGGCAGTTCTCTCGATCGTCGTAGGCCTTGCTTTCACCGACGCCGACGGTCCGGCGTTCGACCAAGCCGCTCGCATCGCGTTACGCGTCCCGCATAGCGAGCTCCACCTCGTCCACGTGTTCCACACGGAGCCGACCTCGGAGCAATCGCGCGATCTGGTCGGCCACCTGCGACTCTATGTCAATGAAAAGGCAGCCATCACCGAAGGATTGCGGGGGATCACAGTCGGCATTCACTTGCGCACTGGCAAGCCCGTGCGCGAGATCGCACAATTCGCGACCGAGGTCCAGGCCGACCTCATCGTTCTCGGGTCTCACAAGGGCCCTCACCTCAAGCACTGGATCATCGGCTCGACGGCCGAGAAGCTGATCGCTTCCGCGCCGTGCCCGGTTCTCGTTGCGAGTCCGAAGCCGAACGAGGTCGAAAAGCACGAGCCCACCATCGAGCCGGCGTGTCCGCAATGCGTCGCGGCTCGAAGGGCGAGCAACGGTGCGACGTGGTGGTGCGCGCGCCATTCGAACGTCGAAACTGGCGCTCACACGTATTCGTATCAACGCGAAATCCCGTTCGCCACCCATGATTCGGCCATCTTTCCAACGGGAATCGACTTCTGAGGTCGGCACCCGCGGTCGAAGGCTCGTGGATCCATGCCTCACGTTCATGGTCGCGGTCCCGAGCTCGCATGGCCGGGCCGCCACGCTCGATCGGCGGTCTTTCGGCTTCCCTTCTCTGGGACCCCGGCGTAAGGCACGCCGTGAGCCCAGAAGATGGTGAACGCAGCGCCGACCGAGAGTCCGACCGTGCTGCCAAAGGCGCCAGAGCCGAGTGGAGCCGGGCTCCTCGCCGCCGGCTCGCCCAAACCCATCGGTCCCTTCCCTTTTTCGCTGCTCGCCGTGCTTCTGGGGATCGTCGCGGGGGTCGGGGCATACGCGTTCCGCGGCCTTATTTCGTTTTTTCATAATCTCTTTTTCCTTGGGCGGATATCGCTCGCATACGACAGCAATCAACACACGCCGGCAGGCCCCCTGGGATACGGTGTGGCGCTCGTACCCGCCGTCGGGGCCGTGATCGTCGTTTTTCTGGTGAAGAACTTCGCTCCAGAGGCCAAGGGCCACGGCGTGCCCGAAGTGATGGACGCGATCTACTACAAGAAAGGCGTCATTCGGCCGATCGTCGCGGCCGTCAAATCCTTCGCTTCGGCCATCTCGATCGGAAGCGGCGGCTCGGTCGGGCGGGAAGGGCCCATCATCCAGATCGGTGCGGCCTTCGCGTCGTCCACGGGGCGCCTCGCCCGCGCCTCGCGCTGGCAACTCGCGACGCTCGTGGCCGCCGGGGGCGGCGCCGGCATCGCCGCCACGTTCAATACGCCCATCGGCGGGGTCCTCTTCGCCGTCGAGGTCCTCATGCACGAGGTGAGCGTGAGGACGCTCGTTCCCGTCGCGCTCGCCACGGCCACCGCCACGTACGTCGGTCGCATCCTGCTCGGCAGCCACCCCGCGTTCGAGATCCCCGCGCTGGGCATGCCGGTCGTCTCGCGCCTCGCGCTCCTTCCCGCGTATCTGGTCCTCGGCGGCATCATGGCCGTCGTCTCCGCGGTCTTCATCCGCGCGCTCTACGCGGCCGAAGACTTCTTCGAGCGGAGCATCCCGAATCGCGAATATCTTCGCCACGTGATCGGCATGCTCGGGGTTGGTGTTCTGGCCGCATCCTTCATGCGAGTCACGGGTCACTACTACGTCGAAGGCGTCGGTTATTCGACGATCTTCGATATCCTGTCCGGCACGCTCGACGGAGCCGGATTCCTCGTCATCCTGTTCGCAGCGAAGCTCCTCGCCACGTCGTTGACGCTCGGCTCCGGGGCCTCGGGGGGAGTCTTCTCGCCTTCGCTGTTCATGGGGGCAGCGCTCGGGGGCGCCTACGGGGTCGCGCTGCGGACGCTCTTTCCGGGCTTGCACGTCGTCCCTGCGGCGTTTGCATTGGCCGGCATGGCGGGGGTCGTCGCCGGAGCCACCGGGGCGGCGCTCACGGCGATCGTGATGATCTTCGAGATGACACTGGACTACTCGGTGGTTCTTCCCATGACCCTCACCGTGGCGGTCAGCTACGGCCTTCGCCGCTATCTCTGCCGCGAGAGCATCTACACGATGAAGCTCACCCGACGCGGCCACTACATGCCGCAAGCGCTGCAGGCCAACGCACACCTCGTCCACCACGTCTCGGACATGACCCTCGACCCCGCGACGGTCATGCCCGCGGACGCCGCGGTCGACCGGATCGATCTCGCCGAGGATCCCGGTCCTCCCTTCTGCGTGGTCGTCGTTGCGGGGGATCGCGTGACGGGGGTGCTCCCGCGCGAGTGGGTGCTCGCGCACCCGACCCGGCTGCGCGCGGCGCGACGCCTCGGCGACGCGGCGCTCCAAGATTACGTCCTCGTCTCCAAGGACGCGACAATCGTCGATCTGCTGGCCGCGCTCGTCGGCTCGCACGCGCAGCTGGCGGTCGTCGTCTCGCCGCCGGGCGCGAACGGAGAAACGAACGCCGCGCGCGTACTGGGCGTCGTCACCAAGGCGACACTCGCCGAGACGCTGGCCGAGGGCATGGAGCTCTTCGCGGACTGATGATCGCGCGGGAAGCCCGGAGCCTAGTCTAGTTCTCGTCCCAAAAGGCCGCATTTCACAGAGTTGGGCGTCCGCGGCGACCCG
>CALFNG010000544.1 GCA_937902985.1 uncultured Myxococcales bacterium
TGTGTGATAGTGTCGACGCGCAGGCTCGTGGGTGTGAGCGCGAGTTCAGGAGCTGGACCATGATCCCCACCGAGCCGATCGGCAGCATCCCCCGGCCGCGGGCGCTCATCGATGCCGTCGCTTCGAACGGCGGCCAGACCGACGACCCGGCGCTCGAGCCCCTGTTCGCGTCGGCCATCCGTGACACGATCGCGCGCTTCGAGGCCACGGGCTCCCCGGTCGTCACCGACGGAGAGCAACGCAAGTACCACAACTTCTGGGACTACTGCGTCCACGGGCTGGCGAACCTGGCTCCCGATGGGTTCAAGATCCCGTTCGCGGCGGGTCACGTGCGCCGGATGCCGCGACTGACCGCCGCGCCGTTCCGTTACAAGACCTACGCCGACGCTTATCTCGAGGCGGCCCAGCGCTTCACGACCCGGCCGGTCAAGCAGGCGGTGATCTCACCGTCGGCGTTGAGCCTCCTCTACCCCTCCGAGGGGATCGCCGGATACTCGCGGGATCAGTTCATCGACGACCTGCTCGCCGAGCATGCCGGCGAGGTGCGCCGCTGCCTGCAGAAGGGCGCGCACGCCGTGCAGATCGACTTCACGGAGGGCCGCTACGCCCTGAAGATCGACCCCACGGGCGTGCTCCTCGCGAGCTTCATCGATCTCAACAACCTGGCGCTCGCCAGGTTCTCGGCCGAAGAGCGCAAGCGGATCGGCGTTCACACGTGTCCCGGCGGAGACATCGACTCCACCCACAGCGCCGAGGTCGACTACGCAGACCTCCTCCCGAGCCTGCTGCAGCTCAATGTCACCAACTATTACGTCGCGCTGGCGGGCGAGCCCGATCCGACGCGGGTGCTCGGGATCATCCGGGATCACTTGAAGCCCGGTATGCGGATCTTCGTCGGCGTGGTGTCGCCGATCGATCCCCACGTCGATTCGGCCGAAGAGGTCCGCGATCGCGTGCTCGAGGCGGCCGAGTACATTCCCCTCGAGCAGCTGGGAACGACCGACGACTGCGGGTTCTCGCCGTTCAGCGACGACACGTCGACCACGCGCGACACCGCGTTCGCCAAGATCGCCGCTCGAGTCGCCGGCACCGCCCTGGCCGAAGACGTGCTGCGAGCGCGATGATGCGGGCCGACGACGACGACGAAGACAAGCGGCTGCGGTCGGCCGCGCTGCAGAACGTGCAGAGCATCTTGCATGCGCGCCAGCGCGCCGAGCAAGAGCTGGTCAAGGCCAAAGAAGCGCTGGAAGAAGAGACCCGCGCCCTCGAGCTCCTCAATGTCACGGGCGCGACCCTCGCCTCGAGTCTCGACCTGCAAAGCCTCCTTCAGACCGCGACCGATGCGGGGACCCGGCTCAGCGGAGCTCAGTTCGGCGCGTTCTTGTCCAGCGCGGAGACTCCCGAGGGCCCCGTCGTCTCCATCGACGCGCTCTCGTGCGCCAGCGGCGAGGGCTTCGAGACGTTCAGATCGCCCAGCTATACGCAGCTCTTCGCGTCGACCCTGGGCGCAGAAGGCGGCGTGATCCGGGTCGGCGACCTGGGCACGGATCCGCGCTTCGGGCAGACGGACCCGCACCGGGTCGCGCCGCCGGGTCGTTTTCCCGTTCGCAGCTATCTCGCCGTGCCGGTCGTCTCCCGGAACAAGTCGGTGCTCGGCGCGCTCATGTTCGGCCATGCCGCGTGCGACGTGTTCACCGATCGGTCCGAGCGCATGATCGTCGGACTCGCGGCCCAGGCCGCCGTCGCGCTCGACAACGCGCGCCTGTACGAAGACGCCAGGCGATCGGCCGACGATCGGGCGCACCATCTCGACGCCGAGCGGGCGGCGCGCGCCGAGCTCGAGCGCGTCAGTCGGCTCAAAGACGAGTTTCTGGCGACGCTGTCGCACGAACTTCGCACGCCCCTCAACGCCATTCTCGGCTGGTCGCAGATCTTGCTGGCCCGCATCGAAGAAGACTCGGAGACGCGACGCGCCATCGAGACGATCGCCCGCAACGCGCGCGCGCAGGCGCGACTCATCGAGGATCTCCTCGACATGAGCGCGATCGTCTCGGGCAAAATGCGCCTCGACGTTCAGCGGGTCGAGCTCGCCGCGATCGTCGTCGCGGCGGTCGACGTCGTGCGGCCATCGGCGGGCGCCAAGTCCATCTCGCTCCGCACCACGATCGACCCGAACACGGAATTCGTGGTCGGCGATCCGAATCGCCTTCAGCAGGTCGTCTGGAACTTGCTGACCAACGCGGTAAAGTTCACGCCCAAGGGGGGCACGATCGACGTCATCGTTCAGCGCGTGAACTCGCAGGTCGAGATCGTCGTTCACGACTACGGCATCGGCGTCAGCTCCCAGTTCCTTCCGCATCTGTTCGAGCGATTCCGGCAGGCCGACGCCTCGACGACGCGAACCTACGGCGGCCTCGGGCTGGGCCTCTCGATCGTGAAACAGCTCGTCGAGCTCCACGGCGGCACGATCCGGGCGGAGAGCGAGGGCCTGGGGAAAGGCGCGACGTTCGTTGTCAGCCTGCCGCTCCGGGCCGTGCGCGTGGCCGGCCCCACCCCCGGCGAACACCCGACGAGCGGACTGGATACGGCCGTCACCCCCTTCGAAGTCTCGCTGGCCGAGCTCGTCGTGCTCGTCGTCGATGACGGGGTCGACGCGCGCGAGCTCTTGAGGTCGGTGCTCGCCGAGTCCGGCGCTAGCGTGCTCGTGGCGTCGTCTGCCGAAGAGGGGCTGGCGCTCGCGAAGTCCAATCGGCCCGACGTGATCGTCAGCGACATCGGGATGCCGGGGCGTGACGGCTACCAGTTCATTCGCGACGTGCGGGCCCTTGGCGGCGCCGAAGGGGGGCGGACGCCCGCGATCGCGCTCACCGCGTTCGCTCGCTCCGAAGACCGCACGCGCGCCATGCTCGCGGGCTACCAGGTTCACATGGCGAAGCCCATCGAGCCTCAGGAGCTCGTGGCGACGATCAAGAGCCTGGCCACGAACAGCCAACCTCGCGACGGGTGACTTGGTCACGCTCGCACGCTCGCACGCTCACGCTCTCCGCGTCACTTGTGCGTGCAGAGCACGTCGTCGGCGTCGCGGGTGCTCTGAAGGCACTGCACTTCGTGGTCGCTGCAGCGGACCACGAGGACCCCGTGGGCGAGCAGGGTCGTCAACGAGGCTGCCGTGTGGCGCGCGATCGCCTGCTTCGGCATCGACGCGTCGCAGCCCTTCGCGACCGCGATCTCGATGCGCCGGCCGCCGGCGCCCACGTCGGTCTTGCCGGCGGAGGCGAGGCTCGCGGCGATCGACTGCGCGTACGCCGCCTCGGCGGGCCCATCGTCGGGCTGGGGCGCCTCCATCGCGGCCATGTACTGAATGGCCTGGAGCTGCACTTCGATCGGCATCGTCACGCGCACCGTGGGGCTCGTGATCGGCACGGGTCGCGGCGGCATGCGCCGGCCCGCGTCGCGCGAGGGGCCCGCGTCGCGCGCGCCGACCTGATCGCCCCCGGCGGCCGAGGGGGTGATCGTCCAGCCAGCGTCGAGGTCGGCGAGCGGTCCCGAGCGATCGCAGCCGATGGCGCACGCCGCGGCGGCGGCGAGCGCCACCCCTCGCGCGACCCGTCGAAAGTGCATCACGCCGAGGGACCCCACGCCGGCCGTTCCCAGGTCTGCTGCCACCATCGCGTTCTACGCTAGCATTCGCGAACTGATGCGATACACGCCAGCGGCCCGGGCCCGCGCCGGCCGCGTTTTCACCGTCGGTGCCGTGGCCTCCATCGCCGCTGCGTGCGCGCTGGGCAGCGGCGCCCTCGCTCGCGTCGCTCGCGCCGGCGACGCCGGCGACGCCAGCGATCTGCGCGCCCTCCTGACCTGCGACCGCGTCGCCGATCCGGGGCGCGTTCGTTGCGAGGTCGAGGCTCGCGTGGAGCCCGGCGAGTCGATCGCATGGGGAGACGTCGTGCTCCTTCGAGTACCTCCCTTCGCCACGGCGCTCCGCGGTCGCATCGGAGCGCACGACGCGTCCGTGCGAGAGCCAGGCCTGTGGCGATGGTCGTTCGCCGTGGTCGCCCGCGCGAAGGGCGCAGGCGACCTGAGCGGGCGCGTGCGCGTCGTGGTCTGTCGTGGCTCGTCGTGCGCCGTTCGCGAGGTCGAGGTCGCCGTGAGGGTAGAGGTGGGCTAGTTGCAGGGGCGTTGACTCGGAGCGTCGCCCGTCCGACGCTCTTCGTGTGCCCTCCGAGAACCGCAGGTCCGCGCGCGAAACGGGTGCCCGCACATGAGCGCGCCGAGCAAAGGTCGATTGCTGCTCGTCGATGACGACGAGGGTCTTCGCCGCGCCCTCGCGCGGTTCCTCGAACGCGCCGGATACGAGGTCGTCGTCGCGACCAACGGGCGCGACGCCACGCGCTGGATCGCGGACCTCGCGTCGGTCGACGCGATCATCAGTGACCTCAACATGCCCGAGATGGGAGGGCTCGAGCTCCTGCGCGCCGTGCGCGAGCACGATCTCGACGTGCCGGTCCTTCTCATGACCGCGGGTCCCGACATCGCGAGCGCGATCGAGGCGATCGACTACGGCGCGTACAAGTATCTCCCCAAGCCGGTGGACCTCGACGTGCTGCAAGACAGCGTGCACCGGGCGGTGGCCGTTCGAAAGATGGCCCGGTTGAAGCGAGAGGCGCTCTCGCTCGTCGGTCAATCGTCCGTTCTTGCGGCGGATCGAGCCGGCCTCGAGGCGAGCTTCGACCGCGCGCTGCGCGTGGCGTGGATGGCCTACCAGCCGATCGTGAGGGCGGCCGACGGCTCGATTTTCGGGTACGAAGCGCTCCTTCGCGCCGACGAGCCCACGCTGCCGAACCCCGGCGCCATTCTCGAAGCGGCCGAGCGCCTCGGCAGGATGCACGAGCTCGGGAGGACCGTGCGGTCCATCACGGTGGTGCCCATGGCGAGGGCCGAGGGCGCGACGCTCTTCGTCAATCTGCACCCGAACGACCTCACGGATCCGACGCTCTTCGACCGCATGTCGCCGCTCGCGCTCATGGCCTCGACCGTCGTTCTCGAGATCACCGAGAGAGCCGCTCTCGACGACATCTCCGATCTGCGGACCCGGGTGGCGCGCCTTCGCACGATGGGGTTCCGGCTGGCGGTCGACGATCTGGGCGCGGGCTACGCGGGGCTCACCACCTTCGCCACCCTCGAGCCCGAGGTGGTCAAGCTCGACATGTCGCTCGTGCGCGACGTCGACAAGAACCCCGTGAAGCGGCGGGTGATCGACAAGATGACCGCCCTCTCGCACGAGCTGAACATGCTCGTGGTCGCCGAGGGGGTCGAGACGGTGGCCGAGCGAGACGTCCTTCGCGCGGTCGGCTGCGATCTCCTGCAAGGGTACCTGATCGCAAGGCCCGGCAGGCCCTTTCCCGGCGTCGTCTGGAGCGTGTAAGGTGGGGCCCCCCGAAAAACGGAAGCCGTCGAAGCCGTCGGGCCCCCACGTCATCTCGTATTCCGATGAAGCGCGCACGCAGACCGGGCGCCTCGATAGCGAGCTTCTGAGGGCCCAGAGCCGGCGCGATCGGGCGTACCTCATCGTGCTCGCCGGCCAGAACCTCGGCCAGATGTTCCCGGTCGGCGAATCCGAGACCCTCATCGGGCGCGCGCACGGCGCCGCCGTGCGACTGCAAGACGACGGGGTCTCCCGGCGTCACGCCAAGGTCGTCAACACGGCCGGCCTGATCTCGATCGAGGACCTGGGCAGCGCCAACGGCACCCTCGTCAACGGCCGGCGCGTCCAGCGCACGGCCCCCCTGCAAGACGGCGACAAGATCCAGGTGGGCTCGGTCACCATTCTCAAGTTCATGTTCGCCGACCACTTCGAAGAAAATTTTCAGCACAAGATGTACGAAGCGGCCCTTCACGATGGGCTGACCAAGGCGTACACGAAGCGCTACTTCCTCGACCGCCTGCCGACCGAGATCGCCTACGCGCACCGGCACAAGTCGCCGCTGTCCTTGCTGATGCTCGACGCCGACCACTTCAAGAAGGTGAACGACGCTCACGGTCACCTGGCGGGAGACCATGTGCTCGTCGCGCTCTCGAGCTGCATCTCCGGCACGCTCCGCATCGAAGACCTGTTCGCGCGCTACGGCGGCGAAGAGTTCGCCATCCTTTGCCGCGAGACCGACGTCGACAAGGCCGCGATCCTGGGCGAGCGGATTCGCGAGCTCATCGCCTCCCTGGTCATTCTGTTTCAGGGCGTGCGCATTCCCGTCACGATAAGCATCGGCGTCGCGTCGTTCCAGGATCTGCCCGAGCCCGGCATGCAGCTGATCGCCGCCGCCGATCGCGCGCTCTACGCGTCGAAGCACGCCGGTCGGAATCGCGTGACCAAGGCGACGCGCCAGACGCCGCCGCCGTAGACGCAGACGCAGACGCAGACG
>CALFNG010000545.1 GCA_937902985.1 uncultured Myxococcales bacterium
GGCGCGCCGCTGGCTGGTCGTCGCGCTGCCGGTGCTGCCGATCCTCGCCTGGGCGGTGCTGCGCCGGCCGGTCGACGGGCGCTGGTTCGGCTTCCTGGGCGACACGCACGAGTTCGCGAGCCAGGCCGTCGCCGACAAGGCGTCGCGCGGCGTCGTCGGGTTCGCGACCGACGCCCTCTACTACCCCGCCTTCGTGGCGGTCCGCGTGCTCGGGCCCGTCGCCGTGCTCGCGCCGTTCGGCGTGGCGCGCGCCTGGCGCGAGCAGGGCGCGCGCTTCGTGCTGATCCTCGCGGCGGGCCTGGCGTTCGTGTCGCTCACGTGGGTGCAGCGATCGTCGCTCGGCCTCGATCGCCACTTCGTCGCTGTCGTCCCTCTGTACGCGACGTTCGCGGCGCAAGGGATCGCGGTCATCGCCGAGCGGCTCGCGGTCGGGCTCGAGTTCGTCGGCCGCCGCGCCGGCCGCCGCGCCCGACCGTTCGTCGCTCGCGGGATCGCGCTGGTCTTCGCGCTCGGGACGCTGGCCGGGCTCTTCGTGATGCTCGACGTGTGGATGGGCTTCTGGCGAGGCGCCATCGAGCGCGGCTGGCCCGAGCGCGTGGCCCTCGGCGCCTACCTGAGAACGGTCCCGAACGACGCGCCAATCTTCTGCGACGACGCGACGCTCGAGATCCTGAGCGGCCTCGACCGCCGGCGCTTCGATCGCCACTGGATCGACGACCCCGCCACGTGGACGGTGATCGCCGGCGCCGCCCGCGCCCACGGCGCCGCGTACGTGGCGACCTGGCGACGCAAGCTCGTCGGGCACGAGGCCGCCGGGGCGATCGTCTTTCGCGCGGCGGACGCGCGCGACGACGCGGCCGCGGCGAACGCCGGCGTCGCCGTCATGCGCGTGACGCCGGATTCCGACCGCGCCGCACGCTAGTCTGCGAGCGAGCGATGCACGGCCGACCGCCCGAGATGGCGCCCGAGACGACGCGCGAGCGTCCCGCGATGCGACGGCTCCTCGCGTTGAAGCGCCTGCTCGGAGCGACGCCGCGGCCCATCGAGTTTCAGATCCTGGGCCGCGTGCTCCTCCACGCGGCGCTCGTCGGCGCCGCCGCGGGCCTCCTCGGTTCGCTGTTCTTCGCCGGCGTCGAGGCGGTGCAGCGCATCGGGCTCGAGTCGCTCACGGGGTATGTCCCGCTCCGCGCGGCGGGCGAGGGCATCCTCGGCGAGCGCTCCAGGCCGGCGGTGTTCCGGCCGTGGCTTCTCCTGTTCTTCCCGGCCGCGGGCGCGCTGCTGGCCGGCGCGATCTCGACGTGGCTCGCCCCCGAGACCCTCGGCGGCGGAAGCGACGCGATCATCGACGCCTTCCACCAGCACCGCGGCCTGGTGCGCAAGCGCGTGTCGGTCACGAAGGCCGTCGTCTCGATCCTGACGCTCGGCTCGGGCGGCTCCGGCGGGCGGGAGGGCCCGACGATGCAGATGGGCGGCGCGATCGGCTCGCTCGTCGGCCAGGTGCTCCGCGTCACGGACCGCGAGCGGCGCATCTTGCTCGTCGCAGGGACCGCCGCGGGCATGGCGGCGGTCTTCCGGACCCCGCTCGGCGCGGCGCTCCTCGCCGTCGAGATCCTGCACCGCGACGACTTCGAGACCGACGCGCTCATCCCGGCCGTACTCGCGAGCGTCGTCAGCTACTCGACGTTCATCGCCTTCTTCGGCGAGCGCACGCTCTTCGCCCACGCGCAGACGTACCCGTTCGTCCCCGAGCATCTGCCGCTCTACGCGATCCTCGCGGTCGTCGTCTCGATCGTCGCGAGCGCGTTCCTGGCCTCGATGCGGAGCGTCCAGAAGATCACGGCCGGCCTGCGCGTGCCCGGCTGGTGCAAGCCGGGGCTGGGCGGGCTCGCGCTCGGCCTGGTCGCCACGCCGGTCATCGTCCTCATCGGACCGCGCCTCGGTCAGCCCGGTCAGGGCCTCGGCATCCTCGGGGGCGGCTACGGCGCGGCGCAGCTCGCGATCGCGGGCGCCGAGTGGTTCCCGCTCGGGTGGCGCGGCGCCGAGCTCCTCGCGCTGCTCGGCGTCGTGAAGATCGTCGCGACCTGCTTCACCGTGGGCACCGGCGGGAGCGCGGGCGACTTCGGTCCGTCGCTCGTCATCGGGGGCCTCTTCGGCGGCGCGTTCGGGCGCGCCGCGCAGCTGCTCTTGCACGATCCGCGCATCGATCCCGGCGCGTTCGCCCTCGTCGGGATGGGCACGTTCTACGGGGGCCTCGCGCACGTGCCCATCGCGTCGCTCGTCATGACGTGCGAACTCGCCGGCAGCTACGACCTGCTCGTTCCGCTGATGTTCGCCGAGGGCATCGCGTTCGTCGCCCTCCGCAACCGGAGCCTTTACCACGCCCAGGTGGCGACGAAGCGCGAGTCGCCCGCGCACCGCGACGAGCTCATCTTCGACGTGCTCACCGGCGTGCGCGTGGGGGACGTGCTC
Organism: uncultured Myxococcales bacterium; assembly: GCA_937902985.1. Lineage (GTDB taxonomy): Bacteria > Myxococcota_A > Polyangia > Polyangiales > Polyangiaceae > Palsa-1150. The sequence continues at coordinate 2,470 of CALFNG010000545.1, forward strand.
GTGCGCGACCGGCCGTACGCGACGTTCACGATGCGCACGCCGGCCCACGAGGTCATCGAGAAAGCCGCCGCGGTGGCGTGGCAAGACGTCTTTCCGGTCGTGGGAGACGACGGCAAGGTCGTCGGGCTCGTGCTCAGCGACGTGCTCCGCATGATGGCGGCGAACCCCGACGGCAGCTCGCTCACGATCGCCCACGACCTCATGGTGCCCCCCGTGAGCGTGAACGACACCGACAGCTTGCAGCGAGCGCTCGAGGTCATTCTCGAGCATGGCCTGCGCGAGATCGTCGTCCTCGGCCCGGACGGACGCATCGTCGGCTTCCTCGACGAGGCCGAGATCACGCGGGTCTATCACTCGACGACGGCTCGCACGAAGTGAGGAGAGAGAGAGATTGGCCGCAGAGCCGCGGAGGGCGCAGAGGGAAGAAGGGGGGGGCGCACGTTGGGCGCACTAACCGTGAGAGCGGCGATGACCGTTCAAAGCGACAGTGCCCTTGCAGGGGTACTGGTCGGTTTTGAAAATGACACACCCCGAGAGAGCGCGCCGGCCCCAAGATCTGCCGCATGACGATCCTGATCAAGCCGGAGATCTGGAGAAAGACCCTGTGCACGACGGCGACGCGCCGGTCGTCCGATCTGACGCCCGAAGAGCAGGCGAATGTCGGCGGCGAGTACCTACCTGGGCCCGCGGCCTCGGCATCGTACTCCTTTACGGTCTGCGCATAGTCGACGCCGCGATCCGCGAACGCGCCCCGATGGCTTTGACGTACATACGGAGGCCGTCCGTCGAGATCTGCACGTGGTAGCGAGGCGCGCGGCGAGATCGGCGATGAACGTGTTGGTCGTCTGTGCGTTGCGCATGCCGGTGAGAAAGCAGGGGACGAGCTTCGTCGTCGCGTCGATCGCCACGTACGTCCACGTATCGCTCACGCGCCACGCGTCCTCGTCCTTCTTCACGTTGCGCTGCTCTTCTGTACGAAGGCCCAGAGATCGTCGATCTCGAGGCGCTCGCACCTCAGGTCCCGCATCGTCTCGTCCAGGAGAGCCGCGCAGCCTTCGCAGACGCGAACGAGCAGGCTCAGGATCGCGCGCGACGCTTCAACGAGGCTGGTCAGGACGCTCGCATGCGCCTGCTCACCCGTTTTGAAAACTGACCCCTTGCGTCTCGAGCGTCACCCTCAAGCGCTGCACCAAAGGTCATGCTACCACACTGTAAGCAGTGGTACGTGAAAGCGAAGCGGATGGCTATGACCAAGGAGACCGCGGTATCAACCAAGCTTAGGCCGATGCCCTTGCCGAAGGTTCACGAGGATCAGTTCGCGATCGTGTTGCGCGGGAACTTCAACCCAGCGATCTTCCAGCCCGCGTGGTTTGCGGCGAAGGGCCTAATTCGCGAGTCCGAGGCAACGGCAGCCGCCATCGAGATGGTCCACCCCGAACTCGCTCAGTTCCGCGCGGGGTGGCTTCAGGTCTCGGTCACGCGGGACCGCTTTGTAGCTACAACCGAAGACCCTGCCTGCCAAGGGCCTCTGCGAGACCTCGTGGTGGGGACGTTCGAGTTGCTCGAGCAAACGCCCACCACGGCGCTTGGTCTGAATCGCGCCATGCAAGTGGACCTCCTTGACGATGGAGCATGGCACGGTCTGGGCCATCTCATCGTCCCCAAAGAGCCTTGGGCCAACATCCTCGAGAAGCCAGGTCTGCGGGCTGTTCTGATGGAGGGGGAGCGCACGGACCGCGTTCCGGGACGACGGTTCTTCCGCGTCGAGCCTTCATTGAAGCACGCCCACACCGCGTTCGTTGAAGTGAACTGCGAATATTGGCCGGATCAAAAGGTCTCGGGCGACAACACCTCATACTTTGTCGGCCGGATCCGCACTGACTGGGATCGGGTCATGCGGGAAGCGCGCGCGGGCATCGAAGCGCTCATCGAGCGTGCGACGAAGGAAAAACCGAAATGATGGCGTCGGTGCCGCTTGAACAGCGTCTTTCTTATGGCGCGTCTGAACGGGCTGAACCTCTCGTGCCCGGTAACGTAAAGCCTTCGCCCGGCGCGGGTGAACAACGCGCATCGAAGGCCAACACTCTCTCTGTGCGCCATACCGATCACCCTAGCGTCATCGTCGGGTCCTTCGCTCCGCGCCTGCCGCTCGAGCTCACGACGGGCCCAGCGAGAGCGGTGCCGTCGACCAACGCGCAGGGGACCTCGGTAAGGGGGACGTGGTGGCCGAAAGTTGCATCGATTGGTAGCGTCGAGCCGCGCGCGGATCGTCCTGTCGACCACGTCGTGCGATTGCCTGACCCGACGTCCCTCGGTTACTGGTACGACGTGCGTCAGCAGTGGGAGGGCGTGGTTACGAGCATAGGCGGCGACGAGTTCAGCGTCGTTCTCCGAGATCTCGTCCGGGAGGACGCACTCGAGTACGAGGCAGTGCTTTCAGCGGAGGAGATCTCTGAAGATGACCTTCCTCTTCTGAAAGAAGGTGCAGTCCTCTACTGGACCATCGGCTACAAGACTCGCGCCGGTACGCGCGAGCGCGTGTCGACGATCCGATTTCGTCGCCTCCCGACTTGGTCGCGCGCAGATATCGCACGGACTCAGAAGCGAGCGCACGAGTTCGATGACCTATTCAAGTCCGAATGACATTGTTTGACGCTCCTAAGCCTGACGAGCTTGAAGTCTCGCTGTTTGGCCCCGGCGTAGGCGAATGTCTCGCGGTACATCTTGGCCTTGGCGATTGGCTTGTCGTCGACTCTTGCATCGATCCCGCGACTCGAGAGCCCGTTGTAATCGGCTACCTACATGATCTGAATGTGAATATAGCAACTCACGTCAAGCAATTGGTCGTGTCACATTGGCATGACGATCACATGAAGGGAGCTAGAGCATCGATCATGATGATTTCGACGTGATCCCGAGAACTTGCCTGCGGTCGTCGTCCGGCACTTTGCGAAGAAACGAGTCATAACCGCCAATGCCTCGCGGACGACCTATCGCAACCGTCCGAAATCACAGGAGGTTCAACCCATTCGGCGCTCTAGCCGCATTCTCGCCGCGGCAACTGGTGCCAGATTTGTCTGTTCCGCCGCTTTTCAGCGAGATGAGTTCAAGGAGTTCATTGGTGCCAGTCGCGACCTAAACATGAGAACTCGCGAATCAACGGGCGTCGAAGAATTCGCAAAAATCATGCAAATTTTGCTTTCGCGACGCGAGGCAGGTGCACGGAAAGAGACCGTAGGCCCGGAGTGGGCGCGTGCGGATTACATCTTATACCGACGTCCTGCGACAAATGATGCGCCCGCCTGCGAAGTCGTTGCATTGAGTCCGTCGTCGGCGACTCTGTCTCGCGGGCTCCATGAGATTGCCTCGTTGCTCCCGAAGCTCGGAGAGTCAAGGCGTGCCGCAGTGAGCGTGGAACCTAACGAGACGTCACTCGTGTTGTGCGTGCGGTTTGGAAATGCTCTATGCTTGCTCGGCGCGGATCTTGAGAACGGCTCTGGCTCTAACGTTGGTTGGGAGGCAGTGCTCAAGACGGTGGCGCTACCCGCGGAGCGGGTCCATGTCTTCAAAGTCCCGCACCACGGCTCCGAGAACGCCTACCACAGCGGGGTGTGGACAGGCGCGCTGTTGCCACAGGATCCGATTGCCATCGTGACGCCATTCGCGCGAGGTCGAAAGACGTTGCCTGCTCCGGAAGACTTGGCCCGTATGAAGCAGCATACAAAGCGTCTCTACTGCACTTCGCCTCGCGCGCCCCGCGCGACGCTTGGGGATCCGATGGTGGAAAGAACCATTCGAGAGGTCGCTCGTGATTTCCGACCGCGCGCCGGCCGCATGGGGCAGGTGCGCGTGAGGCTGAATGCAGCCACCGCGACGCCGACCATCGAGCTCTTTGGTGCGGCGTTCCCCGCCTAGAAATCGGATGCCGACCGTATTCGACGAGCCCTGAGCTCGCCGCCCTAATCGAAGCGGTGGTCCGAGTCGCTCCGCTCGGATGCCCCGCCAGCGAGAAGACCTTCACGGTGCCTTGCCAGACGATCTCGCCGTTGAACCGCTCGTCCACCTCTCCACCTCTCCACCTCGACGGCTTCGACGAAGCGCGTCGGCTCCGTGAAGATGCTCGACGGCCCTCTGGGGCTCTTGAATCGAGACGTCGTCGTCCATGGAGGGCACGGAAACAGCCAAGTGACGACGAGGTTAGAAGGCGGCGGACAAGAGTAGGTCCGCGGCGAACCAGGCGAAGGTCTTGGTGGTGATCGGGCGGGGCGCGCGAGCCGTCACCCGACGTAGCCTAGCCACGGGTGCGGGCGCCGTCACATGACGCGGCGCCTCGCGCGACTTCAAAACCGACCAGTGCCCATTCAAGAACGACCTGTGCCCCGCAGGCGAGGCGCTTCATCTCGGAGGGGAGGCCCTTGGGCGCCGAGGGGAAGCCCTTCGACTCGCGGTTCGAGCGACCAAACTGCATGGACCACCGCCCGTCCATCGAGGACGAGCGCGTCCCCTCTGAGGGGAGGCCTTCGACTCGCGGTTCGAGCGACCGAACTGCACGGACGAGGGAAATTCGATCCGCGCGACGTGCCGCATGACGGGCGTTGCGAAGGGCACCGTGCTGAAGCTCCTCGCCGATCTCGGCGGGGCCTGCCGCGAGTTCCACGACGCGAACGTGCGCGGCCTGAAGTGTCAGCGTGTGCAGTGCGACGAGATCTGGTCCTTCGTCGGCGCCAAAGACAAGAACGTGCTGCCCGACGAGCAGGGCAAGTACGGCATCGGCTCCGTGTGGACATGGACCGCGATCGACGCGGACACGAAGCTCATCGCCGGCTACCACGTCGGTACGCGCGATGCCGGTTGCGCCTTCGAGTTCATGAGCGACCTCGCCGCACGCATCGAGACCCGCGTGCAGCTCACGACGGACGGCCTCAAGGCGTACATCAACGCGATCGCCGACACGTTCGGCCCGTCCAACATCGACTACGCGATGCTGATCAAGCTCTTCGGCGATACGCCCGCGGGCGCGGGTCGCTACAGCCCGCCCGCGTGCATCGGCATCGAGATGCGCCCCATGATGGGCGAGCCGGACATGGCGCACGTGTCGACGTCCTATGTCGAGCGCCAGAACCTCACGATGCGCATGTCGATGCGTCGCTTCACGCGCCTCACGAACGCGTTTTCAAAGAAGTGCGCGAACCTCGAGCACGCGGTCGCGCTCCACTTTATGCACTACAACTTCTGCCGCGTGCACCAGACGCTTCGCGTGACCCCGGCGATGGCCGCGGGGCTCTCGGATCACGTGTGGGAACTCGACGAGCTCGTCGCGCTCATGCCGAAGCCGGTCGCGAAAGCGTGGGGCTCCGTGAAGCGCGTCAACGCTGCGAGCGCGTAGCGAGGCCCATTGCGCAGCGCTCGGCCGCGCTTCAGCATGTGCGCATGAAAAACTTGTCTTGGATCGCGGTTACCCTCGCCGCAATCTCCACCCCAGTCATCGTCCTCGGAGCAGGCTGCAACACCGGCCCATGCGGATCGGGCTCGCATCCGTACGGTGCCTGCCCAGGGGAGACGCTCCCCAACTCGTGCCCCGGTGAATCTGACGGCAGCCAACTGTGCCCGTGTTCGAATCCGGGCGCAATGGCCACAATAGGAGAATGCCCTGGTGTGACGTATATATGCGCCCAAGACGGTAAGTGGTCAGCAGAGAACGATGCGTCCTGCCTGGCCGTCGATGCAGCTGACGCCACGCGTCAGGAAAACTCAGACTGACCCACTACCAAGCGTCCGTCCAGCGAATCCAAGCCCTCGCCCGTCGAGCGCGAGCCCCTGCCCGCGACGGCCGGTCCACCACCGCGATCGTGACCCCGAGGCCACCAACCCCTCCCCTCTGCGCCCTCTGCGCTCTCTGCGGCCAATCTCCTCTCCGGAAAGACCGCCGCTCAGGCCAGAGCAAACAGAGACTGCCCCTCGTAGACGTGAACGCCGGGGGCCGTGGCGGAGAACGCAGCCCGGTGCATCGCGCGCGCGACCTCTTCGGCGTCGATCGCGCGATACCGCGCCAGGCCCCCTGCGAAGAGCGGGCGCGTCGCGCTCATCAGCGCCATCGCGATGCTCTCGGCGGGGCGCCGTTCGCTGCGCTCGCCGACGATGAGCGACGGGCGGAACACCTTCAGCCCGGCGGGAAAGTCGAGCGCCGCGAGGCCGGCCTCGGCTTCGCCCTTCACGCGGCTGTAAAAGACGCGGCTCGACGGGTCGGCGCCCACGGCCGTCACGATGAGAAACTGCGTGGCCCCGGCCGCGCGCGCTTCGCGCCCCATGGCCACGGGGATGTCGCAGTCGACCTTGTGAAACGCGGCCTGCGAGCCCGCTTTCTTGATGGTGGTGCCGAGACAGCAATAAACATCGTCGGCGGCCAGATGCCGCCGGGCCCCTTCCGGGTGATCGAAGTCGACGAGGACCTCGCTCACGTGCGGCGCTCCGAGCGCCCCGGTCGCGCGCCTGCCGACGAGGGTGCCGCGGGCGTACCGCGGATCCCCCGCAAGCATCTTCGCGAGGTGACTCCCCACCAGGCCGCTGTAGCCGAGCACCGCGAACGAACGCGTCGTCATGACGGTCCGACGTTCCCGAACCGGGCGGCGGCCATCTTGCGGATCTCCTTCTTTTGAATCTTGCCGAGGCTCGTCCGGGGGAGGTCCGCGACGAACTCGACGTACCGGGGGGTCTTGTACTTCGCGAGGCTCGCCCGGCAATGGGCCACGATCTCGTCGCCCGTCAGGTGCGCGCCCAGCCGCGGAACGACGTAGACGCAGACCTCTTCGCCCATGCGAAGGTCGGGAACGCCGACGACGGCCGCGTCGAGCACCGCGGGGTGCCGGTAGATCACGTCCTCGACGTCCTTCGGATACACGTTCAGCCCGCCGCGAATGATGAGGTCTTTCTTGCGCTCGACGACGAACAGATACCCGTCCTCGTCGAGGTAGCCCATGTCGCCCGTGTAGAGCCAGCCGTCACGGAAGGTCTCGGCCGTGGCGGCGGGGTTCTCGAAGTACCCGGGGCTGATGTTGTCACCGCGGGCGCAGATCTCCCCGACCGTGCCGTCCGGCGCTTGGCTCCCGTCTTCGTCGACGATCTTGACCTCGACGCCGGCGAGCGGCCGCCCGGTCGAACCCGGCTTGCGCGGAAAGTCGTCGCGCTCGGAGGCCACGCTGGGGCTCGCCTCGCTGAGGCCGTAGCCCACGTACATCGTTCCCCCGAACTTGCCTTCGAACTCGCGGAGCTGGGACATCGGCATCGGCGCGGCGCCGACCAGCCATCGCTTCACGCTCGACGTGTCGTATCGGCTGGCGTTGGGGTGCATCGTCATCAAGACGAACATCGTCGGCACGCCTGCCATGTACGTGATCTTGTGCCGCTCGATGAGCGCGAGTGCCTTCTCCGGGTCGAACCAGCGCATCAAGACGCCGCACACGCCGAAGAGGTATCCGGACACGAGCGCGCTGAGGCCGAAGGTGTGCGCGAGCGGCAGCACCAGCAGCACCCTCTCCGTCCGGTCGCGGTTGCTGCTGCTGTTCCAGGCGTTGAGCGCGTTCGAGTAGAGGTTGTGATGGGTCTGCACGACGCCCTTGGGCGCGCCCGTGGTCCCGCTCGTGTAGAGAATGGTCGCGAGGTCGCCGTTTTCACGGGGCACCATCGCCGTGAGGGGGCGGCTCGAGCGAACGAGCGCGTCGTAAGACAGGCAGCCCGGCGGCACGTCGGCCTCGGCGCCGGCGACGATGACGCGCACGCCCGCGCCGGCGATAAAACCACTGTAGGGCGCGGCTCGGGCTGGTTCACCGGGTTCGCCGGGGTCGCCCAGCGACGCGATCGCTTCGAGCACCTTCGGGAGGACCTCGAGCGAAGTGATAACGGCTTTGGCGGCCGAGTTCCGCACGATGTACGCGAGCTCGCGGGCCTCGAGAACGAAGAGCACGGGAACGACCACGAGGCCCGCGCGCCAGATGGCCGGGTAGGCGACCAGCACCTCGGGCCCGTTCGGCATCATGAGCACGACCCGGTCTTCAGGGCGGCACCCGAGCTCGACCAGCGCGCCCGCGAGCCGCAAGCTCGCCTCGTGCAAATCGAGGTTGGTGAGCGTCTTTCCTTCGAAGACGAGCCGTTCGTACTCGCCGTATTGAGCGAGATTTTGCTCGGCAAGCGATGCAAGGTTCATGCGGTTCTCAGGTTACACCTGGCGCCTTCGCACACATTCGGCAAATAAACTTACGCCATGAGCCAAACGCGCCCGCGGCGCGGGCCGTGGACCAGTAAGGCCCGTGGGCCCATAAGCCCGAAGGCCCATAAGCCCGAAGGCCCATAAGCCCGAAGGCCCATAAGCCCGAAGGCCCGTAAGCCCGAAGGCCCGTGGGCCCGGTGGGCCGTGGACCCGTGTGGACCCGTGCGCCAGAGGCGGTGGCCGGACAGAGGCGGTATCGAACGCGCTTCTTTTGGCAAAAGGCCGAGCGTCCGAGATACTGTGAGAGGTCCGGGCGGAGTATTTGCCGCCGCGCGGCGCCACCCAAGCTCGCCAAGGTTTGCCATGCAACACCAACCGCCTCGGGGAAGCACGGGCCAGTCAGGGGCCGCCTTCTCGTTCGAGGCGAAAGTCGACAACGAAGAGTCCCTCGTCGACGCCATGCTCGCGTCGCTCTCGCGCGGCGCGCTCGCGCCGGACGCGTGGGAGCACTTGCACGAGGCGGCCCATCGTGACGATCGGCTAAGCGAGGTCGGGTTCGCGTTCGAGAGCGTGTCGCAGGGCAAGCGCCTGCGAACGGCGCAGCCCGCAATCGCCGCCGAGTTCCTCTACCAGGCGGGTCGCTTCTTCGGCGATGTCTTCGGCGACGAGGTGGGCGCCGTGGCCTATCTCGAGCGCTGCCTGGCGCTGGCGCCGGGTCACGCGCCCGCGTTCGCGAAGCTCGACGAGCTCCTCACGAAGCACAAGCAGCCGAAGAAGCTCGCCGAGATCTGCTCGGCCGCCGCGCAGCAACGGCCCCGCGGCGAGCAAGTCCCGCTCCTGCGACGAGCCGCCGAGCTCCTCACGGAGGCCGGCGGCCTCGAGGACGTCGACGACGCGCTGCGCGCGCGCGTCATCGAGCTCCTCCAGAGCATCCTCCGGCTCGAGCCCGGCGACGAGGACGCGCGCTCGCGGCTCGAGGCGCTCTACGTCCGCGCCAACCGGTTCCGCGACGTCGTGAGACTGAACGAGCAGGCGCTCTCCGCCGAGCCGCCGCCGAGCGACGAGGGACGCCGTAACCTGCTCGGGCGGATCGTCGAGCTCTACGCCGATCGACTCCAGGAGCCGGAGCGCGCGCTCCCGCACGTCGAGCAGCTGCTCGCCCTCGATCCCGCGCACGAGGGCGCGCGAAAAGTGGCGCAGAAGCTCGTGGTCATCAAGGGCCTCGCGGGGCGCGCCGCGGCCGCCCTGGCCACTGCCTGCGAGGCGTACGGCACCCCCGAAGACGTGGTCCGCTACCTGACCCTCGAGCTCGACGGGACGCGCGGCCCCAAGCGCGCCATGCTGTTCGCGCGCCTCGGGCGGCTCAAGAGCGAGCGCCTCGGCGACGACGCCGGAGCGTTCGACGCGTTCGAGCAGGCGCTCGCGATCGACGCGACCGACGACGACCTCCGCGCGCGCTACAGCGCGCTCGCCACCAAGCTCGCGCGCTACGCCGACGCGGCGAAGACGCTCGCGCGCGTGCTCGCCACGGTCCGGGACCCGGCGGTCAAGGCGAAGACGAGCGCCCAGCTCGGCGAGATGCTCCTCCGCGGCGGCGAGGTGAAGCGCGCGAAGGCGACGCTCGCCGGCGTGCTCGCGTCGACCGACGCGCAGCCCGACGCCGTGCTCCTCGCGGCGAACGCGCTCCGCGAGATCCAGGAGCGCGACAAGGACGCGCGGAGTCTGTGCGACGTCCTCGAGCGCATCGTCGGCGTCGAGCCCGACGACGAGCGACGCGCCCGTGTCGACGAAGAGCTGGCGGAGCTGGCGACGAAGCTCAAAGAGATACCCCGGGCCATCGCGGCCTACGAGCGGCTCCTCTCGACCCCGGCCCGCGGGCGGGCGCTCGAAGCGCTCGCGCCGCTCTACGAGGCCAGCGGCGATCCCGAGAAGCACGCCCGGTTGCTGGAAGAGCGCGCCCTCGACACGGTCGACGTGCCGAAGGCGCGAGCCCTCTTGCTGCGCGCGGCCGAGGTCCGTGCGCGTGAGACCAAGGACTCGGCGGCCGCGGTCGCCACCTGCCGCGTGCTCGTCGATCGGTTCGGTCCGGCGCGCGACGTCCTCGCCCTCGTGCTCCCCCTGCTCGAGGGGCAGCGCCGGTGGGCCGACCTCGCCGAGGCGCTCGCGCAAGACGCGGCGCTGGCGTCGGGACGCGAGCAGGCCGAGGTGCTCGCGCGCCTCGGCACGGTGCGGATGGTGCGCCTGCGCGACGTGCCCGCCGCGCTCGACGCGTTCCAGGAGGCGCTCGCGTTAGACACTCAGGAGAGGACGTCGCGCGCGACGCTCGAGAAGCTGGCGGTCCTCGGCGACCATCGCCTCGCGGCAGGCCGCGTGCTCGAGCCCGTGTACCGCCGCGAAGGCGCGTCCGGGCCGCTCTCGAAGCTCCTCGAGCTCCGGGGCTCGCTCGCCGACGACGTCGACGAGCGCCTCGCCTCGCTCCGCGAAGCGACGGCCCTGGCCGCGGCCGGCGGGGGCGCCGAAGCGAATCGGGCGCTCGAGCTCATCGGTCGCGCTCTGGTCGAGGCCGTGGCCGGGGGGCGGCCGATTCGCGAATGGCTCGAGGTGCTCGACGGGTTCGCGGGGGCCGGCACCGATCCCAGGCGGCGCGCGACCATCCTCGGAGAGGCCGTCGGCGAGCACGAGGTCACCACGCCGGACCTGAGCGCGCTGGTGAGGCGCGCGGCCGAGGCGCACGCGGCCAGCGGCGACGGCCCGGCAGCGATCGCCCTCTACCGCCGCGCCCTCGCGTTCGAGCCGCACTCGAGCGACCTCCTCGCGCGGATCGACGACCTCCTGCGCGACCAGGGCAACCCTCGCGAGCGCGTGGCGCTCTATCGCGCCGTCCTCGCGCGCGGCGACACCGAGAAGAAGCGAGAGCTCGTGCACCGGATCGGCGCGATCGAGTGGCACGATCTGGGCGACGCCTTCGCCGCGATCGACACCTACCGCGCCGCGCTGGCCGACGACGCCGACGACGCCGACGCCTTCGGCGCCCTCGCCGAGCTCTACGCGCACGTCGAGCGCTGGCCCGACCTGTGCGCGCTCCTCGAAGATCGCCTCGCCCGCGTCGAGGGCGACGCGGCGCGCGCGCTTCGCGCCCGGCTGGCCGAAGTGGCGGCGGCCCACGGCGACGACGAGCGCGCGCGGACGCAGTGCGCGCGCCTCCTCGAAGATCCGGGCCTCGCGCCGGAGCACGTCGACGCGGTCGATGCGGCCGCGGGCCATCTCGGCGACGCCGACCTCGCGCGCGCCGTGCTCCGGCGGCGCGCGGAGATGACGCAGGACCCCCACGCGCAGATCGGGTGGCTCGACAAGCTCGGCGAGCTCGACGAGACGCGCCTCGGCGACTTCGAATCGGCCGCGGCGGCGTGGAAGCGCGCGGGCGGCCTCGCCGAGACCGCGGAAGACGAGGACCTGGCGCGTCGCCTCTACCGGCGTGCTCGCCGCGCGGCCCCCGCGGATCGCGAAGTGACCGAGCGGCTGATCGCGCTCTGCGAGCGCGCCGAGCTCTGGCCCGAGCTCCCCGATCTTTACGCGGGCCTCGCCGACGCCGCGGTCGAGACCCCCGGCGGTGCCGTGCCCAACGAGGCCGAGCGCGTCGACCTCGCGATGCGAACCGCGCGCGTGCTCGCCGAGCGCCTGGGCGACGCCCGGGGCGCGGCAGAGAGCGCGGCCCGCGCCCTCGAGCTCGCGCCGGAGCGTCCCGCCGTACTCGCGATCTTCGAGAAGCTGAGCGTCGCCGACGGCGCGTTCGAGCTGATCGAACGCACGATCGAGGGCATCGTCGGTCGGGTGGAGCCGAGCCGGCGCGACCTCGCCGCCGCGGCGTCGGGCCTGCCGAGGGCCGTGGAGCCCGGCGCCCACGCCCAGCTCCTCTTGACGCGTGCGCGCGCGCTCGCGGCCG